>NZ_CALRNF020000015.1:0-109826 GCF_943369415.1 Polaromonas sp. YR568
CGCCGCCGACATCTCCGACTACATCGTCGGCTTCTACAACAGCCGGCGCCTGCACTCAACCCTGGGTTATCTGCCTCCCAATGTCTATGAACGACAAATGGCCGAACGTGCCCTTATCGAGGTGTCCGAAATTACTTGACCAGCACAAAGTCCCGGTTTCAAGCACAGGCCGCGGCGCTCACCCCCGCCCTCTCCCAGAGGGAGAGGGGGTAAAACCTTATAGAAGCCCGCTTCTGGACATCCAGCAGCACCGGTCCCGGTTACTTCACGTTTGTGGGGTTCAGCGACGGCAGCGCCGGTGAAGCCCCGCGCGCCACGTCGGCCGCGGTACGCCTGGTGCGCGGCGGGAAGTAGGAACTACTCTTTCGCGACCTGCAGCACCAGCTTGCCGAAGTTCTCGCCGTTGAACAGCTTGAGCAGCGTTTCCGGGAAGGTGTCCAGGCCCACGACGATGTCTTCCTTGCTTTTCATGGTGCCGGCTTTCAGGTAGCCCGCCATCTCGGCCACGGCGACGTGGTAGCGGTCGGCGTAGTCGAAGACCACGATGCCCTCCATGCGGGCGCGGTTCACCAGCAGCGACAGGTAGTTGGCCGGGCCCTTCACGGGCGTGGTGTTGTTGTATTGGCTGATGGCGCCGCAGATGATGATGCGGGCGCCGCGCGCCAGGCGTGCCAGCACCATGTCCAGGATCTCGCCGCCCACGTTGTCGAAGTAGATGTCTATGCCCTTGGGGCAGTGCTCCTTCAGGCCGGCGCGCACGTCGCTGTTCTTGTAGTCGATGCAGGCGTCAAAGCCCAGTTCCTTGACGACC
Source organism: Polaromonas sp. YR568 (assembly GCF_943369415.1). Taxonomy (GTDB): domain Bacteria; phylum Pseudomonadota; class Gammaproteobacteria; order Burkholderiales; family Burkholderiaceae_C; genus Polaromonas. The sequence goes on from NZ_CALRNF020000015.1 coordinate 812, forward strand.
CAGTCGCACTTGGCCTGGCCGCCGGCGATGCCGACCACGCGACAGCCCTTGAGCTTGGCGATCTGGCCCACCGTCTGGCCCACCGCGCCGGCCGCGCCGGAGACCACCACGGTTTCGCCCGCCTTGGGCAGGCCCACTTCCAGCAAGCCGAAGTAACCCGTCATGCCCGGCAGGCCCAGCACGTTGAGCCACGAGGTCAGGCCCTGGCGCGGGTCTATCTTGAACATGCCGCTGCGCTTGACCTGGTCGGCCGCGATCAGGCAGTACTCCTGCACGTCGAGCGCGGCGTTCACATAGTCGCCCACGGCAAAGGCGGGGTTTTGCGAGGCGATCACCTTGCCCACGCCGCCGGCGCGCATCACGGCGCCGATTTCCACCGGCGGGATATAGCTTTTGGCGTCGTTCATCCAGCCGCGCATGGCCGGGTCCAGCGACAGGTACAAAGTCTTGACGAGCACACCGCCCGGGCCGGGTTCGGCGACGGGTTCGGTGGTGAAGTTCCAGTTGTCGCGCGTGGGCAGGCCGACGGGTCGGCTGGCCAGGCGAATCTGGTGGTTGCTCAGGCTGGTGATGGCGCTCATGGTTGTCTCCGCTGGATCTGTTGAGAAAGTGTCGCGGCCATGGTAGCGGCGGGATCGCCCGGCGTCAGTCGCGCAGGCGATTGCCCTGCCACAGGGGTCGCTTGAAGCCACACGGGAGGTATTCAACCGAGCCAGGGCCGCGGAACCGGCTTTGCCGGGCCGCAGGCGCAGCGGCCCCCTCGGGGGGCAGGGAGCGACACGAAGTGCGCGACCGTGGGGGCCATGGTTTATGCTTTAGAGATGAAACTCCACAACTATTTCCGCTCTTCCTCCTCGTTTCGCGTACGCATCGCGATGGAGCTCAAGGGCCTCAGCTACGACTACATTCCCGTGCACATCGCCAAAGGCGAGCACAAACAGCCGCCTTACGCCGCGCTGGCCGCCGACACCCTGGTGCCGCTGCTGGAAGTCGACGGCGAAAAACTTTCGCAGTCCATGGCCATCATCGAATACCTCGATGAAAAACACCCCGCGCCGGCCCTGCTGCCGGCCGACGCCCTGGGCCGCGCCAAGGTGCGCGCGCTGGCCCAGTCCATCGCCTGCGAAATCCACCCCATCAACAACCTGCGCGTCCTCAAGTACCTGGTGAAAGAACTCAAGCTCGACGAAGCCGCCAAAAACGCCTGGTACGTGCACTGGTGCCGCGAAGGGCTGGAAGCCTTTGAGCGCCAGCTGGCCCAGCTGCCGCCGTCGACCTTTTGCTACGGCGACACGCCCACGCTGGCCGACTGCTGCCTGGTGCCGCAGATCTTCAACGCCAAGCGTTTCAATGTGAGCTTTGACGGCCTGCCGCGCACCATGGCCGCCTATGACGCCTGCATGAAGCTGCCGGCTTTCCAGAAAGCCCAACCTTCCGCCTGCCCCGATAACGAAGCTTGAAAATGTGGCCCCCACGCTCCCCACTTCGTGTGGTTCGCTGCCCCTTCTTGATATGTTCCGGGGCTCGTTTCCTAGGGGCGGCCCGTCGGAAAATTGGGCTACCGATTCGGTCGATATGGACGCACGCTGGCTGATTCCCGACTGGCCGGCGCCCGCCGGCGTGCGGGCGGTGTTCACCACCCGCGCCGGTGGCCTGTCTGCCGCGCCCTATGACAGCATGAACCTGGGCGACCATGTCGGTGACCTGCCGGCCAGGGTCGCGGCCAACCGTGCCTTGCTGCGCCAGGCACTGGGCCGCCGCGCGGTCTTTCTGCAGCAGGTGCACGGCCGCGAGGTGCTGGCTGTGGATGCGGGCACTGACGACGGCCTGCAAGCCGATGCCTGTGTGACCATGGAAACCGGCGTGGCCTGCACCATCATGGTCGCCGACTGCCTTCCCGTTCTGCTCGCCACTGAAGACGGCGCGATGGTCGCTGCGGCGCATGCGGGCTGGCGCGGACTGGCCGGCGGCAAAGACGGAAAGGGCGTTCTGGAGTCGGTGCATGCCGCGATGAACACGGATGCCCGCACCATCGCCTGGCTGGGCCCCTGCATAGGGCCTTCGTCGTTTGAGGTCGGCCCTGAAGTCAAAGCGGCATTTGAAGCTGTTCAGCCCGAAGCTGCCAGCCTGTTCGTGCCCACCGGCGCCGGCAAATACCTGGCCGACCTGCCGGGCCTGGCGCGGCTGCGCCTGAAGGCCTTGGGTGTGACGCAGGTGTATGGCAACGACGGCAGCGATGCCTGGTGCACCGTGCGCAATCCCTCGCGGTTTTTCTCGCACAGGCACGATGCCGGGCCTGCCGGCAACGGCTTCGGCACCACCGGCCGGATGGCGGCCTGCATCTGGCGCGAATAAGGCAAGCCGGCTGCGGCCTCAGCGGCCCGGCAAGACCTCAAACATGGTGCGCAGGGTATTCGTAAAGCGCGGCCGTATGCGGCTGCTCCACTCGGTGCCGCGCACGGCCAGCCAGGGCGGCGAGCCCAGCGTCTCTTCACTCACCAGGTCGTAGCAGGCCAGCGACAGCGGGCCGTGGTCATGGTTCAGGAAACGGCTGGCGCGTATGCAGCCGCTGACCTTGGCCAAGCCCGGCATGTGCTCGGTGTCGTACCAGTCGGCCACCTGGGGCATCCAGCCCGCTTCGGGATCCATCTCCACGACGTAGTGAAATACCGGCGCCGCATTCGCGGAGGCGCCGGCCGTGTCGAACACACGTTCCAGCCTGGATATCCTGAGATCCTTCAGGCCGGGCCAGCGTTTCTGCAGGTCGGACTCCAGCGTGGTGGCGACCGCTTTGTCGAGCTCGCTGCGCGCATCCAGGAATACATAGGCGTAAAAAATCCCCTGTTCCTTGTTGAAAGCCGCATGGGCCGGCAGGGCCGTGGCTTTCGCGGCGCAACGCAAGCGCTCCAGCAGGTCCGCAAAATCGACGGCGTGGCGAACCGTAGCGCCGGCCTGCACCAGCAGGGCATCGGTGGGGTGGCCTGCGTCGCTCACCTCAATGCCCCACCTGGAGCGCCACCAGGAAGCGCGACACCATGTTGTAGGAGGCCACGGTGGCCACCAGGTCGACGCGCTGCTGTTCGTTGAAGAAAGGCTTGAGCGGGTCGAAGACGCTGTCGGGCACTTCGATGTCGCGCGTCATCGCATCGGTCAGCGCGATGACGTGGCGCTCCAGCTCCGAAAACATGGTGGCTTGCGTGCCCGCTTGCGGGTCGCGCAGTGCCTCGATTTTTTCCGATGGCATGCCGGCCGCCAGCGCGTGCGGCACGTGCGCGTCAAATTCATAAGGCGCGCGGTTCAGCACCGCCACCCGGAGGATGACCATTTCACGCAGCAGCGCGGGCACCGAGCTGCGGTTGCGCACGGCGGTCAGCAACTGTTCCCAGCCCTGCGCCAGCGGCGGGCTGTTGAGCAGCACCTGGTAGAGCGGCGAGACGCGGCCGCGTTCGGCCATGATGCCGGCCTCGATGGCGGCCAGTTCCGGCCGGCTGCCGGGGGTGACGGGTGTGATGCGCATGGGTGCGTTTGCCTTTACTCGGGTTTGATCTTCTTGGCGCGAATGACCTTGCCCCACTTGGCCGTGTCATTTTTGAGCAGCAGGGCCAGCTCCGCCGGGCTGGAGGCCGCGGGCTCCGCGCCCGAGGCCAGCAGCTTGCTGCGCACGCCCTCGTTGGCCAGCGCGCGCCTGACCGCCTCGTTGAGCCGCGCGATGTCGGCGGCCGGCGTGGCCTTGCCGGCGAACAGCGCGTACCAGTTGTCGGAATCGACGCCGGCCATGCCCATTTCCTGGAAGGTTTTCACCTCGGGCAGCAGCGGGTGGCGGCGGTTCGAAGCGATGCCTATGGGCTTGAGCTTGCCGGCCTTGATGAAACCGACCAGGCCGGGGATGTCGCCGAAAAAGCCGTCCACGTGACCGGCGATGACATCGGTGATGGCCGGTGCCGCGCCCTTGTAGGGCACGTGCACCAGCGGCGCCTTGGTGGCATCGGCCAGCAGTTCCATCGCCAGGTGCGGCACGCTGCCGGTGCCTGACGAGGCCATGGTCGCGCCGTCCTTGCGCAGCCTGGCGTTGGCGATGAACTCGGCGCCGGTGTTGGCCGGGTTGCCGGCGCCCACCACCAGCAGCTCCACGTTGTTGGCCACCAGGGAGACCGGCGCCAGGTCGCGCACCGGGTCGTAAGGCAGCTTTTCATAGAGCGGCGGGTTGATGGCCACCGCGCCCACGCTGGTCAGCCAGAGTGTGCTGCCGTCGGGCGTGGCGCGCGCCACGTATTCGGCCGCGATCGCGCCGTTGGCGCCGGCCCGGTTTTCAATGATCACCTGTGAGCCCAGCTCCTTGCCGAGTTGCTCACCGATGGTACGGGCCACGAAGTCGACCGGCCCACCGGGCGGGAAGGCCACCACGAGGCGGGTGATTTTGGCCTGCGCGTAAGCGGACGGCGCCGCAAAGCCCACGGCCAGGACTGCGGTCGTCAGCAGCAGGGCGGCCCTGCGGGGGATGTTTTTGCTTGTCATGATGTTTTCCTTTGTCTCCATGAATCTCAACTTCTCAATTTTTTAAATTCAATCGCAACGCACCGACATGCCGCCGTCCACCACGATCTCGGTGCCGGTGATGAAGCGGGCTTCGTCGGACGCCAGGAACAGCGCGGCATTCGCGGTGTCGCGGCCGTCGCCCATAAAGGGCAGCGGAATGCGCGACTGGCGCTGCTGCAGCAAGGCCGTCACGTCGCCGCCCGTGCGCTGTTTGGCCAGGCGCACGTCGACCATGGGGGTGTAGAGCTGGCCGGGCACCACGGTGTTCACGCGTATGCCGGCCTTGGCGTATTGCACCGCGACCACGCGCGAGAACTGGATCACCCCTGCCTTGGTGGAGGCATAAGCGACTTGGGCCGAGCCCGTCCAGCGCAGGCCCGAGGTCGAGGAAATGTTGACGATGGCGCCCGCCGCCTGCGCTTCCATCAGCGGCAGCACGTGCTTGCAGGTGAGGAACACGCTCTTGAGGTTGTGGTCCAGCTGGGCATCCCAGGTTTCCTCGGCCATCTCCACCGGCCCGCCGGCGGCCGAGCCGCCCACGTTGTTGACCAGCACGTCGATGCGGCCGAAGCGGGCGATGCAGGCAGCGACCACGCCGGCGATAGAGGCCGACTGCGTCACGTCGCACTGCGCGGTGGCGATCTCGCCGCCGGCTTCCTCGACCAGGCGCACGGTTTCCTGCATGCGCTCGGTGTCGCGGTCCACCGCAAAGATGCGGGCGCCTTCCTGCGCAAAACGCACGGCGATGGCGCGGCCGTTGCCCCAGCCGGGACCTACCGATCCAGCGCCGGTGACAAAAGCCACCTTGCCGGCAAGGCGGCCGGCGACGGGCGTCTGGGTGTTCAAAGTGGTGGCGTTCATGCGGGGAATTGGTAAAGGTGTTGCGGGTTCCGCACCAGCAGCTTGTCCTGCAGTTCGGGCGTGGGGGCGATGGTGGGCAGCAGGTCCACCAGCGCGCCGTCGTCCGGCACGTGCGTGTGGTTGGGGTGCGGCCAGTCCGTGCCCCAGAGGCAGCGGTCCGGGAAGGATTCGACCAGGCGGCGCGCCAGCGCGGCGCCGTGGGCATAGGTATGCGGCGGGCTGGCATCGATGCGGTCCGCGCCGCTGACCTTGACGTAGAACAGCGGGTCTTCCATCAGCCTGCAGAGCGCCCGGAAATCGGCGTGGTCGGGACCCAGCCGCGCATCGACACGGCCCATGTGGTCTATCACCACCGGCACGGCCGAGGTCTTGAGCACCGACGCCAGATCGTGGATCAGGCTGCTGTCGAAATGCACCTGCAGGTGCATGCCCAGCGGCGCCAGGCGATGGGTGAGGGTGACGGCCTGCTGCACCGTGGCGCCCTGGCCCAGGTGCTTCATGAAGTTGAAGCGCACGCCGCGAAAACCTGCGGCCATCAGGCGCCGCAGTTCCGCGTCGGGCACGTCGTGCGGCGCCAGCGCGATGCCGAGGTAACGCCCGCGGCCCGCGGAGATCGCGTCTTCCACCGCCGAGTTGTCAAAACCGTGAACGGCCGACTGCACGATCACGCAGCGCGAAATGCCCAGCTTGCGGTGCAGGCTGAACAGCGTGGCCGCCGGCGCGTCGGCCGGCGTGAAGTTGCGCGTGGCCGCGAAGGGGAAGCGCGCGGCCGGCCCGAAAACGTGGACGTGGCTGTCGCAGGCGCCTGGCGGCGGGCGGAAGGCCGGCTGCGAGGGTTCGGGCAGGTAGGTGAGGACGGGTTCTGTGTTCATGGTGCTGCCCTGTATTCTGGTGCCGCATGGCCCTGGCCGGACTGTCTTATTGCGGATACCAGTTATCGGAAATAGCAATAGCTTCTAGAATGGCTTGAAGCACTTTTTTGGGAGTCTGCCATCGACCTGCGCCGTCTTGAATACTTCGTGGCCGTTGCCGAAGCCGGCAGTTTCAGCAAGGCCGCCGCCGCGCTGGTGATGTCGCAGCCCGCGCTGAGCCAGCAGATCGCCACGCTGGAGCAGGAAACCGGCCACCGCCTGTTGACGCGCACAGGCCGCGGCGCCGAGCCCACCGCGGCGGGAACGGCCCTGCTGGAGCACGCGCGCGGCATTTTTGAACTCGCCGAGCGCGCCCGCGCCGACATGCGGGAGCGGCAGCTGGTTCCCAGCGGGCGCATCACCCTGGGCCTGCCGCCCCGCGTGGCGCATGCCATGACGGCTGACCTGGTGGAGCGCTTCCGCGCCGAATTCCCGGATGCGGCCATCAGCGTGGAAGAGGGCCTGAGCATCCGCCTGCGCGAAGGCCTTGTCGCGGGGCGGCTGGACGTGGCCGTGCTTTTCGACCCGCCGGCTTCGCCGCTGCTGGACATCGAAACGGTGGCGCGCGAATCGCTGGTGCTGATGTCTTCCTCGCCCTTGCCCGCGCGCATACGGCTGGCCGACGTCGCGGCCTTGCCCCTGGTGCTGCCCAGCAAACCCAATTCCCTGCGGCAGTTGCTGGAGAGCGAGGTCAAACCCCGGGGCTACCGGCTCCAGGTGGTGGCCGAGGTCGAGTCGATCAAAACCGTGCTCTCGCTGGTGGCGCGCGGCGTGGCGGCTACGGTGCTGCCGGCCAGCGCGGTGCATGAATGGACGGATGCGGCGCCGCCCTTCATGGCGGCCATCCATGCGCCGCAGATCCGCAACCGTTTGTGCATTGCCGTGCCCAAGGCGCGGCCGGCCACGCGCGTGAGCCGCTTTTTAGTGCAGCTGACGCGGCAATTGTGTCTGCAGCATTACGGCGAGGCGGCCAGGCCGCGCCAGCCCTGAGTTTTGTCAGCCCTTGGGCGGCTCCTGCGCGGCGGGCTGGTGCACCGCTTCGGTTTTTTCGCCGGCTGCGTTGGCTTCGGCATCTGCAGTTTGCTGCACAAGTTCCTGCGCGGCGCGTTTCTTGAGGGCTTTGCTGCGCGCGGGCGCGCCCATCAGGTAAACCACCAATGCCACCGGCGCCAGTCCATAGAGTACAAAGGTAAACAGTGCACCCAGGAGCGTGCCGTTGCTGTTCGTAGCTTCGGCAACGCTCATCATGAGCACGACGTAAATCCAGGCGATGACAACCAAATACATAAATACTTGAAACTCTGCGTGCGGTCGGGAATTTTGAAAGCAAATCCTACGATACTGATGGTGTGCTTAAAAGAGTCACCGAGACTCAACATGATCGGGGAGACAGATGAATTCTGACGCAAACCGGGCCCAGGCGGCCCGTCAGATGCAAGAGACCTTTGCCGCGGGCCTGCAACAAGCCATGGGCGCGATGGCAGGCGGCGTCATGCCGCCGGGCTTTGGGCCTGCCAACGGTGCTAATGGCGCCAACGGCATTCAAGGCCAGCCCCTGCTGCAGTTCGACCCAGCCAGGCTGCAGCAACTGCAGCAGCGCTACATCGCGGACGCTTCCGCGCTGTGGAACCAGGGCCTGCAGGAGGGCGCCGATACCCTGGTCGCCTCCGACCGCCGGTTTTCCAGCGAAGCCTGGAAGGCCAACCCGGTTTCCAGATTCTCCGCGTCCACCTACCTGCTGAACGCCCGCACCCTGATGGAACTCGCCGACGCCGTGCAGGCCGACGCCAAGACGCGCGCGCGCGTGCGCTTTGCCGTCGAGCAGTGGATGGCGGCCACCGCGCCCAGCAATTTCCTGGCGCTCAATGCCGAAGCCCAGCAAAAAGCCATCCAGAGCCAGGGCGAAAGCATTGCCCAGGGCCTGACCAATTTGCTGCACGACCTCAAGCAGGGCCATGTGTCCATGACCGACGAAAGCGTGTTCGAGGTCGGCAAGAACGTCGCCACCACCGAAGGCGCGGTGGTGTTTGAAAACGAATTCTTCCAGCTGCTCGAATACAAGCCGCTTACGGCCAAGGTCTATGAAAAGCCCTTCCTGCTGATCCCGCCCTGCATCAACAAGTTCTACATCCTGGATCTGCAGCCCGAGAACTCGCTGATCCGCTATGCCGTCAGCCAGGGCCACCGCACTTTTGTGGTCAGCTGGCGCAACCCCGACGAGTCCATGGCCGGCAAGACCTGGGACGACTACATCGAAAACGCCGCGATCAAGGCCATCGAGGTCGTGCAGGAAATCACCGGCGCCAAAACGCTGAACGCCCTGGGCTTTTGCGTGGGCGGCACCATCCTGGGCACGGCGCTGTCGGTACTGGCCGCGCGCGGCAAGAAGCCGGTGGCCAGCGCCACCTTGCTGACCTCCTTCCTGGACTTCACCGACACCGGCATCCTGGACATCTTCATCGACGAAACCTCGGTCAAGTACCGCGAGGCCGAGATGGGGCAGGGCGGTTTGCTCAAGGGCCAGGACCTGGCCTCCACCTTCAGCTTCCTGCGGCCCAACGACCTGGTCTGGAACTACGTGGTGGGCAATTACCTCAAGGGCGAAACCCCGCCGCCCTTTGACCTGCTCTACTGGAACAGCGACTCCACCAACCTGCCCGGGCCTTTTTACGCCTGGTACCTGCGCAACACCTATTTCGAGAACAACCTCATCAAGCCCGGCAAGGCCGTGGTCTGCGGGCAGAAGGTCGACCTCAGCAAGGTCGACATCCCGGTCTACCTCTACGGCTCGCGCGAAGACCACATCGTACCGATAGGCGGCGCCTACGCCTCCACCCAGCACCTGCCGGGCCCCAAGCGCTTCGTGATGGGGGCTTCGGGCCACATCGCCGGCGTGATCAATCCGCCGTCCAAGAAAAAACGCAGCTACTGGACGCGCGACAAGCTGCCCCAGGGCAAGTTTCCGGCCACCCAGGCGGAATGGCTCAAGGGCGCGACCGAGTACCCCGGCAGCTGGTGGACCGACTGGTCGGACTGGCTCAAAGGCCATGCCGGCAAGCAGGTCGCCGCGCCCAAGGCTTACGGCAGCCGCAAGCACACGGTCATAGAGCCCGCCCCGGGCCGCTACGTCAAGGCCAGGGCCTGAGCGCCCGCCGCGCGCAGGCCGCAATCATTTTTAAAAACCACTCCACAAACTTCACAAGGGAACACATCATGGAAGACATCGTTATCGTTGCAGCCGGCCGCACCGCGGTGGGAAAATTCGGCGGCTCACTGGCCAAGATCCCCGCGACCGAATTCGGCGCGGCCGTCATCAAGGGCGTGCTGGAGCGTTCCGGCCTCAGTGCCGACCTGCTCGGTGAAGTCATCATGGGCCAGGTGCTCGCGGCCGGCGTAGGCCAGAACCCGGCGCGCCAGTCGGTCATCAAGGCCGGCTTCCCGAACGGCATCCCCGGGCTCACCATCAACGCGGTCTGCGGCTCCGGCCTGAAGTCCGTGATGCTGGCGGCGCAGGCCGTGGTCACGGGCGACAGCGAAATCGTGATCGCCGGCGGCCAGGAAAACATGAGCGCCGCGCCGCACGTGCTCAACGGCTCGCGCGACGGCCAGCGCATGGGCGACTGGAAGATGGTCGACTCCATGATCGTCGACGGCCTGTGGGACGTCTACAACCAGTACCACATGGGCATCACCGCCGAGAACGTGGCCAAGAAGTACGGCATAGCACGCGAAGCCCAGGACGCGCTGGCCCTGGCCAGCCAGACCAAGGCCGCGGCGGCGCAGGACGCCGGCAGGTTCAAGGATGAAATCATCCCCATCACCATTCCCCAGAAGAAGGGCGACCCGGTGGTGTTCGCCGCCGACGAGTTCATCAACCGCAAAACCAGCGCCGAAGGCCTGGCCGGCCTGCGCCCGGCCTTCGACAAGGCCGGCGGCGTGACGGCCGGCAATGCCTCCGGCTTGAACGACGGCGCCGCCGCCGTGATGGTGATGACGGCCAAGAAGGCCGCGGCGCTGGGCCTGAAGCCGCTGGCGCGCATTGCCAGCTATGCCACCACCGGCCTGGACCCGGCCTACATGGGCATGGGCCCGGTGCCCGCGTCGACCAAGGCGCTACAGCGCGCCGGCTGGAAAGCCCAGGACCTGGACCTGCTCGAAATCAACGAAGCCTTCGCGGCCCAGGCCTGCGCGGTCAACCAGGAAATGGGCTGGGACACCAGCAAGGTCAACGTCAACGGCGGCGCCATCGCCATCGGCCACCCGATTGGTGCGTCCGGTTGCCGCATCCTGGTGACGCTGCTGCACGAAATGGCGCGCCGCGACGCGAAGAAGGGCATTGCCAGCCTGTGCATAGGCGGCGGCATGGGGGTTGCCCTCACACTGGAACGCTGAGATTGAAGTAACAATGCTGTAACCGGCACAAATCATGCATATGAGGCTATAGGATTCATAGCACGGCCTGGTTTGGGCCAGTTCAAAGTCAAACGGCATTCGGAAAATTCACAAAACCAATCAAGGAGATCGCAATGGCAAAAAAAGTAGCGTACGTCACGGGCGGCATGGGCGGCATTGGAACCGCCATTTGCCAGCGCCTGGCGAAAGACGGCTTCCTCGTGGTGGCGGGCTGCGGCCCCACGCGCGACTACACCAAGTGGCTGGATGAGCAGAAGGCGCTGGGCTATACCTTTTATGCTTCGGTCGGCAACGTCGGCGACTGGGATTCCACCGTCGCGGCTTTCGACAAGGTCAAGGCCGAGCACGGCCCCGTGGCCGTGCTGGTCAACAATGCCGGCATCACGCGCGACGGCCAGTTCCGCAAGATGAGCAAGGCCGACTGGGACGCGGTGATTTCGACCAACCTCAACAGCATGTTCAACGTGACCAAGCAGGTCATCGAGGGCATGATCGAAGCAGGCTTCGGCCGCATCGTCAACATCTCGTCGGTCAACGGCCAGAAGGGCCAGTTCGGCCAGGTGAACTATTCCACCGCCAAGGCCGGCCTGCACGGCTTCACCATGGCGCTGGCGCAAGAGGTCGCGGCCAAGGGCGTCACGGTCAACACCGTGAGCCCCGGCTACATCGGCACCGACATGGTCAAGGCCATACGTCCCGACGTGCTGGAGAAAATCGTGGCGGGCGTTCCGGCCAAGCGCCTGGGCCAGCCCGAGGAAATCGCCTCCATCATTGCGTGGATTGCGTCCGACGAGGGCGGTTATGCCACGGGCGCCGACTTCTCGCTCAACGGCGGCCTGCACATGGGCTGAGCGCCGCTTGGGCCCTTGTTAAAAAACCCGCTTCGGCGGGTTTTTTTATGGCCTGTCCTGGAAAACCTCAGGGCAGGGCCTCGAAGGAAACGTAGCGCCCCTTCACGTCGAGCGCGGTGTCGGGCTTGTCGGGCGCCTCCGGCGCTTGCTGGAATCCCAGGGACAGAAAAATACCGTGCTCCGGCAGCCAGACATACTCCGACCGGCGTTCGGCGGACTGGCCCGTCGTCTCGCTGCGGCAACTGACCTTGGCATAGGAGCCGGTGAACCCGGCTCCTATTGCCGCACCGTCCACCTGCCCCGAGCGCTCACAGTGCCGGCGGCTCTGGTAGCGCGTGGTTTGCAAGGTCAGGCTCTTGCCGTCGGTATCGGAAATCCTGTCCATGGTCAGGTCCAGTTTCCATGCGGCGGAGTCGGGTGCCCCGCCTTCAGGCTTGCCGCTGAGGGATTCCACGGAGTCGTTGTACCAGCCGACCCGGCCCATCAGGTCGTGCACCAGCGGCGCGACTTCCCGGCTGCGCGTATGCACCGAAAACAGGTTGCGAAAGAGGACGTAGCGCTCCTGGTAGACCACGCTGTGGCCGCCCAGGTCATACCAGTCATCCTGGCGCATGACCAGGCCCTTGCCCATGGGTTGCAGGGTGACGCGGATCTCGACTTCCGTCAGTCCGGCCGGCGATGAATAGCTGCGCCGGGTGGCGTACTTGAATGCACGTGCGACGGGCTTGCCGAAGGAAGGGTCCAGCGCCGCCGCACTTGCGACCACCTGGGGCGAAAGATCCGATAGTTCCAGGGGCTGGTAGGGATGCAGGTAGGCGGCCACCGCCAGCACCAGGGCGATCAGCGTCACCGGCGCCCACCAGTAGCCGATCAGCCTGTTGCGGGTGACGGAAGGCATGGGGGTGAGCATGCCGCGATTGTAGGCAGGGCCTTGCGGCCGTGCCCCCTGGTTTTACCCTCGATGGCGCGGCAAACATCCTGCAAGGGCGTGGGGATTTGGCCGTGGGGTGCTCGCACAACTGTAGTAAATTCAAGCCACGTGTTCTACGGGGACAGCCCGCCTGCCGGGCTGCGTCGCAGGCCTTCCTTAACCACTTTCCAGAAGGAATCCCTCTCGCATGCCCCATAGCGTCTCACTGATCAGCACCATCGCCGCCGGCCTGGGCCTGGCCCTCATCTTTGGTTTTCTCGCGGTGCGGCTGCGTTTGCCCGCCTTGGTCGGTTACCTGCTGGCGGGCGTGGTCATCGGGCCGTTCACGCCCGGCTTTGTGGCCGACGCGGAAATCGCCAGCCAGCTCGCCGAAATCGGCGTGATGCTGCTGATGTTCGGCGTGGGCCTGCATTTTTCGCTCGACGACCTGCTGGCCGTGCGCAAGATCGCCGTGCCCGGCGCCGTCGTGCAGATGACGGTGGCGACCGCGCTGGGCATGGGCCTGGCGCACTGGTGGGGCTGGAACCTGGGCGGCGCGCTGGTCTTCGGCCTGTCGCTGTCGGTGGCCAGCACTGTGGTGCTGCTGCGCGCGCTGGAAAGCCGGGGCATCCTCGACTCGGTCAACGGGCGCATCGCGGTGGGCTGGCTGGTCGTCGAAGACCTGGCCATGGTGCTGGTGCTGGTGCTGTTGCCGCCGCTGGGCGGCTGGCTGTCGGGCAAGGTCGATGCCGACGTCAACGCGCTGTGGAAAACGCTGGGCATCACGCTGCTGCAGGTGGGCGGCTTTGTGGCGCTGATGCTGGTGGTGGGGCGCCGCTTTTTCCCCTGGGTGCTGTGGCAGGTGCAGCGCACCGGTTCGCGCGAGCTGTTCACGCTGTGCGTGGTGGCCGCGGCCGTCAGCATCGCCTTCGGCGCCACGGCGCTGTTCGGCGTGTCTTTCGCGCTGGGCGCTTTTTTCGCCGGCATGGTGATGCGGGAATCCGAGTTCAGCCACCGCGCGGCCGAAGAGTCGCTGCCGCTGCGCGACGCTTTCGCCGTGCTGTTCTTCGTGTCGGTGGGCATGCTGTTCGACCCTTGGGTGCTGCTGGAGCGGCCGCTGCAGGTACTGGCGGTGGTGGGCATCATCATCGTGGGCAAGACGCTGGCGGCCGGCGTGCTGGTGATGGCCTTCCGCTACCCGCTGAACACCGCGCTCACCGTCTCAGCCAGCCTGGCGCAGATCGGCGAGTTCTCTTTCATCCTGGTCGGCCTGGGGGCCTCGCTGGGCCTGCTGCCGCCCGAAGGCCAAAGCCTGGTGCTGGCCGGCGCGCTGATCTCCATCGCGCTCAATGAGCTGGTGTTCAAGGCGGTTGCGCCCCTGCACAAATGGATACTGGCCAAGTCGCCGCTGGCGCGCAAGCTGGAGGCGCGTGACGACCCGACGGCCGAGCTGCCGGCCACCACCGACGAAAAATATTTGTCCAACCACGTGGTGCTGGTGGGCTACGGGCGGGTGGGTCGGCGCATTGCCGAGGCGCTCAAGGCCAACCACATTCCCTTTGTGGTGGCCGAGCAGAACCGCGAGGCGGTGGAGCGGCTGCGCGACCAGGGCATGGCCGCCGTTTCAGGCGATGCGGTGGAGGCCGAAGTGCTGATCCAGGCGCACATCGCGCAGGCGCGCATGCTGGTGATCGCCACGCCCGATACGCTGGACGTGCGGCAGATGGTGGCCACGGCGCGCGCGCTGAACCCGGCGATTGAAACCGTGGTGCGCACCCACAACGAAGCGGAAGCGCGGCTGCTCGACAGCGAGAAGGCCGGCAAGGTCTTCCTGGGCGAGCACGAATTGGCGATGTCGATGACGCGGCACGTGCTGGAGCGCTCCGGCGTGGCGGCCGGCGCGTCAAGCTCGGCGCACTAGGCTTCTGATTTAGCCTTGGCCCGCAACACGGCCGAGCGCACCAGCGCCAGCCTGTCGTTGCCGAAATACATGTCCTCGCCCACAAAGAAGGTGGGCGAGCCGAAGGCGCCGCGGCGTATCGCCTCATCGGTGTTGGCCTTGAGCTGTTCCTTCACGTCGGGCCTGGCGATGCCCGCCAGGAACGCTTCGGCGTCTATGCCGACCTCCCGGCAAATCGCGGCCAGCACCTCGTCCTGCGAGATGTCTTCCTCGCGCGTGAAGTAGGCCGCGAAGGTGGCCTCGATGAAGGCAAGGTACTGCGGCCTGGCTGCGGCATCCTGGGCGATCCACAGGCAGCCGCGCATGGCCTTGACGCTGTTGACCGGGAACACCCTGGGCGGAAACGCGATCTTCAGGCCCGCTTCACGCGCGTTGTCGCGCACGTCCTTGAGCATGTAGCGGTTCTTCGGCGTGTCCATGTCTTCGCGCGCCGCGTAAATGCCTTTGTTGACGCTGTTGAAGATGCCGCCCACCAGCACGGGCTTCCAGTCTATGGTCTCCTGCAGTTCGGCCGCCAGCGGCTGGATGTTGCGAAAGGCGATATAGGTCCAGGGGCTGGAGCAGTCGAAGAAAAATTCAATCATGGTCTGTCACTTTGTTTTGAAATCGGGAAATTGATCAGGGAAGTTTGTGCGCGCCGTCCCGCACGCTTTGCGCCGTCTGCCCGAACAGCGCCTTGCGCGCCTCTTCGGTCAGGGCCGGCGCGCGCAGTTCCTTGCCCAGGTCCAGCCCGCGCTTGACGGCCGGCCGCTCGAACAGGGCGTCGTACCAGCGCTGCACATGCGGAAATTTCTCCAGGTCGACCTGCTGCGCCTTGTGCGTGCGCACCCAGGGAAAGATGGCCATGTCGGCGATGGAGTAATCGGCGCCGGCCACGTGCGCGCCCGTGCGTGTCAGCTGCGCATCGAGCACGCCGTAAAGCCGGTCCACCTCCTTGCCGTAGCGTTCGACGGCATAGGGAATCTTCTCCGGTGCATACAACAGGAAATGGCCGTTCTGCCCGGCCATGGGGCCCAGCCCACCCATCTGCCACATCAGCCATTGCATCGCCTGGTAGCGTTCGCGCAATCCAGTGGGCAGGAAGCGGCCGGTTTTTTCGGCCAGGTAGAGCAGGATGGCGCCGCTTTCAAACACCGCCACCGGCGCGCCGCCGCCGGCGGGCGCGTGGTCGACGATGGCGGGCATGCGGTTGTTGGGACTGATGGCAAGGAACTCCGGCGTGAACTGCTCGCCCTTGCCGATGTTGACCGGAACCAGCCGGTAGGGCAGCCCGCATTCCTCGAGCATGATGGAAATCTTCCATCCGTTGGGGGTGGGCCAGTAGTGCAGGTCGATCATGGGAATCCTCGGGTCTTGAATGCTTGAAACTTAGATGAATGGCGCCAGTGCCGGATGGTCGGCGGCGACCCGTCGGGCTTCACTGCCGCCCGGCTCCATCATCCGGAAGTCCGGGAAATCAAAACCCGGCCCCACCATGCAGGCGACCAGCGTGTAGCCCGCGGCATCGTTTGCTTGCGGCCTGGCCGCCTGCCAGAGGCCGGCCGCCACGACGTGCTGGGGCGTGGTTGCCGCGCTGACGCGGCCGAGCGGCGCGTGGTGCAACCGGCCGTCGGTGGCGTCCCAGGTCCAGAGGTCCAGCGGCGCGCCTTCCAGGTGCACCCACACTTCGTCGGACAGCACGCGGTGCCAGCGGGAATGCTGCGCGGCTTCGAGCAAGAAGTAGATGGAGGTCAGGGCGCTGCGCGCGGGCCTGCCGTCCTGCGGCATGACCTGGCCTGGGGAGCGGAATACCTCGCGGTACCAGCCGCCTTCGGGGTGGGGCTGGAGTTGCAGCTGTTCAATCAGCTGCCGGGTACGGGCTGTGGAGATGGGCGCGGGGTGGCTGGGCATGAGGCGCAGTGTGCCTCAAAGCCGCAAGGGCTTTCAATCGCTGCGGATTGCCCTTTGACCCCCGCGGGACAGGCGCGGCTTCTGGGCGCTATTCCAGGTCTTCGATGGCCAGGCTGTGGTACTTCTGCGCGTAGGAAAACGGCACCCTGCGCACCACCGTCATGATGCGCTCCGTGGCATCCTTGTTGGGCACGGGAATCATCAGCGCATGATGGCCTTCGCGGGCGAGGTCCACGTATTTGTGGACGGTGGCGCCTTCGGTGCCGACGCGCGGCAGGTTCACGTCCGAATGGCCGTCCGCGCGGCCGATGTCCGCCAGAATCTCCTCCGGCGTCAGCAGCATGACGCCGTCGCTGCCCACTTCCAGCTCCTCGGCCACCTGTTTGGCGTCATCGGCGTCGGGGAACATGATGAAGGCGTAGCCGGTGGGGTAAAACGTACCGCCCATACTGATCATTTTTTTCGTCAGTTCAAATTGCTTCATGGCGAGTCCTTTCAGGATTGCGTTGTTTCAACGAATCATTAAGGCGCGGAAATTGTCAATTTCCGGTCAGCATTTGCATCCTCCGCCTGTCAGACGCGAACGTCAAGGCCCCACGGTCGCTCACTGCGTGTAGCTCCCTGCCCCCGAGGGGCCGCTGCGCCTGCGGTCTGGCAAAGCCAGTCCCGCGGCCCCTGTTGGTGAAGACAAACCCCCAGCGCCCTCCGTGTGACTCTGTGGGGCCAGCCGCTAGTTCAGTTCTTCTAGTTTGATGGTGGGCTCGGCCATCACACGCACCGTGCTTTGCAGCCCTTGCACGATCTGGTTGGCGAAAAAGCTGCTCTGGGTGTCGGGCTCCAGCGCCGCGATCACGAGGTTGGCCATGGGCTGGTTGAGCGGTACGTAGTAGCTGCCGCGCGGCACGTCGACGACGCCGCGCGCCAGGCTGACCTGCACCTTGATGATGGCGTTGCCGTCGGCGATCGCGCCGCGCACGTCCTGGCGCTCGCCCGAGGTGCTGGCGGTTTCGCGGTAGCTGTCGCCCAGCATGGAGCCTTGTTCAGCCACGCGCAGCACCTGCACGCCGTGCAGGCGCAACCGGTCGACGGCCGTGGTGGAAGCCGCTGACAGCCAGTAGCCGCAGGGGCGGGCGCGCGCCTTCAGGGTGCGCAGGGCGAGCGCGGAATCCCAGTCCACGCTGATGGTCTTGTCCGCGCCGGTGGCCGGGTCCAGCATCACCAGGTCGTACTGGGCGCCGGTGGGGCCGGCTTCGATGACGGCTTGCTCCTTGCAGGCCTGGGCGCCGACTTCCTTGTCGAGGTAGGGGCGCAGCTGGTGCAGTTCGTTGGCGCGCTGGGCGGTGCTGGCCAGCACACTGGTGATGGCGGTCACCTGGGTGTGCACGCGCCGCTGGATGTGCAGCCGGCCTATGCCGACACCGCGCGTTTCAATCAGCAGGCTGACGGCGTTTTTCAGGCCGTTCACGTTGCGGCCGGTGTCGGGCTGCGTGCCGCCCATGGAGACTTTTTTGTCGGCCAGGTCGCTGGAGGTGGTGTAGTACCACTCGCTGCTGAGGTTCTGCCCCTTGAGCGCGGCCAGCAGCGGGCGGCGGTACCACTCTTCGGCGGCCTTGGTCAAAAACTCGGGCAGGTTGGCGGTGGTGGCGTACTGGAACAGCGCGTCGAACTTCTGCACCGTGCCGAATTTCTGCAGGTAGCGGCCCACCACCGTGTATTCATGGGCGTCGACCACCACCGTCGGGTTGTAGTCGCGCGCCAGCCGGGCCAGGGCCTGCGCTTCGGGGGTGTTGAGCAGCAGGTGGTCGCGGTTCATGTCCAGCCCACCGGTGGTGGCGCGCTGGTTGCTGGCGGCGCCGTCGGGGTTGCCGCGCGGAACGATCACCACGTTGATGCGTTCGAGCACCGGCTGCAGCAGGCCCTGCGCAAGTTCTCGCGCGATCACCAGCAACGCTTCGCTGCCGGCCGGCTCGTCACCATGCTGCTGGCCGACCAGCAGCACGGTGGGCTTGCCCGCCGATTGCAGCACGGCCGCATCAGTGCCGCCGGCGCGCGTCAGCACCAGCGCCTCCAGCGTTTCGCCGCGCTGCGAACGGCCGAAGGACAACACGCTGGCCCGCACGCCCGGCGTGCGCGAAGCGGCCGAGGCCTGGTCGCGCAGCCAGGCCTGGATCTCGGCCTGGGTGGTGAAGCTGGTGCGGCCCGCTTGCAGGCCCGGGGTGTTGTAAATCACTGAAGGCGCGGGGAAGCGGGCGGCGACGGCGGCGCTGTACGGGGCATCGGCCTGGGCCGCGGGCGAGGATGGCAATGTGGCCGGGGCCACGGGTCTGACCTCCACAGTGGCCGGTGGAATCGCGGGAGAGGCGGGAGCGGGCGCCGGTGCAACGGTGGCAGGCCGGGCCGACGGCGGCGTCCACGGCGGTAGCGGGACCGAGGTGCCACAGGCGGCCAGCAACACCAGCGGCGCCAGCAAAGCGAGCGGCCGCGCACGGTGAATGTGATGGGTGGGCGGGGCGATGGGCTGTGTCGTTGGGGTTCGCGGCATGGTGGTCGTCATGGGTTTCTGCGCCTCTAGCATGGCCTGGTGCTATGGATGGATTGCCCATGTTACCCGCCTTGCCAGCCTGCATGCAGGCCAGTTTGAGCCGGTTTGCGCCGATGCCACAGTGGCGCGCGCCGCTTCGCGCATTCCTACATGCGGCCCCCGGCACGTCCCACACCGAGGCCATCGGGGCGAACCTAAATTGAACCAGCGGCCGGTCTGCAGCGGCCGCTTTGATTCACAAAGCCCCCAAACCCACGACCAACCCATTAGAGGAACCTATGAGCAAAGCACCCGCCAAAAAACACGACGCCGTCGACTTGCTCGATGCCGACCATATTGCGGTCAAAAAGCTTTTCACCGCCTACAAAAAACTGTGTGACAACAACGCACCCGCCGAGGAAAAGCGTGAAATCGCCGAGAAAATCTGCCAGGAACTGACGGTGCACGCGCAGATTGAAGAAGAAATCTTCTACCCCCAGGTTCGCGAGGCCATCAACGACGACCCCCTGCTGGATGAAGCCGAGGTGGAGCACGGCACGGCCAAAGACCTGATCGCGCAGATTTCCGGCATGGACCCCGAAGACGACCTGTATGACGCCCGCGTGACGGTGCTGGGCGAATACATCGACCATCACGTCAAGGAAGAGCGCGAGGAAATGTTCCCCAAGGCTCGTAAGTCCGAGCTGGACCTGGTGGCCATGGCGGACGAACTCAGCGAGCGAAAACTGGAACTGATGGAAGAGTTCAAGACCGAGGAGGTCTGAGGCCTCAAGCCCGGCGGCGCACGGGGCAAGACCCCTGATGCCGCCGGTGGCGCCCTTTCTGGGAAAATGGGGCATGTCTGTCCCGTTTTCCCCCGTAATCCCGTCCGGCCATCCCTGGCGCCTCAGCGTCGCCCCCATGATGGACTGGACCGACAGACACTGCCGCCACTTTCACCGCCTGCTGTCGCGTCATGCCTTGCTGTACACCGAGATGGTGACGACAGGGGCTTTGATCCACGGCGACGTGGAACGCCACCTTCGCTTTAATGTTGAAGAGCACCCCGTGGCCCTGCAACTGGGCGGCAGTGAGCCGGCCGACCTGGCGCGTTGCGCGCAACTCGGTGAGCAATGGGGCTACGACGAAATCAACCTCAACTGCGGCTGCCCCAGCGAGCGCGTGCAGCGCGGGGCCTTCGGTGCCTGCCTGATGGCCGAGCCGCAACTGGTGGCCGACTGTGTCAAGGCCATGGTCGACGTGGTGGACGTGCCGGTCACGGTCAAGCACCGCATCGGCATCGACAAGGGCGAGAGTTATGAGTTTGTGCGCGACTTCATTGGCACGGTCAGCGAGGCCGGCTGCAAGGTGTTTATCGTGCACGCCCGCAATGCCTGGCTAAAAGGCCTTTCCCCCAAGGAAAACCGCGAAGTGCCGCCGCTGCGCTATGAGCTTGTGCATCGCCTCAAGAAGGAATTCCCGCAGCTGGTGATCTGCATCAACGGCGGCATCAACACGCAGGAAGAAGTGGCCGGGCACCTGGCGGCGCTCGACGGCGTGATGATTGGCCGCGAGGCCTATCACAACCCCTGGTGGCTGGCTTCGTGGGACAGCGCCTTCTTCGGCGCCGAGCCATCCGTGCTGACCCGTGAAGCGGTGGAGGCGCAGATGTGCGACTACATGGTGCGCGAAGCGGCCGAGCACGGCACGCCCAAGAGCGCCATCGCGCGCCACATGCTGGGCCTGCGCAACGGCCTGCCCGGCGCGCGGCGCTGGCGCCAGGTCTGGAGCGACCACCGCCTGCGCGACATGGCGCCGCATGCCGTGATGGCGCTGGCGCATGAAATGCCGGCCTCTTCGCCGGCGCCTGCCGCCACCGCAGTGCACGGCGTAATGGCCGATGCCTGATTCCGCGCAGAAACAGGCACGCCATGCGCTGGCTTTGCTCTGGCTGGTGCCGGCGCTCTGGACGGTCAACTACATCGTGGCGCGCAAGGCGCCGGGCGTCATCGGCCCGTATCTGCTGGCCTTCGGGCGCTGGGGCCTCGCGGCCCTGTTCCTGCTGGTGCTGACCCGCTCCGAGCTGTGGCGCCAGCGCGCGGACATCGCCAAGGTGTGGTGGCAATATTTGGTACTGGGCACCCTGGGCATGGTGATTTGCGGCGCCTGGGTGTACCAGGGCGCGCGCTCCACCGGCGCGATGAACATCGCCTTGATTTACGCGGCGTCGCCGGTGCTGATAGGGCTGGGTGCGGTGATCTGGCTCGGGGAGCGCTTCGGCCCGCGCCAGGGCCTGGGTGTGGCGCTGGCGATTGCCGGCGTGGTGCACGTGGTGGTCAAGGGCCAGTGGACCGCGCTGGCCGGCGTGCAGTTTTCGGCGGGTGATTTATGGATAGTAGCCGCCACCGTGTCCTGGGCGGCCTATGCCTTGCTGCAAAAGCAGTGGCCCAGCCCGCTGGGCGCCACGGCGCGCCTGGCCGCAATTTGTGTGGGCGGCACGCTGGTGCTGATCCCCTTGACGGCCTGGGAAATGTCGCAGCCCGATGCCTTGCCGCTGAGCGGCTACGGCTTGCTGCTGATCGTGGTGGCCGCGATTGTGCCGGGGCTGGGTGCTTACTGGATTTACGGCTGGGCGCAAAAAATCCTCGGGGCCAGCCGCGTCGCGGTGTCGCTTTACCTGGGACCGCTCTATGCGGGGCTGGCTGCCTGGGGTGTGTTGGGCGAGCCGCTGGGCTGGCACCATGCGGCCGGCGCCTTGCTGATTTTGCCCGGCGTCTTCCTGGTGACGGGCAGGGCGCCCGTCGTCGTCAGGCCGCCGCTTCCAGCCCGTTCCTGAAATGCTCGCGCATGCGCTGCGCCGCGGCGTCGGCGTCGCGCGCGGCCAGCGCCTGCATGATGGCGCGGTGCTCGGCCAATGACTCTTCGATGCGGCCGCTTTTGAGCAGCGAGTTGTGGCGGTTCAGCTTCATCACCTTGCGCAGGTCGGCCACCATCTGGTCGCGCCAGCGGTTGTTGGCGATTTCCAGCAGGCGCATGTGGAAGGCTTCATTGATCTCGAAGAAGCGTTCACGGTTGCCGGCGGCTTTTTCAAGTTCGTCATGCAGGCCCTGCAGTTCCTTGAGCTGTGACGGCGTCGCCTGCGCGGCCACCACGCCCGCCGCATCGCTCTCCAGCAGCGCGAGCAGGTGGTACACGTCGGCAAGGTCGCGTTCAGACACTTCCGTCACATAGGCGCCGCGCCGCACCTTCATCGTGACCAGGCCTTCGGTGGCCAGCACTTTCAGGGCCTCGCGCAGCGGCGTGCGGCTGATCCCATATTCCTCGGCCAGCTTGAGCTCGTCTATCCAGCTGCCCGGCGCCAGCTCGCGGCTGAAAATGCGCTGGCGCAAAAGCTCGGCGACTTCTTCATAAAGCGCTCGGGGAGTCAGGGACACTGCAGCCATGGACATAGGGGTGTTTTGGAATGGGCAAACGTCAAAGAGCGCTGCTTCCTGTCAGCGCTGAAGGGCATCTTACTCGAAACTGAATTTTGTATCAATAATTATAAATGATGTAAACTTGGCCGGATCATGAATTCCATCTGCCAGGGTGCCGGCGCGTATCGCCAGCCCGGGCGGATCCTGTTACGGTAAACATCCCATGTCCAAGCGTCCTCCCGAACCGGAATTTCCCGCCGCCAGCCTTGAGGCCTGGGCCAAAGCCGCCGCCAAATCAGCGCCAGGCGGCGATGTGGATGCATTGAACTGGCACACGCCGGACGGCATCAGCGTGAAGCCGCTCTATACCGCCGAAGACACCAAAGACCTGGCCTATACCAACACGCTGCCGGGTTTTGAGCCCTTTATCCGCGGCCCGCAGGCCACCATGTACGCGGTGCGCCCCTGGACCATCCGCCAGTACGCCGGGTTTTCCACGGCCGAAGAGTCCAATGCCTTCTACCGCAAGGCGCTGGCCGCCGGCGGCCAGGGCGTGTCGGTGGCGTTTGACCTGGCCACGCACCGCGGCTACGACAGCGACCATCCGCGCGTGACCGGCGACGTGGGCAAGGCCGGTGTGGCGATTGATTCGGTCGAGGACATGAAGATCCTGTTCGACCAGATCCCGCTGGACAAGGTCAGCGTCTCCATGACCATGAACGGCGCGGTGCTGCCGGTGCTGGCGGGTTATGTGGTGGCGGCGGAAGAGCAGGGCGTCGCCCAGGACAAATTGAGCGGAACCATACAGAACGACATCCTCAAGGAGTTCATGGTCCGCAACACCTACATCTTCCCGCCCCAGCCCAGCATACGCATCATCGGCGACATCATTGAATACACGGCGCAGAACATGCCCAGGTTCAATTCGATCTCGATCTCCGGGTACCACATGCAGGAAGCCGGCGCCAACCAGGCGCTGGAACTGGCCTTCACGCTGGCCGACGGGAAAGAGTATGTGAAGACCGCGCTGGGCAAGGGCCTGGACGTGGACGAGTTCGCCGGGCGCCTGAGCTTCTTCTGGGCCATAGGCATGAACTTCTACCTCGAAGTCGCCAAGATGCGCGCCGCCCGTTTGCTGTGGTGCCGCATCATGAAGGGCTTCAACGCCAAGAGCCCCAAGAGCCTGATGCTGCGCACGCACTGCCAGACCAGCGGCTGGAGCCTGACCGAGCAGGACCCCTACAACAACGTGGTGCGCACCACCATCGAGGCCATGGCCGCGGTCTTCGGCGGCACGCAAAGCCTGCACACCAATTCGTTCGACGAGGCGATTGCCCTGCCCACCGAGTTCAGCGCGCGCATCGCCCGCAACACCCAGCTCATCATCCAGGAAGAAACCCACATCCCCCATGTGATTGATCCCTGGGCCGGCAGCTACATGATGGAAAAACTCACCCAGGACATGGCCGACGCCGCCTGGGCCATCATTGAAGAAGTCGAAGCCATGGGCGGCATGACCAAAGCCGTGGACAGCGGCTGGGCCAAGCTCAAGATCGAGGCCGCCGCCGCCGAAAAGCAGGCGCGCATCGACAGCGGCAAGGACGTCATCGTCGGCGTCAACAAGTACAAGCTCAAGACCGAAGACGCGATTGAATCGCGCGACATCGACAACGTGGCCGTGCGCGAAGGGCAGATCACACGCCTGAAAGCCATCAAGGCCAGCCGCGACAACGCGGCGGTGCAGGCCGCACTGGATGCCTTGACGGCCGCCGCTGAAAATAACAACGGCAACCTGCTGGACCTCAGCATCAAGGCCGTGCGCCTGCGCGCCACGGTGGGTGAGGTCAGCGATGCCCTCGAGAAAGTCTACGGGCGCCACCGCGCCGATACACAAAAGGTGACCGGTGTGTACGCTGCCGCTTATGACTCCGCCGAAGGCTGGGAAACGCTCAAGGCTGAAATCAACGCCTTCGCCGAAGAGCAGGGCCGCCGCCCGCGCGTGATGATTTCCAAGCTGGGCCAGGACGGCCACGACCGCGGCGCCAAGGTGGTGGCCACGGCTTTTGCCGACCTGGGCTTTGACGTGGACATGGGGCCGCTGTTCCAGACGCCCGAGGAATGCGCGCGCCAAGCGATTGAAAACGACGTGCATGCCGTGGGCGTGTCCACGCTGGCGGCAGGCCACAAGACGCTGGTGCCGGCCATCATCGCCGAGCTCAAGAAACAGGGTGCCGACGACATCATCGTGTTTGTCGGCGGCGTGATTCCGCGGCAGGACTACGAGATGCTGTACGAAGCCGGCGTCAAGGGCATTTACGGCCCGGGCACGCCGATTCCGGCCAGCGCCAAGGATGTGCTGGAACAGATTCGGGCTGCGTTGAAGTGATCTCTGTTTCGATTCACCCCAGGCTCAATACCGTTCGGGCTGAGCTTGTCGAAGCCCTTATCTCCCTACGCGCGTGAAACCGTTCTTCGTCTATTTGCTTAAGTGCTCGGATGGCTCCTATTACTGCGGCCATACGGATGACATGGCGGTTCGCATGTTTCAACACCATGCCGGTGAAATTGGCTATACGTCCACACGCAAACCTGTTGAACTGGTCTGGCAAGGCGAGTTTGAAACACGCGAGGGGGCTATTGCTTTTGAGCAGCAGATCAAGGGTTGGTCGCGTGCGAAGAAGGAGGCTTTGATTGTCGGAAACTGGGATCGAATTCAGGAACTTGCCAAGTCCAAAACGAAACCCGTTCGCCCTGAGCTTGTCGAAGGGCCTGGAGGCAATGCAGGGCTTCAACCCTTCGACCCTTCAATCCTTAGACAAGCTCAGGACAGGCCGAGCACAGGACACGCCAAGCCCAGAGTGGGCCAATCTCGGTTTGAATTGGATGGGATGGAAGCAAGCCCTTCGACAAGCTCAGGGCGAACGGTTAAAAATTCCGAGCCCGTTTTGGCGGGAGATGTCCTGGCCCAGGAAAATCCGGTCATCCAGCGCCGCGCCATCGCCAAAGCCATCACCCTGCTCGAATCCACCCGCGCCGACCATCGCGCCCAGGGCGACGAGTTGCTGACGGCGCTGTTGCCCCACACAGGGAAGGCCATGCGCCTGGGCATCAGTGGCGTACCCGGCGTCGGCAAGTCCACCTTTATCGAGGTGCTGGGCCTGCACCTGATCGCACAAGGCCATCGCGTCGCGGTGCTCACCATCGATCCCTCGTCGTCCGTCTCCGGCGGCTCCATCCTGGGCGACAAGACCCGCATGGAAAAACTCTCGGTGCATGAGCGCGCCTACATACGGCCCAGCCCCTCCAGCGGCAACCTGGGCGGCGTGGCCGAAAAAACGCGCGAGGCCATGCTGGTCTGCGAAGCCGCCGGCTACGACGTGGTCATCGTCGAAACCGTGGGCGTGGGCCAGAGCGAAACCGCCGTCGCCAACATGACCGACATGTTCGTGCTGATGCAACTGCCCAATGCCGGCGATGACCTGCAGGCCATCAAGAAGGGCGTGATGGAACTGGCCGACCTCGTCATCATCAACAAGGCCGACATCGACGCCGATGCAGCCATGCGGGCCGAGGCGCAGATCACCTCCGCCATGCGCCTGTTCGGCCTGGTCAACAACGCGATGGACAGCACGCAGGCCGCCACCTACGACAAGAACTGGCACCCGCAGGTCATCCAGCTCAGCGCCTTGCACAACAAGGGCGTGGATGCGTTCTGGAAGGCCGTGACGCAATTCAAAACCCTGCAGACCGCCAACGGCCGGCTGGCCGCGCGGCGCCAGCAGCAATCGCTTTCGTGGATGTGGGAACGCATAGACGCCGGCCTCAAGCAGGCTTTCCGCCGCGACCCTGCCGTGAGCGCCTTGCTACCTGCACTGGTGGCCCAGGTGGCCGACGGCCGCATGCCGGCCTCTACCGCCGCGAGGAGTCTGCTGGCGGCCCAATCAGGGCGGCCGCAGGGCGCCCCGCAATGAATACCGAATCACCAAAACACACAGAGCACAAAGAAGAGAAAGCAAGCCATGCAAGAAATCCTTGAACAACTCGAAAAGAAACGCGCGGCGGCCCGCCTGGGCGGCGGGCAAAAACGCATAGACGCGCAGCACGGCAAAGGCAAGCTGACGGCGCGCGAGCGGCTGGAACTGCTGCTGGACGAAGGCACGTTTGAAGAATGGGACATGTTTGTCGAGCACCGCTGCACCGACTTCGGCATGGAGAACAGCAAGGTCCCGGGCGACGGCGTGGTCACCGGCTACGGCATGATCAACGGCCGCCTGGTGTTTGTCTTCAGCCAGGATTTCACGGTCTTCGGCGGCGCCTTGAGCGAAGCCCATGCCGAGAAAATCTGCAAGGTGATGGACCAAGCCATGAAGGTGGGCGCGCCCGTCATCGGCCTCAACGACTCGGGCGGCGCCCGCATCCAGGAGGGCGTGGCGTCATTGGGCGGCTATGCCGACGTGTTCCAGCGCAACGTGATGGCTTCGGGCGTGGTGCCGCAGATCAGCATGGTCATGGGTCCCTGCGCCGGCGGCGCGGTGTATTCGCCGGCCATGACCGACTTCATCTTCATGGTCAAGGACTCGAGCTATATGTTCGTCACCGGCCCCGAGGTGGTGAAGACCGTGACACACGAGGAAGTGACGGCCGAGGAACTGGGCGGCGCCACCACGCATACCACGCGCAGCGGCGTGGCCGACCTGGCGTTCGAGAACGACGTCGAGGCACTGCTGATGCTGCGCCGCCTGTACAACTACCTGCCGCTGAACAACCGCGAGAAAGCGCCCATACGCCCCAGCGCCGACCCGGCCGGCCGCATGGACCTGAGCCTGGACACGCTGGTGCCCGAGAACCCGAACAAGCCCTACGACATGAAGGAACTCATCGTCAAGACGGTGGACGACGGCGACTTCTTCGAGATCCAGCCCGAGTACGCGAAAAACATCATCATCGGCTTTGCCCGCATGGAAGGGCAGACTGTCGGCATCGTCGCCAACCAGCCTTTGGTGCTGGCCGGTTGCCTGGACATCAAGAGCTCCATCAAGGCCGCGCGCTTCGTGCGCTTTTGCGATGCCTTCAACATCCCCGTCATCACCTTTGTCGACGTGCCCGGCTTCATGCCCGGCACCAGCCAGGAATACGGCGGCATCATCAAGCACGGCGCCAAGCTGCTGTACGCGTACGCCGAATGCACGGTGCCGAAAATCACGGTGATCACGCGCAAGGCCTACGGCGGCGCTTACGACGTGATGAGCTCCAAGCACTTGCGCGGCGACGTCAACTTCGCCTGGCCCAACGCCGAGATCGCCGTGATGGGCGCCAAGGGCGCGGTGGAAATCATCTTCCGCGAAGACAAGGGCGACCCGGCCAAGCTGGCCGCGAAGGAAGCCGAATACAAGGCCCGCTTCGCCAACCCTTTTGTGGCCGGCGCGCGCGGTTTTATCGACGACGTGATCCTGCCGCATGAAACGCGCAGGCGGATTTGCCGTTCGCTGGTGATGCTGCGCGACAAGAAGATTGAGAACCCGTGGCGCAAGCACGGAAACATTCCCCTTTAAGCCATGACCGGAATTTCCGCTGTTGACACTTCGGGTCCGATACACATCAGGCTCCGTTCGAGGTCTATCCGTTGGCTCTTGTTCGCGATTGGCCTTCTGTTGTTGCTTGACTGCCTTTACCTCGTGACGGTCAAGGTGACGCATCTCGGCGTGATCGTGCCTGCCATCGTCGGTGTCGTGTTGATCGGCTTGTCATTGTTCCTGGGGCGCTGGAGTGCCTGGCTACGCGAACGCCCCTGGAGGTTGTTCGTCTGGCGCCTGCTGCTCACTGGGTTCTTCCTGTGGCTGGCCTCTCTGCTGGTCTTTTTTGTGGCCTTGCAGCGGCTGCAGCCCTCAGCCGAAGGCAGTTTCGAGCCGAGGGCCATCGTTGTTCTTGGCTCCAGCACGCCGGACGGAAAGGCCTCCCCGACTCTGGCGGAGCGCCTCAAGCTGGCCTACGATCTCGCCTTGCAACATCCCCGCGCGCTGGTCGTGGTCAGCGGCGGAACGGACTTCAAACAGAAGGTTCCGGAAGCGCGTGTGATGGCCGACTATCTGGTCGGCCTTGGGCTGGACGCTACACGCATCAGCCTGGAAGACCAAAGCACAAGTACGTATGAAAACTTGGTGTTTTCGGCGCGTCTGCTGGGGGCCGCGGGTGTAAAACCGGATGTGCCCATGATGCTGGTGACCAGCGACTTTCACACGGTGCGCGCCGGCCGGATTGCCGCGAAAGCGGGCTGGTCTCATGTGCGCACGGCCGGCGCCCTCACGCCGCTGTATATGCGCTACAACGCATGGACGCGGGAGTATTTCGCCTGTCTTTCAGGATGGTTGCTGCAGGAATACTGAGCTGCCACGCATCAAAAAAGAAAATCGACTGGAAACATCATGTTCAAGAAAATACTGATCGCAAATCGAGGTGAAATCGCCTGCCGCGTGATCAAAACTGCCCGCAAGATGGGCATTCAAACCGTCGCCGTGTATTCCGACGCCGACAAGGACGCGCGCCACGTCGAACTCGCTGACGAGGCCGTCAACATCGGCCCGGCGCCCAGCCGTGACAGTTACCTGCAAGCCGACAAGATCATTGCCGCCTGCAAGCAGACGGGTGCGCAGGCGGTGCACCCGGGCTACGGTTTCCTGAGCGAGAACGCGGGCTTCGCCAAGCGGGTGGAGGAAGAGGGCATCATCTTCATCGGCCCCAAGCATTATTCGATTGCCGCCATGGGCGACAAAATCGAATCGAAAAAACTGGCCGGCGCGGCGGGCGTGAACTGCATCCCCGGCGTGAACGATGCGATTGAGACTGCCGAGAAGGCCGTGGAGATCGCCAGGGGCATTGGCTACCCGGTGATGATCAAGGCCAGCGCGGGCGGCGGCGGCAAGGGCCTTCGTGTGGCCTTCAATGACAAGGAAGCCTTTGAAGGCTTTACCTCCTGCCGCAACGAGGCGCGCAACAGCTTTGGCGACGACCGCGTTTTTATCGAGAAGTTTGTCGAGGAGCCGCGGCATATCGAGATCCAGCTGATCGGCGACAGCCAGGGCAACGTGATTTACCTGAACGAGCGTGAATGCTCGATCCAGCGGCGCCACCAGAAGGTGATCGAGGAGGCTCCGTCACCTTTCATAAGCGATGCGACGCGCAAGGCCATGGGCGAGCAGGCGGTGGCACTGGCCAAGGCCGTGAAATACCAGAGCGCCGGCACGGTGGAGTTTGTGGTCGGCAAGGACCAGAGTTTTTATTTCCTCGAAATGAACACGCGGCTGCAGGTGGAACATCCGGTGACGGAATGCATCACCGGGCTGGACCTGGTGGAGCTGATGATCCGTGTTGCGGCGGGCGAGAAGCTGCCGATCGCGCAGAAGGACGTGCAGCGCAACGGCTGGGCCATCGAGTGCCGCATCAACGCCGAGGACCCGTTTCGCAGCTTCCTGCCGTCGACGGGCCGGCTGGTGCGATTCCAGCCGCCCAAGGAGACCATGTTCGCGGCCGACACCTCGCAGCTGTATGGCGTGCGTGTGGACACCGGGGTGCAGGACGGCGGCGAGATCCCGATGTTTTACGACTCGATGATCGCCAAGCTCATCGTGCACGGCAAGGACCGCAAGGAGGCGATCGCGAAAATGCGCGAGGCGCTCAACGGCTTTGTGATCCGCGGCATCTCCAGCAACATTCCTTTCCAGGCGGCCTTGCTGGCGCACCCGAAGTTTGTGGCGGGCGACTTCAACACCGGCTTTATCGCCGAGAACTACGGCAAAGGCTTTCACGCCGAAGACGTGCCGCATGAAGATCCGTCCTTCCTGCTGGCGCTGGCCGCTTACGTCAACCGCCGCATGCTGGGCCGCGCGGCCGGCATCAGCGGCCAGTTGCCGGGCCATGGCGTGACGGTGGGCGAAGAGTTTGTCGTGATCGGCCTTGGTGCGGCGGGGGCCAACACGCCGCACCCCGTGACCGTGCGCAACTACCAGGCGCAAACCGGTTCCGGCACGGTGGAGGTGGACGCAAAGAGTTATGAAATCTGCAGCAACTGGCACCTGGGCGGCGCGCGCATACGCGGCACGGCCAACGGCCAGCCGTTTATGGCCCAGGTGGAGCGCGGCGTGGGCAGCAACCCCCTGGCCATCCGCATTGCCCACAACGGCACGCGGCTGGACGCGCTGGTGCTGACGCCGCGTGCGGCGCAGCTGCATGCGCTGATGCCGTACAAGGCGCCGCCCGACATGAGCCGCTATGTGCTGTCGCCCATGCCCGGCCTGCTGGTGGACGTGGCGGTGCAGGTGGGCCAGAAGGTGCAGGCCGGTGAACGTGTGGCCGTGATTGAAGCCATGAAGATGGAGAACGTGTTGTTCGCGATTGCCGACGGTGTGGTCGGCAAGGTGCTGGCAGCCAAGGGCGAATCGCTGAGCGTCGACCAACCGATTGTGGAATTTGTCTGAGGGCAGGCAAAGGAGTTCGCCATGGATCGTCAGGAATTTGAAGCCGGCTTGCAGCGTGATGGGTTTGCCGCTGCGGTGCAGGTGGAACGCGCCGTGGGTTACAGCCTCGGCGAGCACCAGCATCCCTTCGATGCGCGCGCCTTCATCCTTGCCGGTGAGATCACGCTGACTGTGGGCGGTGTCGCAACGACTTACGGGCCCGGCGATATTTTTCGCCTCGCAGCGGGCACCGTGCACCTTGAAAGCGCCGGCCCTGCCGGCGTGGTTTATCTTTCCGGCCGCAGGGAGGCGGCTTCCTCATGACGCGTCCATTCAAGGTATTGGGTATCCAGCAGATCGCCATAGGCGCCACCAGCAAGGACCGCCTGCGCACGCTGTGGGTGGACATGCTGGGGCTGGAGGTCACCGGCAACTTCGTCAGCGAACGCGAGAACGTGGACGAGGACATCTGCGCCATCGGCAGCGGCCCGTTCAAGGTCGAGGTGGACTTGATGCAGCCGCTGGACGTGGACAAAAAACCCGCGGTGCACACCACGCCGCTCAACCACGTGGGGCTGTGGATAGACGACCTGCCCAAAGCCGTGGAATGGCTGACGGCCAGGGGCGTGCGCTTTGCGCCAGGCGGCATCCGCAAGGGTGCCGCGGGGTTTGACATCTGCTTTCTGCATCCCAAGGCCAGCGACGAGTTTCCCGTCTCGGGCGAGGGCGTGTTGATCGAAATGGTGCAGGCGCCGCCTGAAGTCATCAAGGCGTTTGCGGCCCTGGGGTAAACGCGCAGAAGCGGGGCTTGGCTCCCCTTGATGAGGGGCCGCTTCAGCCCCCTCATCCGCCAATTGGCTGCGGCGCAATTCTTCACAATGGTTTCAAGAGAAGCGCGCCTTGCGTTTCCATTTGAAGAAGACCATTTGATGAATCCCGGCAAGCTGTTGAATCCTGGCGTCCGGCTGCTCAGTCGCCTGCAGTTGGGGGGGAAGCTCGCATGGCTTGCGGCCCTGGCGGCGCTGCCGCCTGTGCTGGTCGTGCTGCAACTCGCCCTGTCCGCCAAACCTGCCGAGGGGCTCGCCGTGCTGGCGACGGCCTGCGGCGTGATCCTCGCGCTGCTGGTTTATTTCCTGCTGGCTCTTCGCTGGGTTCTGGCCGACGGCATGGCCCAGCTGGCCATTGCCACGGGCAAGATGGTGGCCGGTGATTTGCGCCAGGGGCCGGCAGGCGGCGGTGCGGACGAACTGGGCCGCCTGCTGGCGTCCACGTCGGCACTCAGCCATACGCTGTCAGGCATGGTGGCCAATGTGCGCAGCAATGCCGCATTTGTGGCGCACTCGGGCCAAAGCATGGCAAAAGGCAACCGCGAACTCTCAGACCGTACCGAGCAACAGGCCGCCAACCTGGAGCAGACCGCCGCCAGCGTCGAGCAGCTGTCGTCCACCGTTCAGGACAATGCCGGCAGGGCCGGCCAGGCAAACGTGCAGGCCGCCCAGGTGCGGGACCTGGCGGAGACCGGCGCCGCAGCCATGACGGAGGCCATCGCTTCGGTGGAAGCCATTCACGGCGGCGCCAAACGCATGGGCGAGATTGTCGGCGTGATCGACAGCCTCGCATTCCAGACCAACATCCTCGCGCTCAATGCCGCGGTGGAAGCCGCCCGCGCGGGAGAGTCGGGCCGCGGCTTCGCGGTGGTGGCGGCCGAGGT
Source organism: Polaromonas sp. YR568 (assembly GCF_943369415.1). Classification (GTDB taxonomy): domain Bacteria; phylum Pseudomonadota; class Gammaproteobacteria; order Burkholderiales; family Burkholderiaceae_C; genus Polaromonas. The sequence goes on from NZ_CALRNF020000015.1 coordinate 33,242, forward strand.
GCGATCTCTCGCCAAGCGTTCGGCCGAATCGGCCAAGGAAATCCGCCAGCTGATCGCGGAGTCTTCGCGCCAGGTGGAGGCCAGCGTGCAGACCATACGCACAGCGGGAAGCAGCATCACGAGCATCGTGTCCGGCATCCGCGACGTGGCGACGAACATGGCGCAGATTTCGAAGTCCAGCACGGAACAGAGTGCCGGCCTGGCTGAAATCACGACGGCCATCCGGCAGCTCGACAAAATCACCCAGCACAACGCGCAGATGGTGGAGCGTGCCGTGGCGCAAGCCACCCAGCTCGAGGGGCGGGCAAGCACGCTGGTGCAGTCGGTGGCGGGTTTCAGGCTGCAGCAGGGATCGGCGGAAGAGGCCTGCGCCATGGTGGGCCGGGCCGTTGCGCACGGCCGCAACAAGCCCAGGGACGCGTTCCTGCGCGACCTCACCAACCCCGCCAAAAACTTTCATGACCGCGATATGTATGTCTTTGCGCTGGACAGCCGGGGCACCTATCTGGCGTTCGGCGGCAATCCGGCCAAGCTGGGGACGCGGGTGCAGGATATCCCCGGTATTGATGGCCAGGGGCTGCTGGACGCCATTGTGGCGCAGGCCGCTGAAGAGCCGGGTTGGGTCGAATACGACATCACCAACCCGGCGACGGGAAAAGTCCAGACCAAGATGTCGTTTGTGCAGCAGGCCGGCGATATCTTCCTGGGCTGCGGCGTTTACAAAAACATCGTGTCAGCCTGACGCTGCGGGGCCGCGCTTGGCGCGCGCGCGTTCGAGTGCGGCTTCAATCATGGCGCGCTTGCGTTCGGCCGCGCTTTCGCCGGCCTGCGCGTTCACTTGCTGGGGCGCGGCGGCAAGGGCCGGCTGGCCTTCAGCCTGATGTGGCTGTGCGCTGCCGGCCGCTTGAGGGCTTGTGCCGTTTTCCCGGGGGTAGCGCAGCGCGTGGAATTCATAGCGGGTGCGCGCCGTGTCGGCATCCTGTTGCGACCACGCATCCCAGCCGGTCTTTTCACCGGTGACGTTCTCCAGGCTGATGCAGTCGACCGGGCACACGGGTATGCACAGCTCGCAGCCCGTGCACCAGGGCTCGATCACGGTGTGCATCATCTTGTTGCTGCCCATGATGGCGTCGGTCGGGCAGGCTTTGAGGCACAGCGTGCAGCCTATGCACCAGTTTTCGTCGATGACGGCCACGGCGCGCGGGCCTTCGGTGCCGTTGGCGGGGTTCAGCGGCAGGGCAGGCAGGCCGGTGATGGCCGCAAGGCGCCTCACGCCTTCAGCGCCGCCTGGCGGGCACTGGTTGATCGCGGCTTCGCCCGAGGCCATGGCCTGGGCATAAGCCGCGCAATCGGGGTAGCCGCAGCGCGTGCACTGGGTTTGGGGCAGGGCGGCGTTGAGCCGCGCGGCCAGGCTGGTATGGGAGGAGGACGTCACCCGCCTATTGTCCTACCGCTGGCCGTATCGCCGAGGCACGGCCCCACGCCTTATTTGGCGCGTGCTGCTTTCTTGGCGGCTGGCGTTTTGCGGGCCGGCCTGGCAACGGCTTTTGTCGTTTTGGCCGCGGCGCGGGCCTCGGGCTTTGCGGGGCCGGCCTTGCTCTGCTCAAGGATGAAGGCCTTGACGGACGGGTAGACGATGTCGCGCCAGCGGCGGCCGCTGAAGATGCCGTAGTGGCCCGCGCCCTTGGCTTCCAGGTGCTTTTTACGGCTGGCGGGCACGCCGCTGCACATGGCCAGGGCCGCCTCGGTCTGGCCTGAACCTGAAATGTCGTCGAGTTCGCCTTCGACAGTCATGACGGCCGTGGTCTTGATGTCTCCGGGCCGCACGCGTTCCAGTTCGCCGTCCAGGCTCTTGACGTCCCAGGTGCCGTTGACCAGCTTGAACTCCTGGAAAACCGTCTTGATGGTGTCGAGGTAGTAATCGGCGTCCATGTCGAGCACGGCGTTGTACTCGTCGTAGAACTTGCGGTGCGCCTCGGCGCTGGCGTCGTCGCCTTTGATCAGATCCTTGAAGTAGTCGTAGTGGCTGGTGGCATGGCGGTCCGGGTTCATGGCCACGAAGCCGGTGTGCTGCAGGAAACCGGGGTAGACGCGGCGGCCGGCGCCCGGGAAGTTGCTGGGCACGCGGTAGATCACATTGTTCTCAAACCACTCGTAGCTCTTGTTCATGGCCAGGTTGTTGACGGCCGTGGGCGATTTGCGCGCATCGATGGGGCCGCCCATCATGATCATGGACAGCGGGGTGGTTTCGCCGCGCGAGGCCATCAGCGAGATCGCGCCGAACACCGGCACGGTGGGCTGGCAGACGCTGATGACATGGCAGTTGCCGTAGATGCCCTGGAGGTGGCGGATGAATTCCTGCACGTAGTTGACGTAGTCGTCCAGGTGGAAGGCGCCATCGGACAGCGGCACCGTGCGCGCGTTCTTCCAGTCGGTGATGTAGACCTTGTGGTCCTTGAGCATGGTCTTGACGGTGTCGCGCAGCAAGGTGGCGTAGTGGCCCGACAGCGGCGCCACGATCAGCACGGCCGGCTGGCCCTTGAGTTTGGCCAGGGTCGCGGTATCGTCGGAAAAGCGCTTGAAGCGGCGCAGTTCGCAAAACGGCTTGTCGATTTCGACACGCTCGTGGATGGCGATGCTGGTGCCGTCGACGTCCACCGTCTGGATGTCAAAGGCCGGTTTTTCGTAGTCCTTGCCCAGCCGGTAAATCAGGCTGTAGCCGGCCGCGACGCGCTGGGCGAAGGGGTTCTGGCCGAGTGGCGACAGGGGGTTGCCGTAGAGCTTGGCGGCCGCCTGGGCGAAGTCGACAAAGGGCTCCATCAAGGTGCGCTGGGTTTCATAGACTTGGTACAGCATCGGGGATCAACCTTGGTTATGTCGTTATGAGGCGTATATCGTGATATGTTGCAGTGCAATATAACAGGCGGATGGCTGCACCGATTTGAGGATAACCACCAATTTTGGGCGCTTTTCACGGGATTGGTGCCAAATCGCACGAACCCGGCGGGGCTTGTTTGCCGATAAACCGCCGCCACCTGCGGAATTGAACGAACACTTACCATTCTGCCCATAGTCGGCCGTTTTTGCCGGCCCCTGGCAATGCAGCCCCCGAACAGGAAACAAGATGCTTCCCACGATTGATGCCTCCGCACTGGACCAACTGGCTTCCCTGAAGAAATCCGACAGGATGCCGGTGCTTTTTGTGGGACACGGCAGTCCCATGAACGCCATAGGCGACAACGAATACCGGCGCAGCTGGCAGGCGCTGGGCGCCGAATTTGGCTCGAAATATCCCAGGCCGCAACTGATCCTGTGCATTTCCGCCCATTGGCTGACCGAAGGCTGGTGGCTGACCGCCATGGACAAGCCCAAAACCATCCACGACTTCGGCGGATTTCCGCAGGAGCTGTTCGACCAGCAATATCCCGCGCCCGGCGACCCGGCCGCCGCGCGGGCCATCAGCCAATTGGTGCGGCAACGGGCCTCGGCGCCTTTGGGGCTGGATGAAAGTGAGTGGGGCCTTGACCACGGTACCTGGTCGGTGCTCAAGCCCATGTTCCCCGATGCGGACATCCCGGTGATCCAGCTCAGCATGGACTACGGGCGCGTGCCCGAGGACCACTATGCGCTGGCCAGGCAGCTCAAGGCGCTGCGCGACCGCGGCGTGCTGATCGTGGCCAGCGGCAACATCGTGCACAACCTGCGCCAGATGCAGCGCGGCGCGTCGGGCAGCCAGGCCTACGACTGGGCGCTGGAATTCGACCAGATCACGGGCGGCTACCTGCAGCAGGGCAACCTCGATGCGCTGCAGAACTTTCAGAAACTGGGCCAGGTCGCCAAAATGGCGCACCCGACCTACGAGCACTACCTGCCCTTGCTGTATGCGGCCGGCGCCGCCGATGCGAAGGAGCCCATGCGCTTTTTCAACACCAGCTTCCAGGCCGGGTCGATCTCGATGCGCTCGGCGGTGTGGGGCTAGCCCGTCGTAGAACTCAGGCTGACTCAGGGCTGGATTTGCAGCCAGCTCCAGCGTTCCTGATAGGCCTTGGCCTTGTTCTTGAACAAGAGCAGGTGATTGCACATCGGGTTCGGGCTGAGCCTGCCCCGGTACAGGTCTCCCAGGCCGTTAGGTGCGTAGAGTTCCGGGCCTGAGTCGGCCGCTTTCAGACCCACGCAGGTGCAAAGGACCAGGAAACGGTCAATGCCTTCGCGCGAGCTGTTCAGGGCGGGGTAGGGGAACCCGAAGAAGTCTTCGTACCAGGTATGGACCCTGGCTTGGTTCTTCGCTTCAACTGTGATGCCTTGGCCGGCAAAGCAGGACTGAAGCCGTGCGTTGACCTCTGTTTCGGCCGCCTCCGAGAGATCGGTGGGGTCGAAGTAGAACAGGTCGTAGTCTTTGATATGCGCATCGGGCGGCTGGCCTGAGCGCACATTCCAGACGGTCTGGAAAAGGCATCCCGCGACTAGCCACGCATCCGGCAGGCCCAGGGTGGGCAACTGCCGCAGGATGCGCTGGTTGTGGCTGTTTTGCAGCGCGTCCCGGATGAAATCATCCGGGCTCACCACGTCAGAAGGCCTCAGGGGATCAGACGACCTTGGCAATCGACGCGCAGACGTAGTCGATGTTTTTGCTGTTCAGCGCGGCCACGCACATGCGGCCGGTGTCGGTGCCGTAGACGCCGAACTCATTGCGCAGGCGCACCATCTGGTCCTTGCTGAGGCCTGAATAGCTGAACATGCCGATCTGGGCGGTGATGAAGCTCATGTCCTGCTTGACGCCGGCGGCCTTCAGGCCGTCCACGAGCTTCTGGCGCATGGCCTTGATGCGCACACGCATTTCGCCCAGTTCCTGCTCCCATTGGGCACGCAGCGCCGGCGTATTGAGCACCATTGCGACCACCATGCCGCCGTGGATCTGCGGGTTGCTGTAATTGGTGCGAATGACCAGCTTGAGCTGCGACAGCACGCGGTCGGCTTCTTCCTTGGACTCGCAGAGCACCGACAGGGCGCCCACGCGTTCGCCATAGAGGCTGAAGCTCTTGGAGAACGAGGTCGAGACGAAGAAGTTCAAGCCGGCAGCCACAAATTTGCCGATGACGGCGCCGTCTTCCGCAATGCCGTGGCCGAAGCCCTGATAAGCCATGTCGAGGAAGGGCGTCAGCTTGCGCGCCTTGACGGCGGCGATGACCTGGTCCCACTGGGCTGCGGTGATGTCGTAACCGGTCGGGTTGTGGCAGCAGGCGTGCAGAACGACGATGGTGCCTTCGGCAGCCGCATTCAGGGCGGCGAGCATGCCGTCGAAGTTGACGCCGCGCTTGGCCGCATCGTAGTAAGGGTAGCTTTCAACGACGAAACCGGCCTGGCTGAAAAGCGCGCGGTGGTTTTCCCAGCTTGGGTCGGAAATCAGCACCTTGGCATTGGGGCTGAGCTTTTTGAGGAAGTCGGCGCCCACCTTGAGGCCGCCCGTGCCGCCTATGCCCTGCACGGTGGCGACGCGGCCGCTCTTGACGGGCTCGCTGTCGGCGCCGAAGACGAGGGCCTTGACGGCCGCGTCGTAGGCGGCGATGCCGTCGATGGGCAGGTAGCCGCGGGCCTTGGGGTCGGCCATCATCTGCTTTTCAGCCGCCTGCACGCACTGCAGCAGGGGGAGTTTGCCGTTGTCGTCGTAGTACACGCCAACGCCCAGGTTGACCTTGGCGGGATTGGGGTCGGCATTGAACTGCTCGTTGAGGCCCAGGATGGGGTCACGCGGGGCCATTTCGACAGCGGTAAACAAAGACATGAAATATCCTCAGAAAAAGTGAAAAAAGGCGAAAGCGACGGTTTGGGGATTTAGGTCACAAGCTGACCGGGAAAAAGACTAAAAGAGGGCTACAAGAAATATCAAAAGGCGATTGCGGGGCAATACAAGGCGAATAGGGGATTGCAATTCCCATTTTCGGCCGAATGTCGTATTCTGTTTGGTTGCCCTGAATTTTAACGGGGCTTGATCGAGGTTTTATGCCAGAAGCAGTAGAAGTCATAACCGAGGTGGTGGATTCGGCCCCCACCGAGGGCCAGTTCGTCCGTTTTCCCGGTTCGCCGTTCGAGCTGTTCCAGCCCTATCCGCCGGCGGGCGACCAGCCGCAGGCCATCGACAAGCTGGTGGAAGGCGTCAACGACGGCGAGGTGTTTCAGACCCTGCTGGGCGTGACCGGCTCGGGCAAGACCTTCACCATGGCCAACGTGATCGCCCGCCTGGGCCGTCCGGCCATCGTGTTTGCGCCCAACAAGACGCTGGCGGCGCAGCTGTACAGCGAATTCCGTGAGTTTTTCCCGAAGAACGCGGTGGAGTATTTCGTCAGCTACTACGACTACTACCAGCCCGAGGCCTATGTGCCGCAGCGCGACCTGTTCATCGAAAAGGACTCGGCCATCAACGAGCACATCGAGCAGATGCGGCTGTCGGCCACCAAGAGCGTGCTGGAGCGGCGCGACACCATCATCGTCGGCACGGTCAGCGCGATTTACGGCATAGGCGCGCCCGAGGATTACACGCAGATGCGCTTCATCGCGCGCATAGGCGACAAGATGGGCCAGCGCGACGTGATCGCGCGGCTGATCCGCATGCAGTACACGCGCAACGAGCAGGACTTCGCGCGCGGCACTTTCCGCGTGCGCGGCGATGTGATCGACGTCTTCCCCGCCGAACATTCCGAGCTGGCCATACGCATCGAACTGTTCGACGACGAGATCGAGTCGCTGCAGCTGTTCGACCCGCTCACGGGCCGCATCCGCCAGAAAATCCCGCGCTTTGTGGTCTACCCCAAGAGCCACTACGTCACGCCCCGCGACAAGGTCATGGCGGCCGTGGAGACCATCAAGCTGGAGCTGTCCGAACGCGTGGCCCAGTTCGTCGCCGACGGCAAGCTGGTGGAAGCCCAGCGTATCGAGCAACGCACCCGCTTCGACCTGGAAATGCTCAGCGAAATCGGCCACTGCAAAGGGATTGAAAACTACACCCGCCACCTGAGCGGTTCGCCGCCCGGCTCGCCGCCGTCAACGCTGTGCGATTACCTGCCCAAGGACGCGGTGATGTTCCTGGACGAGAGCCACGTCATGATCGGCCAGCTCAACGCCATGTACAACGGCGACCGCGCGCGCAAGACCACGCTGGTGGAATACGGCTTTCGCCTGCCCAGCGCGCTGGACAACCGGCCGCTGAAATTCGAGGAATTCGAGGCGAAGATGCGGCAGGCGATTTTTGTCTCAGCCACGCCCGCGGCCTATGAAAAAGAGCACTCCGGCCAGGTGGTCGAGCAGGTCGTCAGGCCCACCGGCCTGGTGGATCCGCAGGTGGAAGTGCGGCCGGCCACGCACCAGGTCGACGACGTGTTGCAGGAAATCCGTATCCGGGTCGAGAAAAACGAGCGGGTGCTGATCACCACGCTGACCAAGCGCATGGCCGAGCAGCTGACCGACTACCTCAGCGACAACGGCGTCAAGGTGCGCTACCTGCACAGCGACGTGGACACCGTCGAGCGCGTGGAAATCCTGCGTGACCTGCGGCTGGGCGCTTTTGACGTGCTGGTGGGCATCAACCTGCTGCGTGAGGGCCTGGATATTCCCGAGGTGTCGCTGGTCGCCATCCTGGACGCCGACAAGGAAGGCTTCTTGCGCGCCGAACGCAGCCTGATCCAGACCATTGGCCGGGCAGCCCGCAACCTGAACGGCCGGGCCATCCTGTATGCCGACCGGATCACCGACTCCATGAAGAAGGCCATGGACGAAACCGAGCGGCGGCGCAACAAGCAGATCGCCTTCAATCTTGAAAACGGCATCACGCCGCGCAGCGTGGTCAAGCGCATCCGCGACCTGATAGACGGCGTCTACAGCGAGAAATCCGGCAAGGAAGCCGAAAAGCTCGAGATGCAGAAGGCGCTGGTGGAAGACATGAGCGAAAAGGACGTCGCCCGCGAGATCAAACGCCTGGAAAAGCAGATGATCGAGCACGCCAAGAACCTGGAGTTCGAAAAAGCCGCCCGGGTACGCGACCAGTTGCACAGCCTCAAACAGCAGGCTTTCGGCGCGCCGGGCATCGACAACGTCGTGGCGCTGCCCGTTGCGGGCCAAGCCCGGGCCTAGCGCTGGCTCAATCCGGTCGGTCATCCGCTGCACCCTTATGGTGCGGCAAATGACCGGCACTACGGGTTAGTCCTTAGCTTTTGGGCGCCGCCAGCGGGAAAAACCCTGCTTGTGTTATACTTGACGAAAACAGTCAAGAACAATACCAGAACAACAAAAAGCCCCCGCGATACCGGTTGACTGACCTGGGCGGCTGGAGGAAGAGTTCCCTGCAAGCCACAAGCTTTCAGGGTGAAAACGACAGTCAAGCCATTTAAAGGAGCTTGTTATGCGCCTCACAACCAAAGGCCGCTTTGCGGTCACCGCGATGATTGATTTGGGACTGCGCCAGAACAACGGCCCGGTCACCTTGGCTGCGATCAGCCAGCGTCAGCAGATTTCCCTTTCCTACCTCGAACAGCTGTTCGGCAAGCTGCGCCGCCACGAACTGGTGGAATCCACGCGTGGCCCCGGCGGCGGTTACACCTTGGGCCGCAAGGCTTCCGAAATCACCGTGGCGGACATCATCGTTTCAGTCGACGAGCCGATCGACGCCACCCAGTGCGGCGGCAAGGAAAACTGCCTGGGTGAGGGCGGCCGCTGCATGACGCACGAGCTGTGGGCGTCGCTGAACAGCCGCATGGTGGAGTTCCTGGATTCCGTGACCCTGCAAAAACTGGTGGAAGACCAGCTCGCCAAGGGCGTGGTGATCGAGAACACCCCGCAGGTCAAAAAAGCCATCTTCACGGCACCGGCGGTCAAGCCGATTCGCGTGAATGCGCCGAACTCGGTCTTCGCACTGGGCAATGCATTTTCCAAATCCTGATGGAGCAAAGCCGGGCATTCGCCCGGCTTTATCCCTTTGTGACCCGACTGCATTGACTTCATTGATCGCGCTGCCAGCCAGCCTGTGAATTTAAAGAGCTAGCCACATGGACACCCCACATTTCCCGATTTACATGGACTACAGCGCCACGAATCCCTGCGACCCGCGGGTGGTGGACGCCATGATTCCCTGGTTGCGCGAACACTTCGGCAACCCTGCTTCGCGCAGCCACGCCTGGGGCTGGGAGGCTGAAGCCGCCGTCGAAAAGGCCCGCGAGCAGATCGCCGACCTGATTGGCGCCGACCCGCGCGAGATCGTCTGGACCAGCGGTGCGACCGAGTCCAACAACCTTGCACTCAAAGGCGCAGCGCATTTCTACAAGACCAAGGGCAAGCACATCATCACGGTCAAGACCGAGCACAAAGCCGTGCTGGACACTTGCCGCGAACTGGAGCGCCAGGGTTTTGAGGTGACCTACATGGACGTGCAGGCCGACGGCCTGCTGGACCTGGAAGCCCTGAAGGCCGCCATCCGCCCCGACACCATTCTGGTCAGCGTCATGTTCGTCAACAACGAAATCGGCGTGATCCAGGACATTCCGGCCATCGGCGCCCTGTGCCGTGAAAAAGGCATCATCTTCCATGTGGATGCCGCGCAGGCCACCGGCCGTGTCGACATTGACCTTGCCACCTTGCCGGTCGACCTGATGAGCTTGACCTCGCACAAGACCTACGGCCCCAAAGGCATTGGCGCCCTGTACGTGCGCCGCAAGCCGCGCGTGCGCCTGGAAGCGCAAATGCACGGCGGCGGCCATGAGCGCGGCATGCGTTCGGGCACCTTGCCGACGCACCAGTGCGTGGGCATGGGCGAGGCCTACCGCATCGCCAAGGCCGAGATGCACGAAGAGAACAAGCGCATCCGCGCCCTGCACGAGCGCATGCTCAACGGGCTCAAGGATGTGGAAGAGGTGTTCCTCAACGGCCACGCCGACAAGCGCGTGCCGCACAACCTGAACATGAGCTTCAACTTCGTCGAAGGCGAGTCGCTGATCATGGGCATCAAGGGCCTGGCGGTTTCCAGCGGTTCGGCCTGCACCTCGGCCAGCCTGGAGCCCAGCTACGTGCTGCGCGCCCTGGGCCGCAGCGACGAATTGGCGCACAGCAGCCTTCGCATGACGATTGGCCGCTGGAGCACCGAAGAAGAAATTGACTACGCGGTCGCCACCATCAAGGAAAACGTGGCCAAACTGCGCGAACTGTCTCCACTGTGGGAGATGTTCAAGGATGGTGTTGATTTGTCCACCATCCAGTGGGCTGCCCACTAAGCAGCGCGTCGAACAGTTAAAGAGGTAAACAAAATGGCATACAGCGAAAAAGTGGTGGACCACTACGAAAACCCCCGCAACGTCGGCTCCTTTGAAAAGGGCGACGAATCGGTCGGCACCGGCATGGTCGGCGCGCCGGCCTGCGGCGACGTGATGAAGCTGCAGATCAAGGTCAACCCGCTGACGGGCGTGATCGAAGACGCGCGCTTCAAGACCTACGGCTGCGGCTCCGCAATCGCCTCCAGTTCGCTCGTGACCGAGTGGGTCAAAGGCAAGACGCTGGATGAAGCGGCCAGCATCAAGAACAGCGCGATCGCCGAAGAACTGGCTTTGCCGCCCGTCAAGATTCACTGCTCCATCCTGGCCGAAGACGCCATCAAGGCCGCCGTGAACGACTACAAGCAAAAGCACGCGCACTGATAGACGCATTCCCGTCACCTGTTTCAATTTCGAATGATTTAAATGTCCGTAACCCTCACTGATGCAGCCGCCCGGCACGTGACCCGCTACATGAGCAAGCGCGGCAAGGGCGTGGGCGTGCGACTGGGTGTCAAGACCACCGGCTGCTCCGGCCTGGCTTACAAGCTGGAATACGCGGACGAGATCGCGCCGGAAGACGTCGTGTTTGAAGACAACGGCGTCAAGGTGCTGGTCGACCCGAAAAGCATGGCCTACATCGACGGCACCAAGCTGGATTTTGTCCGTGAAGGGCTGAACGAAGGCTTCAAGTTCATCAACCCCAATGAGCGTGATCGTTGCGGTTGCGGCGAAAGTTTCCGGGTTTGACGGGCGAGCGGTCCATTGCGTGCTGCACCCTTACCGAAGCCGCCTCCACTGACAGTGCTGGCGGCTTTTTCTCGGCATGAATCTTCAATCCAACGACTTCGAACTCTTCGGCGTGCCCCAGCGTTTCGCGCAGGACCGCGCGGCGCTTGACGCGCGCTGGAAGGATCTTCAGCGCGAGGCGCACCCGGACAAGTTCGCAGCCCAGGGCGCGGCGGCCCAGCGGGTGGCCATGCAGTGGTCGGTGCGTATCAACGAAGCCTACCAGCGGCTGAAAGACCCGCTCAGGCGCGCCAGCTATCTGTGCGAGTTGAACGGCGCGCCCATCAACGCCGAAAACAACACGGCCATGCCGCACGATTTTCTGGTGCAGCAGATGCAGTGGCGCGAGGCGCTCGACGAAGCCGAAACCGCCGAAGACTTTGAAGAGATAGCCTCGCAAGCCGGCTTGAGCGGGCGCGAGAAGCTGTCAAAGATAGAACAACTGCTGGACGTGGACAGGGACTTTCCCGCCGCCGCCCGGCAGGTCAGAAGCCTTATGTTTATTGAGCGCTTTGCCAGCGAGGTCGATGCGCGCATCGACCTGCTGGGACAATGAAGCATTACAGAAAAAGTACGACAAGCACGCATGGCACTCCTGCAAATTTCCGAACCCGGCCAGACGCCCGACCCGCACCAGCGACGCATCGCAGTGGGCATTGACCTGGGCACCACGCACTCGCTGGTCGCCAGCGTGCGCAACGGCGTCTCCGAATGCCTGCCGGACGAGCAGGGGAGGGTGTTGCTGCCCAGCGTGGTGCGCTACCTCGAGGAAGGCAAGCGGCAGATCGGCTACGAGGCCCAGGCCGCGCAGGTCGAAGACCCGCGCAACACCATTTCCTCCGTCAAGCGTCTCATGGGCCGCGGCATTGACGACATCGGCGGCCGCACCCAACTGCCTTATCAGCTCAACGACAAGCCGGGCATGGTCACGCTGCAGACTGTTGCCGGCGAGAAGAGCCCGGTTGAGATCAGCGCCGAAATCCTAGCGACACTGCGCTACCGCGCCGAAGACACGTTCAGCGATGACATCTACGGCGCTGTGATCACCGTGCCGGCCTATTTCGACGATGCCCAGCGCCAGGCGACGAAGGACGCCGCGCAACTGGCCGGCCTCAATGTGCTGCGCCTGCTCAATGAACCCACCGCAGCAGCGATTGCCTACGGCCTGGACAACGCCAGCGAGGGCGTCTATGCCGTCTATGACCTGGGCGGTGGTACTTTCGATATTTCCATCCTGCGTTTGACCCAAGGCGTCTTCGAAGTCGTGGCCACCGGCGGTGATTCCGCGCTGGGCGGCGACGACTATGACCGTGCGCTGGTCGATTGGGTGCTGGCCAAGGCCGGGCTCGCGGCGGATACGCTGACGCCGTCCGACAAGGCGGCCCTGCAACGCGCCGCGCGCACGTGCAAGGAGGCCCTGTCGGCCGCCGATCCCGTGCCTTTTTCGGTGCAACTGGCCAAGGCCCTCGTCAACTTCGAGATGAAGGCGGAAGACTTTGAAACCGCGACAGCCCACCTGACCCAGCGCACGCTGGCCGCCGTTCGCAAGGCGCTGCGTGATGCCAAACTTGCCAAGGAAGACATCCAGGGCGCGGTGCTGGTGGGCGGTTCCACCCGCATGCCGCAGGTGCGCAAGGCGGTCGCCAGCTTTTTCGGCCGCGAGCCGCTGGTCAACCTCAACCCCGACGAAGTGGTGGCGCTGGGCGCGGCCATTTCCGCCAACCAGCTGGCCGGCAACAACACGGGTGAAGACCTGTTGCTGCTGGACGTGATCCCGCTGTCATTGGGCATTGAAACCATGGGCGGGCTGGTCGAGCGCATTGTGCCGCGCAACCAGACCATTCCCACGGCCATGGCGCAGGACTTCACCACTTACCAGGACGGCCAGACCGCCCTGGCCCTGCACGTGGTGCAGGGCGAGCGCGACCTGGTGGCCGACTGCCGCAGCCTGGCCCGTTTCGAGCTGCGCGGCATCCCCCCTATGGTGGCCGGCGCCGCGCGCATCCGCGTGACTTTCACGGTCGATGCCGACGGCCTGCTGAGCGTCAACGCCAAAGAGCAGGTCAGCGGAGTCGAGGCGCGCATCGACGTGAAGCCCTCCTATGGTTTGTCGGACGAGGACATCGCGCGCATGCTGCAGGACAGCTTCTCGACCGCCCAGCAGGACATGAATGCCCGCGCCCTGGCCGAAGCCCAGGTAGACGCGGATCGCATGATCCTGGCCACACAAAGTGCGTTGGCGGCGGATGCCGATTTGCTGAGCCCGAATGAGCGTGCGCAGATCGACAGCCTCATCGTCGGCTTGGCCGACACGCGTGCGAACGGCGATGCTGCCGCGATTGAGGCGGCTACCCAGGCACTGGCCAAGGGCACGGAAGGCTTCGCCGCCCAGCGCATGAACCGGGGCATCAAGCAAGCCCTCGCCGGAAAAAATATCGAGGCGGTCTGAAGCGACCGACAACCATGCCCATCATCAAAATACTGCCTCATCCCGAATACTGCCCGCAGGGCGCTGAAATCAGCGCGCCGGCCGGCACCTCGATCTGCGAAGCCCTGCTCGACAACAAGATCAACATCGAGCACGCCTGCGACCTCAGCTGCGCCTGCACGACCTGCCACGTCATCGTGCGCGAAGGCTTCAAGTCGCTGAACGAACTCGACGAGAGCGAAGAAGACCTGCTGGACCGCGCCTGGGGCCTGGAGCCCAACTCGCGCCTGAGCTGCCAGGCCTTCCTGGCCCAGTCCGACGTGACGGTGGAAATACCCAAGTACTCGATCAACCACGCGAAAGAAAACCACTGAGTTTTCGGGCGAAAACGGATGTGGTCAGCCGTGTCCGGAGGCGATAATCCACCCATGCGCCAAATTGTCCTGGACACTGAAACCACCGGTCTATCCGCTGAAAACGGCGACCGCATCATCGAAATCGGTTGCGTCGAGCTGGTGGCCCGCAAGCTCACCGGCAACAACCGCCACTTCTACCTGAACCCCGAGCGTGACAGCCACGAAGACGCGCTCAAGGTCCACGGCATCAGCAACGAGTTCCTGAAGGACAAGCCCAAGTTCTCGGCCGTGGCCGAGGAACTGCTGGAGTACCTGCAGGACGCCGAGATCATCATCCACAACGCGCCCTTTGACGTGAGCTTCCTCAACAAGGAGCTCGAACTCATAGGCCGGCCGCCCATCAAGCATTGCGTGGCCAAGGTCACCGACAGCCTGATGATGGCCAAGGAGCTGTTCCCGGGCAAACGCAACTCGCTGGACGCCCTGTGCGACCGGCTCGAGGTCGACAATTCGGGCCGAACCCTGCACGGCGCCTTGCTGGACGCCGAATTGCTGGCAGACGTCTACATCAACCTCACGCGCGGGCAGAATGCGCTGGTCATGGATGTGGGCGACTCCAGCCGGGAAGGTGACATCGCGGTGCCGCAAATCGACCTGAGCACCTTTGAGCTGCCCTTGCTGGCGGCCAACGACCAGGAAGCCGCCGAACACGAAAAATTGCTGGCCGACATCGACAAGTCCAGCAAGGGTAAAACAGTCTGGCGGGCCCTCGCCGCCTGATCTGAAGCGCAATTCCGCGCATGGGCCAAAAAATCGCCCCAAAACACCATATAATCATAGGCTGACCGATAGGGCGGTTAGCTCAGGGGTAGAGCACTGCATTCACACTGCAGGGGTCGCAAGTTCGAAACTTGCACCGCCCACCAGAATTTGACGAACAAAAAGGCCAAGTCTTGCGACTTGGCCTTTTTTCATTTCGGCGCCGTTCAGCGCCCCTTGATGTCGTTTTGCAGGTTTAAAGCACTTCACTCGCGAAGTCGGCCAGGCGCGAGCGCTCGCCGCGTGCCAGGGTGATGTGCCCGCCATGCGGCCAGCCCTTGAAGCGGTCGACCGCAAAGGTCATGCCGGACGAACCCTCGGTCAGGTAAGGTGTGTCGATCTGCGCCAGGTTACCCATGCAGATGATCTTGGTGCCCGGGCCGGCCCGCGTGATCAGCGTTTTCATCTGTTTGGGCGTCAGGTTTTGCGCTTCGTCGATGATGACGTACTTGTTCAGGAAGGTGCGGCCGCGCATGAAGTTCATGCTCTTGACCTTGATGCGCGAGCGGATCAGTTCGTTGGTGGCGGCGCGGCCCCACTCGCCCGAGCCGTTGTCGGTTTTGCCCAGCACTTCGAGGTTGTCGTCCAGCGCGCCCATCCAGGGGCCCATTTTTTCCTCTTCGGTGCCCGGCAGGAAGCCGATGTCCTCACCGACGCTCACGGTGGCGCGCGTCATGATGATTTCGGTGTAGCGGCGGTCGTCCAGCACCTGGGTCAGGCCCGAGGCCAGTGCCATCAGCGTCTTGCCGGTGCCGGCCGTGCCGGCCAGCGTGACGAAGTCCACTTCAGGGTCCATCAGCAGGTTCATCGCGAAGTTCTGCTCGCGGTTGCGCGTGGTGACGCCCCAGACGGCGTTTTTAAGGTGGTTGTAGTCCTTCAGGGTCTTCAGGACGGCGGTTTTGGCCCGGATTTCCGTCACGCGGGCATACAGCGGCGGTTCGCCGGGCGCCTCGAAAAACACGAACTGGTTGATCAGCAGGCTGCCCACGATGGGGCCCGTGATGCGGTAGAAGGTGTGGCTGCCTTGCTGCCAGCTTTCGATGGTCTTGCTCTGGCGCGTCCAGAAGTCCGCCGGCAGGGCCAGCGAGCCGGAATACAGCAGGTCGCCGTCTTCCAGGGTTTTGTCGTTCTGGTAGTCGTCGGTGGCCAGGCCCAAAGCGCGCGCCTTGACGCGCATGTTGATGTCCTTGGAGACCAGGACCACCTCGCGCGGCGCGTATTCCTTGCGCAGGGCCTCGACCACACCCAGGATCTGGTTGTCGGCCTTGCCCTGGGGCAGGCTCATGGGCAGCGTGTAATCCAGCGGTTTGGTCTGGAAAAACAGGCAGCCGCCGGCCTCGGGGTGTCCTGTGGTGTCGAGCTTCAGGCCTTTGGCGATATCGGCGCCTTGCGTGCCTGCGAGCGCGTCCAGCGTCCGGCTGGTCTGGCGGGCGTTGCGCGCGACTTCGGTCATGCCCTTTTTGTGGCCGTCGAGCTCCTCAAGAACAATCATCGGCAGGAAGATATCGTGTTCCTCAAAGCGGAACAGGCACATCGGGTCGTGCATCAGCACGTTGGTGTCGAGCACGAACAGCTTGGCGGGACCGGTGTGCTTCGCCTTTTTAGGTTTGGCCACCGGCTGGGGCAGGGCGATGCTCTCCTTTTTATAGCCAGTGCCGGTCGTTCTTTCGGGTTTCGGGGCTTCTTTCCCCTTGAAGGCCGCGGGATGGCTGCCCTCACCGGCCACGCGGCTGTCAAAGAGGTCCATTACCGGGGGCTTCTGCGCGGATTCAACGCTTTCCGTTTTTCGTGCAACTTTCGAAGGCGAGCGGGCGGGCGCGTCGAGCGCATCAGGGGAGAGCAGGGCGGCACGTTTGGTCGGGGCGGGGGGCAGGGGCATGGTGCTTAAAACTCTCTAAAAAAGAAGGGTCCAGAAGCGAAAAAGCCGCCTTGAAACCAGGGCGGCTTTTTCTTTTGGCGCAGTTGCGAGGGTCAACAGCATGAGTTCATTATGCACAACTCAAGTGACAGGGCAATCCTTTGTTGCTAACTGGCCTCAATAAGGTTTCAGGCGGCCTTTTTGAGGGCTTTGACGGCCTTGAGCACGTCGTCCACATGGCCGGGCACTTTCAGGCCGCGCCATTCTTCTTTGAGCTGGCCGTCGGCGCCCACCAGGAAGGTGCTGCGCTCTATGCCTTTGACCTTTTTGCCGTACATGATCTTGTTTTTGACCACGCCGAACATGTGGCACATTTTTTCTTCGGTGTCCGCAATCAGCTCGAACGGCAGTTCAAGCTTGGACTTGAATTCGTCGTGCGACTTCATGTTGTCGCGGGAGACGCCGAACACGGTGGCGCCGGCCTTGACGAAGTCCTTGTAGCGGTCGCGGAACTGCATGGCTTCCGTGGTGCAGCCTGGCGTGTTGTCCTTGGGGTAGAAGTACAACACCACGACCTTGCCGAGGTGGGATGTGTTGGAAACCTTGATGCCGCCGGTGGCGATCGCTTCAAATTCGGGGAGTGGTTTATTGACGACGACTGCCATACTGAGTAGACCCTGACGAAAGTAGTTGTAATTAGCCGCGCCTTTTGGCGACCTGCCCGGGAAGTCATCCTGGGTGTGGTGCCTAGTGCAACCCTAGATTTTACCCTGAAAGAGAGGGCATTTCAG
Source organism: Polaromonas sp. YR568 (assembly GCF_943369415.1). Classification (GTDB taxonomy): domain Bacteria; phylum Pseudomonadota; class Gammaproteobacteria; order Burkholderiales; family Burkholderiaceae_C; genus Polaromonas. The sequence goes on from NZ_CALRNF020000015.1 coordinate 50,572, forward strand.
CCCTCTGTTCCTTCTGTTTCAATCAGCAGGGCGGCAATCACCTGCCGGCCTTCTCCCGCGAGGATGTTGTAGGTGCGGCATGCCGCGAGCGTGTCCATGGTCTCAACGCCGATGCGGCGCTCCATCAGGGCGCGCATAAACGCCGGGGGTACGAAGCGCAGGCGGGTGCCGCTGCCGAAGATCACGAGCTCGGGCCGGGTTTCGGCCAGCAGGGCGAAATGCTCCGGCGTGAGTTCGTCAAAGCGCTTGCAGTTCCAGTCGAATTTCTCGCCGCGCGAGCCGATCACCACGCTGTGTTCGATCTTTTCGGCGACGCCGTCGCGCCCCAGGCCCACCCAGCCGGGGCCGTAGCCGAGGATGGACTGGACGTCGAGGCGGTCTGGCTGAAGTTTCATACGGATGATTCCGGGCGTTGTGAAGGCGTGGCGCGCGATGCGCGGGGCTTTGTGCGCCGCGTGTTTGCCGGCGAAAAACCTCTTTTATGTGGTCAAATTATAGATTCCGCCCGAATTTCCCGCCGCAATGCTGCTGCTTCTCCCCCGTTGACAGCAGGGTGAGTGGTGGGGTCCTTGCCCCAAATTTTCCTGAAGTTTCATGAAACCGATCACCAAATCCGCCAAGCTTGCCAACGTGCTTTACGACATCCGCGGCCCGATCATGGACGCCGCCAAGCAGATGGAAGAAGAGGGCCAGAAGCTCATCAAGCTCAATATCGGCAACCTGGCGGTGTTCGGTTTTGACGCGCCCGAAGAAGTCCAGCAGGACATGATCCGCAACCTGCCCGCGTCGGCCGGCTATTCGGACAGCAAGGGTATTTTTGCGGCGCGCAAGGCCGTGATGCACGAAACCCAGAAGCAGGGCATCAAAGGCGTCACGCTGGACGACATCTACCTCGGCAACGGCGCGAGCGAGCTGATTTCCATGGCCACCAACGCCCTGCTCGACGACGGCGACGAATTGCTGCTGCCGGCGCCCGATTACCCGCTGTGGACCGCTTCCACCAGCCTGTCAGGCGGCACGCCCGTGCACTATCTGTGCGACGAGAGCAACGGCTGGATGCCCAACCTCGACGACATCCGCGCCCGCATCACGCCCAGAACCAAGGCCATCGCGGTCATCAACCCCAACAACCCCACGGGCGCGCTGTATTCCGACGAACTGCTCAAGGGCATTGTTGCCATCGCGCGCGAACACGGCCTGGTCATCCTCGCGGACGAGGTCTATGACAAGGTGCTCTACGACGGCGTGAAACACACGGCCATTGCCAGCCTGTCCACCGACGTGCTGACGCTGACCTTCAACTCCCTCTCCAAGAGCTACCGTTCCTGCGGCTACCGCGCCGGCTGGCTGGTGGTGTCCGGTCCCAAGAAGCAGGCGCAGGACTACATTGAAGGCCTGAACATGCTGGCCAACATGAAGCTGTGCTCCAACGTGCCGGGCCAGTGGGCCATCCAGACCGCACTGGGCGGCTACCAGAGCATCAACGACCTGACCTGCGAAGGCGGGCGCCTGCGCCGCCAGCGCGACTTGGCTTATGAATTGATCACCGCCATCCCCGGCGTGACCTGCGTCAAGCCCAGTGCCGCGCTCTACATGTTCCCGCGCCTGGATCCCAAGGTCTACCCGATCAAGGACGATCGCCAGTTCTTCCTGGAACTCCTCAAGGAGACCAAGGTCATGCTGGTGCAGGGCACGGGCTTTAACTGGGCCGAACCGGACCACTTCCGTATCGTCTTCCTGCCGCACGAGGAAGACCTGCGCGAGGCCATAGGCCGCATTGCGAAGTTCCTCGAGAACTACCGCAACAACCGAATTTGATCCTGCATTCGGCCTCTTCCCTTTGTCGCGCCCCTTTTGGGCGCGGGTATCAAGATCAACGTAAAGCAAGACCTCAGCGACTATGAAACCGACGAATTTGAGCCCTATCCGGGTAGGCCTTCTGGGCATTGGCACCGTGGGCAGCGGCACTTACAACGTACTGCAGCGCAACCAGGAAGAAATCCGCCGCCGCGCCGGCCGCGGCATTGAGATCACCATGGTCGCCGACCTCGACGTGGTGCGCGCAAAGGCCGCTGTCGGCCCGGGCGTGCAGGTTGTGGACGACGCGCGCAAGGTCGTGGCCAGCCCCGACGTCGACATCGTGATCGAACTGATAGGCGGCTACGGCATCGCCAAACAGCTGGTGCTGGAAGCCATTGAAGCCGGCAAGCACGTGGTCACCGCCAACAAGGCGCTGCTGGCCGTGCACGGCACCGAGATTTTCGCGGCGGCCCACCGCAAGGGTGTGATGGTCGCGTTTGAAGCGGCCGTGGCCGGCGGCATTCCCATCATCAAGGCGCTGCGCGAAGGCCTTACCGCCAACAGCATCCAGTGGATCGCCGGCATCATCAACGGCACGACCAACTTCATCCTGTCCGAGATGCGTGACAAGGGCCTGGACTTCGACGTCGTGCTGAAAGAAGCGCAGCGCCTGGGCTACGCCGAAGCCGACCCCACCTTCGATATCGAAGGCGTGGACGCCGGCCACAAGGTCACGCTGATGTCGGCCATCGCCTTCGGCATCCCGGTGCAGTTCGACAAGGCTTACGTCGAAGGCATCACCGGCCTGGCCGCGCAGGACATCCGCTATGCCGAGCAACTGGGCTACCGCATCAAGCTGCTGGGCATCACCAAGCGCGCCGCCAACGGCATTGAACTGCGCGTGCATCCCAGCCTGGTGCCGGCCAAACGGCTGATCGCCAATGTCGAAGGCGCGATGAACGCCGTGGTGGTGCAGGGCGACGCCGTCGGCACCACGCTGTACTACGGCAAGGGTGCGGGCAGCGAGCCCACCGCCAGCGCCGTGATCGCCGACCTGGTCGACATCGCCCGCCTGCACACGGCCGACCCGGAACACCGCGTGCCGCACCTGGCCTTCCAGCCCGATGCGATGAGCGACCTGCCTGTCGTGCCCATGTCTGAAGTTGTCACCAGCTACTACCTCCGCCTGAAAGTCGCCGACGAAGCCGGTGTGCTGGCCAAGGTCACCGGCATCCTGGCCGGCGCGGGCATCAGCATTGACGCCGTGCTGCAGCGCGAAGCCGATGAAGTGGGCGGCGAGGGCTCCACCCACACCGACCTGATCATCCTCACGCACGAATGCGTGGAAGCGAAGATGAACGGCGCCCTGGCGCAAATGCAGGCACTGCCCACCGTGCTGGCGCCCATCACGCGCATCCGCAAGGAAGAGCTGGCATGAAGAGGTCTTGGCTGTCCGGTTTGCTTTTCGCTCTTGTGAGCGCAAGCTGTACCGCTCAACAGCCTGCGCAGGAAGACAGCTGTTACGGCAATCCCTTCGGAAAAGGCGCCGTCGACGCCATGAGGGTGACCTACGAAGGAAAAATCTCTCCGAAGGTCATTGTCGATTCGGCTGCCGTCACCGGCCCTTTCAGATCACCGCCTCTTGAGATAGCGACGATCCAGCGAGGGGCTTCCACGGAGTTCATTGGCGGGCATATCAATGATGGTCTGGCCAGTTGGACCGGCCTGGACCTGGACAGCCGCGAGATTGTCAGTGTCACGCGAACAGTCTGGGACAAAAGGGCGGCGATGAGCCGGCCTTTCGAGTTTCCCGCAGCTGGCAAATATCCGCCTGAAACGGTGGTTCGCAAGTGGACGTCCGAGGACGGAAACCGCAAGGAACTTGAAATCGTGCAGCGCTCCCCTCTGCGAGCAGAAGAGATTCAGGCCTTTGTCTGTCTGGCGAACATTGAGTGGGCACAGCCGCGCCGTCCGCCCCGAATGCGGCCCACCGATACGCTTTCGAGCCGCTTCACGCTGATCTCCATGGGACCGAAAGTCACTGCATCCCCTGCAGTCAAGGACATAGACCAGGATGGGGTGACTGGATTTATCCTGGATTCACTGCTGGCAAGTCGCCAGAGCATTTGGAAAAACTGAGCTGTCATGCAATACATCTCCACACGCGGGCACGCTGACCGCAAACGCTTTTGTGAAATCCTGCTGGAAGGCCTCGCGCCCGACGGGGGGCTGTACTTACCCGAGCAGTATCCGCAGGTGGATGCCGCCACGCTGCGGAAGTGGCGCGGCCTGTCCTACGCCGAACTGGCGTTCGAGGTCCTTTCGCTCTATGTCGACGACATCCCCGCCGCCGACCTCAAAGGCATCTGCAACAAGACCTACACCGAAGCGGTGTTCGGCACGAAAACCATCGTCCCGCTGAAAAAGCTCGAAGACGGCCTCTACCTCGAAGCCCTGTCCAACGGCCCCACGCTGGCCTTCAAGGACATGGCCATGCAACTGCTGGGCAACCTTTTCGAATATGAACTGGCGCGCCGCGGCGAAGAACTCAACATCCTGGGCGCCACCAGCGGCGACACCGGCAGTGCGGCCGAATACGCCATGCGCGGCAAAAAGGGCGTGCGCGTCTTCATGACCTCGCCGAACGGCCGCATGAGTCCTTTCCAGCAGGCGCAGATGTTCAGCCTGCAGGATGAAAACATCCACAACATCGCGGTCGAAGGTGTGTTCGACGATTGCCAGGACATCGTCAAGGCCGTGTCCAACGACCTGGCCTTCAAGCGCCAGTACAAAATCGGCACCGTCAACTCCATCAACTGGGCGCGCCTGATGGCCCAGGTGGTGTACTACTTCGCCGGCTACTTCCAGGCCACGAAAAGCGACACCGAAAAGGTCGACTTCACCGTGCCCTCGGGCAACTTCGGCAACGTCTGCGCCGGCCACGTGGCCCGCATGATGGGCCTGCCGATCGGCAAGCTGGTGGTGGCCACCAACGAAAACGACGTGCTCGACGAGTTCTTCCGCACCGGCGTTTATCGCGTGCGCGGCAGCGCCGACACGCATGAAACCTCCAGCCCGTCCATGGACATCTCCAAGGCCTCGAACTTCGAGCGCTTTGTGTTTGACATGCTGGGCCGCGACGGCGCCAAAACCAAGGCCTTGTTCCATGACCAGCTCGGCAGCCAGGGCCGCTTTGACCTGAGCGCGGAAGCCGCCTTCAAGTCGGCCGCGCAGCGCTACGGCTTTGTGAGCGGCAAGAGCACCCATGCGGACCGCCTCGCCACGATCCGCGACACCCACAAACGCTTCGGCACCACCATAGACACCCACACCGCCGACGGCGTGAAGGTGGCGCGTGAGCATCTCCAGGCCGGCGTGCCCATGATCGTGCTGGAAACCGCGCTGCCGATCAAGTTCGCGGCCACCATTGAGGAAGCGCTGGGCCATGTGCCTGAGCGGCCCGCAAAGTTTGAAGGTATCGAAGCCCTGCCCAAGCGCGTCAAGCTGCTGCCCGCCGATGCGGCCGTGATCAAGCGCTACATTGCCGACCATGTGGATTGAACCCGGCCGTGGCCCCGCCTTGAAAGCCCCGAGATGAACGTTGTCGGCCTCGCTGGTTATTCCGGGTCCGGCAAGACCACGCTGGTGGAAAAGCTGATCCCCGCGCTCAAGGCCAGGGGCTTGCGCGTGTCGGTGGTCAAGCATGCCCACCACAAATTCGACATAGACCATCCCGGCAAGGACACGTTCCGCCATCGCGCGGCCGGCGCCTTCGAGGTGGTGGTGGCTTCGGAAAACCGGCTGGCACTGATGCGCGAGTTTGAAAAGCCCTCCCAGCTCACGGTGCACCAGCTGATCGCCGAACTCTACGGCGGCGTGGATTGGGTGCTGGTCGAAGGCTTCAAGAACAGCGATCTGCTCAAGATCGAAGTCTGGCGCGGCCCCTCGGCCGGACAGCCGACCAAGCCATCCCTCTACATGGACGACGACTTCATCGTCGCCATCGCCACCGACACTCCCGGCCAGCTGCCCCAGTCAACCTTGCGCCCGGTGCTGGATTTGAACGATGCCGAGGCCGTGGCCGATTACCTGGTCAACAATCAGGATCGTTTCTCGTATTCGTTCGAAGACCGTTTCGATTAGCCATCGCCAAGGTTTTGCGCTCCGTTCCGTTCATGCTTTTGTTCCGGACACACCGCCCATGAGTTCTGCTTTCAACACGACCGCCAGTGCCGCACCGGCGCCTCAGCCCGCCCGGGCTCCGCTGAAGCCACTGGATCAGGCCCTGGCCGAACTGATGGCCCGCGCGGCGCCATTGCCCGGCACGGAGGCCGTTTCCACTTTCGACGCCGACGGCCGCGTGCTGGCCCAGGAGCTGGTGTCCAGCCTTGACGTGCCGGCGCACGACAACAGCGCCATGGACGGCTACGCGTTGCGCGCGGCTGACTGGGCCGAAGGCGCGGTACTGCCGGTCAGCCAGCGCATTCCCGCCGGCAGCACCGGCCATGCGCTGGCCGCAGGCACCGCGGCGCGCATCTTCACCGGTGCGCCCGTCCCGACCGGCGCCGATGCGGTGGTGATGCAGGAGGATTGCGAGGCCGTCGAAACCGGTGTGCGCATCAAGACCCAACCCCGGCCCGGCCAATCGATTCGCCGCCGCGGCGAGGATGTGGCCGCCGGCGCCGTGGTGCTGCGCAGGGGCGAACGCCTCACGCCCGCCTCGCTGGGCCTGGCCGCCAGCATAGGCTTTGACACACTGCAGGTGGCGCCCCGTGTGCGCGTGGCCTTGTTCTCCACCGGCGACGAACTCGTCATGCCCGGCGAGGTCGCACCGGCGGACATGAAGCCCGGCGCCATCTACAACTCCAACCGCTTCTTCCTGCGCGCCTTGCTGCTGCGCCTGGGCTGCACCGTGACGGACCTGGGCATCGTGCCCGACCGTCTCGATGCCACCGTGGCTGCGCTGAAAGAAGCGAGCGAACAGCACGACCTGATCCTCACCAGCGGCGGTGTTTCCGTCGGTGAGGAGGACCACATCAAGCCGGCCGTGCAGGCCTTGGGCGAACTGGTCCTTTGGCAGATGGCGATCAAGCCGGGCAAACCGTTTGCCTATGGCAAGGTCGGCGGCTCGCACTTCATCGGCCTGCCGGGCAACCCGGTGTCCAGCTTTGTGACCTTTCTGGTGCTGGTACGGCCCTTTCTGCTCCGGTTGCAGAGTGCATCCGAAGTGGCCGTCCAGCCCATCGGAGTCCCGGCGCATTTCGATTGGCCCAAGGCCGACAAGCGCCGCGAGTTCCTGCGTGTGAAGCGCGACGCCGCCGGCGGATTGGAGCTGTTCAACAACCAGGGGTCGGGCGTGCTGACCTCCGCCGTCTGGGGCGACGGGTTCGTCGACAACCCGGCCGGCGTGGCGATTGCCCGTGGCGATACCGTGCAGTTCATCCCGTTTTCGGCGCTGATGGCTTAGCGCGCCACACAAGGCCTTTGCATGAAAGTCACGATCAAATACTTTGCCTCTATCCGCGAGGCCATAGGGCAGGGCAGCGAGGTGCGCGACACCACCGCCGCCACGCTGGCGGCCCTGCGCGACGAGCTGCTCACGGCCACGCCCGCGCATGCCGCCAGCCTGGCGCGCGGCAGGTCGGTGCGCATGGCGCTCAACCAGGTCATGAGCGATGAAGCGGCTCTGCTCAGCGATGGCTGCGAAGTCGCCTTCTTTCCGCCCGTGACCGGGGGCTGAGCGGGCTCAGCCCCATCAAGCCGCCAGCGCGTCCAGCCGCTGAAGGCGTTCCACCAGCGCGGCGGAGGCCCGTGTCATCGGGCTGCGCAGCTCATTGCGCAGCAGGCCGCGCTCCGCGAGGAGCGCCTTGAGCGGCCCCGGATTGGGTTCGTCAAACAGGCCTTCGATCAGCGGCTGCAGCGGCGCCCACAGCGCCTGGGCCCCGGCCAGGTCGCCCGCCCGGATGCGCCGCATCACCTCCACGAAGCGAGCCGTGTGCAGATGGGCCGCCGCCGCAATCGCACCCCGGCCGCCCTGCGCCACGGTGCTGAAAATATTCGCATCCTCGCCCGCCAGCACCTGCAGCCGCCCGTCTTCAATCAGGGCCTGCGTTTTCGCCGGGTCGCCGCCGCAATCCTTGAGCGCCTGGATGCGCGGGTGGTCCGCCAGCGCCAGGATGGTTTCAAGGTCCAGGCGGCTGCCGGTGCGGTAGGGGATGTCGTAGAGGATCACCGGCACGGCGCTCACGTCGGCCAGCGCGGTGAACCATTCGATCAGGCCGGCCTGGGAGGGGCGGATATAGCTGGGCGCCGGCAGCAGGATGCCGGCCAGGCCCAGCGCGCCCAGGGCCTTGATGCGCGCCGCCGTCTGGCCCAGGTGGTAACCCGACAGGCCCATGACCACGGGCAGGCCGGGTGCCTCGTTCATCACGGTATGCAGCGTCTGCAGCTGCTCGTCCTTATCCAGGGCGGCGGCCTCGCCGGTGGAGCCGCAGACCACCAGCCCGGCGATGCCGCTGCTGCGGTAGTGCGCCACCAGGCGCTTTAACGCGGCCCTGTCGACCTGGCCCTGGTCAAACGGGGTGACGAGTGGAATCCACAGTCCGGAGAAATCGGTGCTGGCCTGACTGGCATTGAACGCTGTTTGCATGAAGACACATCCCAAAAAACTGACCGGCTTGAAAGGCCGCCATCAGAACAAGAGAAGGGTGTCCGCAAAAGACTTGAAGAAGTAACCGGCGGTTCCATCGCTCATTCGACGACGGAACCGCAGCCCCGGTCAAATGAGCAACGGTTTTTTCGATTTGCTGGCGCACGTCCCAAGGCCACGGGCACTGTCGTGCGTCCGGGTGGCGAGGGGGTGAGTGCGGCCAGTCATGCGGCAAATCTTATCGCAGGCGGCCGCTTTCAGGGTGGGTGAGTGGCAAAATTGCCACTATGGCCACTCCCCGCGTCCTGATCACCACCGGCGACTTCAATCTCTCCGAAGAGGTCGCCGCACTGCGCGCCGGCGACAAGCGGGTGGGCGCCGTCTGCACTTTCACGGGCACGGTGAGGGACCGCAACGACGGCCTGAGCGTCAGCAGCATGGAGCTGGAGCATTACCCCGGCATGACCGAAAAAGCCATCGAAGCGATGATCGACGAGGCCATGGCGCGCTTTGACATCTTCGGCGCGCGTGTGGTCCACCGTGTCGGCCTGCTGCAGCCCCTGGACCAGGTCGTGCTGGTGGCCGTGACGTCCGCGCACCGCGGCGAAAGCTTCAAGGCCTGCGAGTTCCTGATGGATTACCTCAAGACGCAGGCGCCGTTCTGGAAAAAAGAAGAGACGCCCGAGGGCGCGCGCTGGGTGGATGCGCGCGTGACCGACGATGCGGCGCTAGCCAAGTGGGGCATTGTGGCGCCTAATGCCTGAATGTCGGCTATCCCGGCTCAGTTCAGGTACCTGGGTTTTTCCATAAGGTCCGGCGGCTCGGGCGTGTCGGCCGCCTCGCCAATACCGGAATCGGGCGGTAATTTGAGCCATTGGGATTTCGTGATGCCCTTGTCCAGCAGCTGCAACAAACCCTGGGTGAGCTGGGCGCTGATGGCGATTCGCACGTTGCGTCCCGGTTCGGGCAGCTTTTCGATGAAGTCCAGCTGTACCTTGCCGGATTTCAGTAAAGCCATTTTGACTTCCGTGACCAGCAGCGGTTCTTTTCCCATCGGCAGCGCGGCATCCGTGGCCTGGTAGGGCGTCTTGAAATCGCCCGCATGGGCCAGAGCTTCCTTGTTGAAGTTTTCCAGCATGCGCTGGCGCTGGATGTCCGGCGGCGCCGCCGGATCGATGTTTTCAGTCTGCCGCGCCAACTGGTCGGCGGCGGTTTTTTTCAAGGCCGGCATCAGGGAAAGCGTCATGCGGCGGGTCAGCCACAGGCGCAATTCTTCGCTTTCACGGCTGCTGATGCGCGCCAGGAGCCTGTCCTGCTCCTGGTGGTAGATCACCGAGATCTGGTGGATGTTCATGGGTTGATTTTAGGCTTGGTGCTACCTGCAGGCGCTTGAAAAAGAGGCCAAGCCCCTCACATACTCTTCAATACCATCCGGGCGGGCTTGAGCCATGCCCGCCGGAACCCAAGGAGCCTTATTCATGCGACAAGACAAACTGACCACCAAATTCCAGGAAGCCCTGAGCGACGCGCAATCCCTCGCGCTCGGCAACGACAACGGCTACATCGAGCCGGTCCACCTGCTGGCCGCCATGCTGCGCCAGGACGACGGCCCGCGCGCGCTGCTGGAAAAAGCCGGCGTCAACGTGGGCGGCCTCACGCAGGCGGCCGACGCCGCCGTCAAGAAGCTGCCGCAGGTGCAGGGCCAGGACCAGATCCAGGTCGGCCCCGAGCTCGCCAAGCTGCTGCAGGCCACTGAAAAAGAAGCCATCAAGCGCAACGACCAGTTCATCGCCGGTGAACTCTTCCTGCTGGCCGTGGCCGACAGCAAGAGCGACGCGGGCCGCCTGGCCAAAGAGAACGGCCTGACCCGCAAGGCGCTGGAAGCGGCGATCGACGCCGTGCGCGGCGGCCAGGGCGTGAACAGCGCCGACGCCGAAGGCCAGCGCGAAGCTCTCAAGAAATACTGCATGGACCTGACCGAGCGCGCCCGCATGGGCAAGCTCGACCCGGTCATCGGCCGCGACGACGAAATCCGCCGCGCCATCCAGGTGCTGCAGCGCCGCACCAAGAACAACCCCGTGCTGATCGGCGAGCCCGGCGTCGGCAAGACCGCCATCGTCGAAGGCCTGGCCCAGCGAATCGTGGCCGGCGAAGTGCCGGATTCCCTCAAGGGCAAACGCGTGCTGTCGCTCGACATGGCCGCGCTGCTGGCCGGCGCCAAGTTCCGCGGCGAGTTTGAAGAGCGCCTGAAAACCGTGCTCAACGAACTGGCCAAGGACGAAGGCCAGACCATCGTCTTTATCGACGAACTGCACACCATGGTGGGCGCCGGCAAGGCCGAAGGCGCCATGGACGCGGGCAACATGCTCAAGCCCGCGCTGGCCCGCGGCGAGCTGCACTGCGTGGGCGCCACCACACTGGACGAATACCGCAAGTACATCGAAAAAGACGCCGCGCTGGAGCGCCGCTTCCAGAAAATCCTGGTGGGCGAGCCCACCGTGGAGGCCACCATCGCCATCCTGCGCGGCCTGCAGGAAAAGTACGAAGAGCACCACGGCGTGCAGATCACCGACCCGGCCATCGTCGCCGCGGCCGAGCTGAGCCACCGCTACATCACCGACCGTTTCCTGCCCGACAAGGCCATCGACCTGATCGACGAGGCCGCGGCCAAGATCAAGATCGAGATGGACTCCAAGCCCGAGGTCATGGACAAGCTCGACCGCCGGCTGATCCAGCTGCAGATCGAGCGCGAAGCCGTGCGCCGCGAAAAAGACGAGTCCTCGAAAAAGCGCTTCGACCTGATCGAGGAAGAAATCGCCAAGCTGCAAAAAGAGATCTCCGACCTCGACGAAATCTGGCAGGCAGAAAAAGCCCAGGCGCTCGGCTCCAAGGACGTCATGGAGGAAATCGGCCGCATCCGCTTCCAGATCGAGGAATTCACCCGCAAGGGCGACTTCAACAAGGTCGCCGAGCTGCAATACGGCAAGCTGCCCGAACTCGAAAAGCGCCTGAAGGAAGCGCAGGACACCGAAGCCAGCAAAGGCAAGTCCAACGCGCCCACGCTGCTGCGCACCCAGGTCGGCGCCGAAGAGATCGCCGAGGTTGTGGCGCGCGCCACCGGCATTCCCGTCAGCAAGCTGATGCAGGGCGAGCGCGACAAGCTGCTGCAGATGGAGGGCAAGCTGCACGAGCGTGTGGTCGGCCAGGAGGAAGCCATAGGCGCGGTGGCCAACGCGATCCGCCGTTCACGCTCGGGCCTGAGCGACCCGAACCGCCCCACGGGCTCCTTCCTGTTCCTCGGCCCCACGGGCGTCGGCAAGACCGAACTGTGCAAGGCGCTGGCCGGCTTCCTGTTCGACAGCGAAGACCACCTGATCCGCATCGACATGAGCGAGTTCATGGAAAAGCACTCGGTGGCGCGCCTGATAGGCGCGCCCCCCGGCTATGTCGGCTATGAAGAGGGCGGCTACCTGACCGAAGCCGTGCGCCGCAAGCCCTACAGCGTGCTGCTGCTCGACGAGGTCGAAAAAGCCCACCCCGACGTGTTCAATGTGCTGCTGCAGGTGCTGGACGACGGCCGCCTGACCGACGGCCAGGGCCGCACTGTGGACTTCAAGAACACCGTGATCGTCATGACCAGCAACATCGGCTCGCCCATCATCCAGTCCATGGTCGGCAAGCCCACGGAAGAGATCAAGGACGCGGTGACGGATGAGCTCAAAAACTACTTCCGTCCCGAGTTCCTGAACCGGATCGACGAGACCGTGGTGTTCCATGCGCTCGACGCGAAGAACATCGAGTCCATCGCGCGCATCCAGCTCAAGGTGCTGGTGGCCCGGCTGCAGAAGATGGACCTCACGCTGGACGTGTCGGAAGCGGCCATTGCCGAGCTCGCCAAGGTCGGCTTCGACCCGGTGTTCGGCGCCAGGCCGCTCAAGCGGGCCATCCAGCAGCGCATCGAGAACCCGCTCAGCAAGCTGCTGCTGGAAGGGCGCTTCCCGCCCAAGAGCACCATCCCGGTGGATGTGGACCCGATTCGGAACCCGGGCGTGTTCAAGTTCGAATCGACGGTTCACTAACGCCGTTCACTAAGGCCGTCTACCAAGACCGGTCCGCAAGGTTTCATGGTGACCTTGCAAACCCGCCCTGGCGCAAGCCGGGGCGGGTTCTTTTTTCGGGGTGTGCAAACCTGCGGATGAGCCGCAAATGCTGAATCGTCCTACAAGCCTGCCAGCGCGTGCGGCCTACCATCACTTTCTGTTCTACGGAAGTGATGACATGTCCATTTGCCTTGTCCGTGCCGCCTTACCCGCCGCCTGGGTGCTGGCGTGCCTGGGCGTGTGTATGGATGCGAATGCCCAGGCGGCGCAAGGCACGTCCCTCCCGACGGTAACGATCAGCGCCAAGGCCAACCGCGACCCCGTTGAGAAGTCTTACCGCAAGATGATCCGCGGCATGGACCTCTTCGAGCGCGAGAAAAAAAGCATGGCACCCGATGCCTCGCTGCGCTTCAAGCTGTTGCCGCGCCGGCGCGAGACGGACATGAATGCGATTGACCTGGAGGTGATAGGGACCACCATCGATTTCCCCGTGCCCATCGCGCCCGACCACACCTTCACGATGCCGCGCAACCCGAAAGCCTACGACGAGAACGCGCAGGTCATCCCGAACCGCAAGGCGCAGACCATGACCTGGCGCAGCGAAATCCGCACGCCGGGGTTGCCGCCGGGCACGCGGCGCCTGGGCGACCTGCGGCTGGAGTGCCGGGTGGGCATGGAGTCGGGCCTGGTGTCCCGCGGCACCAGCATCATCAGCGCCATCACCGGCGCCATATTCGACACGCCCGCTTACTGCGACCAGAAGGCGCCGCTCTACCTGTTCTTTGCGGAGCGGCCGCTGTTCAGCGTCACGCTGGCGTCCGGCGAGCGCCGTGAGATCCTGCCCGTTGCCATGCTCTACGCCGCCGCGAGCGACGACCCCAAGCTGGACAGGGACCTGCCCGATTGCGATTGCGAGGTGCTGGTGGACCGCACTTACTTCCTGCCGCTGGACGACCGCAGCTGGGCTGACGACACGCTGGTCGAATTTGAGTACATGGAGGGCGGGTCATGACGGCGCGCCTCGGTCTGCTGCTCGCGTGCTGTTTGGGGCTGGCGGCCTGCGCGGGGCCGGGCGGCCATGGCGCCGACGACCTTCAGCCGCCCTTTCGCGACAAGGCCCTGACCATGCAAAGCGCGCAGGGGATGTTGATCGCGGGGACCAGCACCAAAGCCGATGTCGCTGCCGCCCTCGGCCCTGCGGCCGTCGTCCGCTTTGACAGCGGCTACGAGGTATGGGCTTACCGCGAGAAGCCCCCCAGGAGCACCGCACCGGGGGCCGAGTTCGTGATCCTGTTTACGCCGTCCGGCGTCGTGCAGAAAACACGGATACGGCCCCGATACGCACTGCGGGCGCAGTAGCTTGCGGTTTCAGTCCCCCAGACCCACAAAGATGTTCTGCACGTCGTCGTTGGCATCGACGGCGGCCAGGAAAGCTTCGACCTCTTCAAGTTCCGCCGCGCTCAGGGTCGCGGGGTTGACCGGGTTTTTGGCTTTGTAGCCCAGCTTCGCCGACAGCACGGTAAAGCCCTGCGCGGGCAGGGCGCGGCTCACCAGGTCCAGGTCGGCGTGGTCGGTCAGGAACATGGTCGTGCCTTCTTCCTCGCCGGGCTCGAAGTCCTGGGCGCCGGCTTCGATCGCCGCCAGTTCGGGGTCGGCGCCGGCGGCCAGCGGCTCGGCTTCAATCATGCCCACATGGTCGAAGTCCCAGGAGACCGAACCCGAAGTGCCCAGGTGCCCCTTGCGGAACAGCACGCGGATTTCAGAGGCCGTGCGGTTGAGGTTGTCGGTCAGGCATTCGACCATCAGGGGCACGCGGTGCGGCGCGAAACCTTCGTAGATCACGTGCTCGAAATGCACCGCGTCGCCCGTGAGGCCGGCGCCTTTCTTGATGGCGCGCTCCAGGGTTTCCTTGGGCATGGAGACCTTGCGGGCCTGCTCCACCACCAGCCGCAGGCGGGCGTTAGACGCCGGATCGGCCCCGTTGCGCGCCGCGACCATGATTTCCTTGGCCAGCTTGCCGAATACGCGTCCCCTGGCGTTCGCGGCCAGTTCCTTGCCTTTTGCTTTCCACTGCGCGCCCATGTTCGATGTTCCTTGGTGTAGCGGCGCTCCGGGCGCCTTGTTGTGTTGTGACGTGACCCGCCGCGCGTGAGGGGAAGGGCGCGGAACCGGGGCTCTGGTTATACACCCGCAGCCGCAAAAAACTGCCGGCGGGAGGGTTTTCTGCGATTTTGGTGACCCTAAAGAGGATCCGGGTGTGCTTTCAGGCGCCGTTAACTCTCGACCGCCACGCCTGCGGCCTGCAGAAACGTCTGCAAGGCGGCAAAGTCCAGCGGCTTGGTGAGGTGCTCGTCGAATCCGGCCGCCAGGGCCCGTTGCTTGTCCTCGTCGGTCCCGTAGCCGGTGAGGGCCGCGACGGTCACCTGCTCACCGCCGTTCAGGGCGCGCAAGGCTGCCAGCACTTCGTAGCCGTTCATGTCCGGCATGCCGAGGTCCAGCAACACGGCTTGCGGGGCCTGCTTGCGAAACAGCTCCAGCGCCGAGGGGCCGTCATAGGCCACCTTCACCTGGCAGCCCATCAGCCTCAAAATCTCCGCCAGGCTGTTGGCCGCGTCGCGGTTGTCGTCCACGACCAGGATGGCGGCGCCGGACCCGATGTCGTCCTCATCGCCGGCGCCGTCGGCGACAGCCTGTGCGTTGGGCAGGAAAAACGTGAAGGCGCTGCCGCGGCCCGGGCCTTCGCTTTCGGCGTTCAGGGTGCCACCGTGCATTTCCACCAGCGAGCGCGCCAGCGTCAGCCCTATGCCCAGCCCGCTTTCCCGCGCGGCGGTCTGCGCGTCGCCCTGCGAGAACAGCTCGAAAATCTGCGAAAGGGCCTGGGCCGACAGGCCCACCCCGTTGTCGCGCACCGAGGTGTACAGCTGCGTGCCGTCCTGCCAGACTTTCAGCTCGATCAGGCCCGCCTCGGGCGTGAACTTGGCCGCATTGATCAGCAGGTTCTGCAGCACCTGGGCCAGCCGCGTCGCGTCGCCCTGGACCAGCAGCGAGGCGGCGGGCATCTCCGTCGTCAGGCGGTGCCTGCGCGCGTCCAGCAGGGGGCGCACCGCCTCAATCGACCGGGCCACCACCAGGTTGTAGGGAACCTGCTCCGTCTTGAAGCGGATCTTGCCGGTGGTGAGCCGCCCGACGTCCAGCAGGTCGTCGACCAGGCGCGTCATGTGCGAAAGCTGCCGGTCTATCATGTCGCGGCTGCTGCGCACCAGCGGGCTTGGCGAGGGCTCAAGCTGCAGGATGGTGACGGCGTTGCGTATGGGCGCCAGCGGGTTGCGCAGCTCGTGCGCCAGCATGGCCAGGAACTCGCTCATGCGCTTGCTGGATTTTTCCAGTTCGTACAGGCGCCGCCTTTCCGTCATGTCGCGCGTGACTTTGACAAAACCGCGCAGCAGCCGGTTCGCGTCGTAAACCGGCGAGATCACGACATTGGCCCAGAACACCGAGCCGTCCCGGCGCACGCGCCAGCCTTCCTCCTCCACCCGGCCGTGCTGCAAGGCGGTTTTCAGTTCGGCTTCGGGCTTGCCGGCCTCAAGGTCTTCAGGCCGGTAAAACAGGCTGAAATGTTTGCCTATGACCTCGCTGGGGCTGTAGCCCTTGATCAGCTGCGCGCCGCTGTTCCAGCTTTCGATCACGCCGTCCGGGCTCAGCATGAAGATGGCGTAGTCCCGCACGCCTTCGATCATGAGCCTGAAATGCTGCTCGCTTTCACGCAGCGCTTCCTCGTGGGCACGGCGCTCGGTGAGGTCGCGCGTGACCTTGCCGAAGCCCGCCAGTTTCCCGTCCGGGTCCCTGAGCGCGGTAATGACCACGTTGGCCCAGAAGCGGCTGCCGTCCTTGCGCAGGCGCCAGCCTTCTTCCTCAAAGCGCCCGTCTTTTTCCGCGCGCCGCAACTCTTCGGCGGGCCAGCCGGCGGCGACGGCCTCGGCCGGGTAAAAGAGGGAGAAGTTGCGGCCTATGATTTCATCGGGTCGGTACTGTTTCAGGCGCTCGGCCCCGGTATTCCAGGACGCCACGTTGCCCTCGGTGTCCAGCATGAAAATGCCGTAATCCTGGACCGCGTCCACCAGCAGGCGGAAGCGGTCCGTTGAGGTCTGTTCCGTGGGGGCGTTCTTGGTGGGGGGCATTAAATCATGATAACCAGCTTGGCTGGCCTGGACCATAGGCGGATAGCCCGATTCCCCAGGCCGGTCTTTACTTCACCGGGATCACCGTACCGGCAGGCACCGGCACGGCGGTCACGCTGTTCTGCGGCGAGCCTTCGATGACACGGTCGGAATAGGTCAGGTAGACCAAGGTGTTGCGTTTGGTGTCCACCATGCGCACCACGCGCAGCCGTTTGAACACCAGCGAGATGCGCTCGCTGAACATCTCTTCCTGCTTGTCCAGCGGCTTGGCGCCGAAGCTGATGACGCCGGTCTGCCGGCAGGCTATGGAGGCCTCGGCCTTGTCTTCGGCCAAGCCGAAAGCCCCCTTGATGCCGCCGGTTTTGGCGCGCGACACATAACAGGTCACACCCGCGACCTTGGGGTCGTCGTAGGCATCGACCACGATTTTGTGGTCGGGGCCTATGAACTTGAACACGGTGTCGACCGCGCCGATCTCCTCGCTGCTGGCGCCACCGCAGGCGGCCAGAAGCAGAGCGCTGCTCATGGCAAGGATGCTGGACTTGATGAGGTGCTGGGTTGATGAAATGTAGGTCATGGCAATGATTGTGTTGGGGATGAATGATGGAGGCAGGCGCTTGCCGTCAAGGCCTCAAGCTTTGGTGCGCAGGCTGGCATGGGCCCGCACCCAGGCCGCAAATTCGTCTTCGGTGGCATCGCCAGCGGCGGCAGCCAGCATGGTCATGGTTGCGTCGGCCTGCGATGTGTCCAGCCGGTAGCCATTAAGGTAGAGGAACAAACCGGTAGCCAGAAAAGCAGCGCGCTTGTTGCCGTCCACAAACGGATGGTTCTTGGCCAGCCCGATGGTGTAGCTGGCCGCCAGAGCCGCCACATCCGGCGGCTGTGCCGGATCAGCGTAGGCCACGAGGTTTAGCGGGCGGCCCAGTGCGGAGTCCAGCAGCCCCTCGTCACGCAGGCCGGCGCCGCCGCCGTGCTCCGCCAGGCTTTCCCCGTGCAACAGCAGCAGCGCCGATTTGGTAATCCAGCGCCACGTCATTTGGCAAGCTGGTGGAAGGTGTCGCGAAAGTCGCGCATGAAGGCGCGGCCCGCGGCGATTTCCTCTTCCAGTGCCGGGTCATAGGGGGTCAGCGTGTAGCCGTCCGGGGTCTCGGTTAAAAAGACCGTTTCACCCTTGCCCAGCTTGAGCCTGGCAAGCGCTTCCTTGGGTAAAACCACGCCCACGGAGTTGCCGATCTGGGTGAGTTTGAGCATATGCATGGCGTTCCTTGGTTATTACATGTGTAATACTAAACCAGGGCGATAAGCAGGTCAAACCCGGGAAGGGGTTTTTGAGGCGGCTCTCAGGGCTTCAAAAGCTCAAAAAAACCGTTGGCCAGCCGTTCGCCGTTGACCATGATGTCCACTTCATGCCGGCCCGCATGGTGCACGCGCGTCGTGAAGTCGCGCACCACCTGGCCGCGCGACAGCTGCACGCTTTCGCCCGCACCCAGGGTCAGCTCCTTGAGCTTGAAGACCTTGGCCGAGCTGCTGTCGGCCTTTTTCACGTAGTGGATGGCGTAATCCACCACCAGGCGCTGGCTCTGCCGCGAGGTCGATTGCAGCGTGAACGAGAGTTCCAGCCGCTCGCCCAGCGTGAGCTTTTTCGGGCTGACGGACAGATCGCTGATGCTGACGGCGGCTTTTTTGCCGGCGCCTATGACGCTGAGCGCCTGTTTGTCGCCTTGCTTGATCAGCGTGCGCAGCGCGTGCCGCGCGATCCACGCTGTGTGCGGGTGGTCCAGCGGCCAGCCCTTCAGGCGCCCCAGCACCCATTCGGGGTGCAGCTTGGTGATGTCGTTCAGGTGGTTGGCCACCGACTTGCGCACGTAGAGGCTGGCGTCGGACTTGAGCGTCTCCAGGATGGGCGCGGCCAGTTCCGGGTCGGCCATCAGCGCGTCCAGCCTGAAGGACCAGGGCAGGCGAGGGCGGCTGCCTTCGCTGGCCAGGCGCCGCACGTGCTCGCTTTCGTCTTTCGCCCAGGCCTTCATCACGGCCAGCGTGCGCCCGGGGTCCTGGCGGATGAACTCGCGGATGGCGAATTCCGAGCTGCCGAAGGCGGTGAAAAACTTCAGCGCCGCCATGGACGTGTCGAAGTCGTCGCGCCCATACAAACCCACGTAATCCGGCAGCACCAGCGTGACAAAGCCGCTGTTGATACGCGGCGCGAGCTTGCGCAGGATGGCGATGCTTTTTTTGTAGTCGCCGGGCAGCGTGGCGTGCAGGCATTCGCTGGTGCGCCGCAGGCGCTGCATCAGCGAGAGCTCGTCCAGGCCGGGCAACGCGAGCGCCAGAAACTTCTTGCCGTCGAAGCGCGGGTAGACCGCCGCGGTTTCCGCCGCGATGTGGCGGTAGCGCGCGCGGTCGAAGATGTTTTTGAGGGCGGGTGCGGGGGTGGCGGTGTCGGACATGGCGACCGATTCTGCCACCGCGCGCTCGCAGCGTGGCCTTGGGGTTAAGCGCTACAGGCCTTGCAGCCGGTTTAGCTGCGCCCTGAGGCTGTCCAGTTCATCCATCAGCTCCAAGGCCAGTGCCGCACCGGCCGGGTTCACACCCAGGTCGCGCTGCAAGCGCACGGCCACGGTGGCGCGGTGCAGGTGCACGCCGGTGAAGCGCCATACCTCCGGCGCCGCGCCCAGCGGCGCCAGCACGCCTTCGTGCACCAGGTCCACGATGAGTTCCGACTGCGCGGCGCAGGCCCGGCAGAGATCATCGAGCGTGAGTTCCTCCTGGTCTTCCAGGATAAAACCGGCGAGGTAGCGGATAGGGGTGTTCATGCCTTGCCTCCGGAGGTTTGCAGCGCGGCGCGCGGCCTGAAGGCCTTGAACGCCGATGCCATGTCTTCATACGCTTTTTTCGCCGCATCGGTGTCAGCGGCCGGCAGGACGAGCTGCAGCACAAAATAAAAGTCGCCGGGTATCTTGCCCGGCAGCCCGCGGCCCTTGAGCCTGAGCTTGCGCCCGCCGGCCGAACCCGGCGGGATTTTCAGCTCCACCTCGCCCGTGGGCGTGGGCGCTTCCACCTCGGCGCCCAGCGCGGCTTCCCAGGGGGCCACGGGCAGGGTCATGTACACGTCATGGCCCTCGGCGCGGTACAGGGCATGCGGCAGGAATTCCACGTCCAGGTAAAGGTCGCCCGCGCTGCCCTGGCCCATGCCGGGAGCGCCCTGGCCCGCCAGGCGGATATGCTGGCCGGCGCGTATGCCCTTGGGGATGACAAATTCGATGGTCCGGTCCTGCATCGTCACGCCGGCATCGCTCTCCACCGGCATGCGCAACTGCAGCTTGCGCGTCGCGCCGCTGTAGGAGTCGGTGATGTCGATCTGGATTTTGGCGTGCTGGTCCTGGCCGTGCATGTCAAAGCTCCGGCCGCCGCGCATATCGTCAAAGCCGCCCCGGCCTTGCGGCCCGCCGCCCATGCCGCGGAAGATGGCGTCGAAAAAGTCGCTGTGGTCAAAGCCCTCGGCCCCGCCAAAGTGCGCACCGTCGCCGCCTGAGGCCTGCCCCGGGTTCCAGCCCGGCGGCGGGCGGAAGTCCTGCCCGGCCTGGTAATTGGCGCCCAGCTGGTCGTAGGCGGCGCGCTTTTCAGGGTCGCGCAGCACCTCGTAGGCTTCGGCGACTTCCTTGAAGCGCGCCTCGGCGTTCTTCTCCTTGCTGACGTCCGGGTGGTATTTGCGCGCCAGCTTGCGGTGGGCTTTTTTGATCTCTTCGGGCGTGGCGCTGCGCTCCACGCCCATGACCTTGTAGTAATCCTTGAATTCCATGAAACACTTTCATCAGGGATGGTTTACCTGCCAGCTACCTTAGCGCATAAGCGCCCGTCCGGCTGTCAGCCAAATACGTCAGCTTTCAGATAGGGGCGGCGGCCTCAGGGTCAACCCGCGGTTCCGCTGGAGTTGCGCCCCTACTGTGCGGTCCCGGCGGTCCCTATCATGGCCGGATGATTTCAAGCACCGCCCAGACACCGCTTCGCACCCTGTTTGACGCCCAGCACCAGGCCAGCCGCGACCAGATCGAAGTGCCGCTGGCCTTGCGCCGGGACCGCCTGCTGCGCATACGCAAGCTGCTGGACGAACACGGCGGCGCACTGGCCCAGGCCGTCAACGCCGACTTCGGCGTGCGCTCGGCGCAGCTCACCGAAATCGCCGACATCTTTGTGCTGCGCTCGCTGCTGTCCAGCACGCTCAAACAGCTGTCCAGGTGGATGAAGCCGGTGAAGGTGCGCACGCCGCTCTACCTGCAGCCCTCGCGCGCCTGGCTGCAACGCCAGCCGCTGGGCGTGGTGGGCGTGGTCTCGCCGTGGAACTACCCGGTGCAGCTGTCGCTGGGCCCGGTCATCACCGCGCTGGCCGCGGGCAACCGCGTGATGCTCAAGCCCAGCGAACTGACGCCGCGCACCTCGGCGCTGCTGGCCGCCCTGATTGAAAAATCCTTTGCGCCCGACGAACTCTGCGTGGTGCAGGGCGACAGCCAGCTGGCCGCCGAATTCGCCGGCCTGCCCTTCGACCACCTGTTCTTCACCGGCTCCACCGCCGTGGGCCGCAAGGTCGCCGAAGCCGCCGCCGCCAACCTCACGCCCACCACGCTGGAGCTGGGCGGCAAGTCGCCCTGCATCATCGATGCCTCCTGCGACCTCGACAAGGCCGCCATCAAGATCGCGCACGGCAAGCTGCTCAATGCCGGCCAGACCTGCATCGCGCCCGACTACGTGCTGCTGCCCCAGGGCCTGGAAACGGCTTTTGGCGAGGCCTTCGCCCGCGCCGTGGCGACGCTGTTCCCCACCATCACCGGCAACCCGGATTACGCCGCCATCATCAGCCCGCGCCACCTGGAGCGGCTGCAGGCGATGCTCGCGCAGGCCGAAGGCGAGGGCGCGCGCCTGCAAACAATTCATCCTGGCGTCCCCGGCGTCGGCGCGGCATCGCGGCAGATGGCACCCGTGCTGGTCTTCGACGTGCCCGCCACATCGAAGCTGCTCAGCGAGGAAATCTTCGGCCCCATCCTGCCGGTGATTCCGTACGCGGCGATCGACGACGCGATCCGCTACGTCAATGGCAGGCCGCGGCCGCTGGCGCTGTACTGGTTCGGCACCGACACCGGTTCGCGCGACCACGTGCTGGCCAGCACCGTGAGCGGCGGCGTCACGGTGAACGACACGCTGATGCACATCGCCCACGAAAACCTGCCATTCGGCGGCGTTGGCGAAAGCGGCTGGGGCGCCTACCACGGCGAAACCGGCTTCCTGCGGCTGACCCAGCAAAAGCCGGTCATGGTGCAATCCAGGTGGGCGAGGGGCGACCTGTTTTACCCGCCGTACGGCAAGCGCTTCGAGCAGGTGATGGGATTGCTCAAGCGGCTGATCTGAGGCCGGCCCGCTTGCGGCATGGCTCACGGGCTTTTGCCGTGGCATTTCCGCGACGCTTGCTCTTATCTGCCGGCCAGGTGAGGTCCGTCGGCCTCTTGCCCTCTTAGAATCTGGCAAAAACATATAGAGGGAGAGGCCATGCCTTTCATCGGACTGGGACTTCACTTCATCGTCGCGCTGTTCTTTGCCGTCCATGCGCTGCGCAGCGGCCAGCAGCTGTACTGGCTGATCATCCTGTTCTCCTTCCCCATGCTGGGCAGCATCGTCTACTTCCTGGCGATCTACCTGCCCGACTCGCGACTGGAACGCGGCGCGCGCAAGGTAGTGGCCGCTGCCGCCAAGACGCTCAATCCCACGCGCGAGCTCAAAGAGGCCCACGCCGCCTTCGATTACACGCCGACCGCGCAGAACCAGATGCGGCTGGCTGCCGCGCTGCTGGAGGCCGGCCAGGCCCTGGAAGCCGCCCAAAATTACGACGCATGCCTCAAAGGCCCGTTCGCGGCCGACCTGGAGATCAGGCTGGGGGCCTCCCGGGCTTACTTCGCCTGTGAGCGCTACGCCGAGGCGATCACGCACCTGGAGTTCATCCGGAAAACCGATCCCGCCTTCCGCGCGGAACAGGTCTCGCTGCTGCTCGCCCAGTCTTTGGCGGGCGCCGGCCGGAGCGCCGATGCCAGGGCGGAATTCGAAGCCGCGGTGGATCGCTTCGGCAGTTTTGAAAGCCGTGCCGAATACGCCATCTGGGCCGCGGCGGCCGGCGACACCGCCACCAGCGCGCGCCTGCAAGTTGAACTGCAGCGCTCCATGGATCGCTGGAACAGGCACACCCGGGAGCTCAACAAGCCATTGCTGCGCCGCCTGAATGCCGCATTTGAAAGGCGCTGAAAGCGACCTGCTTCGGGTGCTGTTTCTTTGCAGCCTGAACCGCTGGCGCAGCCCGACGGCGGAGCAGATTTTCGCGGAGCATCCGGGCCTGGAATGTTCGTCGGCGGGCCTCAACAATGGCGCGGACAATCCCCTGACGCCGGACCTCGTCGAATGGGCCGACCTGATCTTTGTGATGGAGCGCGCGCACAGCACGAAGCTGTCAGCGAGGTTCAAGAACCAGCTCAAGGGCAAACGCGTCATCTGCCTGGGCATTCCGGACAACTATTCCTATATGGATCCGGCGCTCGTGCAGTTGCTCAGAAGCAAGGTGACGCGCTTCCTGCAGGGCGCCTAGGCAGGCCGCGCAAGCCCTTTAGCTCAAGGCGTGGCCCCAAACACCTGCGCCCAGTAAATCCCCTGGCTGCTCTGGTTGTTCACCGCAAAGGCGGTGCCCATCTCGGTGAAAGCCGGCGACATGATGTTGACGCAATGGCCGGGGCTGTTGATCCAGCCTTGCACCACGGTGTCGGCCGTCATCTGGCCGGCGGCGATGTTCTCGCCGATGGCGCGCCAGGGGTAGCCGGCGCGCGTGGCGCGGCCGTCCACGTTGCTGCCGTCGCGGCCGGTGTGGCTGAAGTAGCTGTAGCGCGCCATGTCGGCTGCGTGGGCTGTGGCAAGGCCGGCCAGCGTGGCGTTGAATCGTAGCGGCGGCGCCGCCGCGAAGGCCTGGTTGCCGCAGCGTTGCGGTTTGGCGCGCGTTTCATTGACCAAGGCCAGCACGCGCGCCTGCACGTCGGCGGCCTGCGCCGCGGCGGGCGGCGAGAAAGGCGCGGCCAGCACCACCCAGGTCTGGGTGCCGCGCTGGTAAAAGCCCACATCCAGCATTTCGCGCTGCGCGGCGGTGCCGCAAGTCCTGCCCAGTGCCTTGGGCGTCAGGGCCGCGGGCCCGGCGGCGCCGCGCACGGAGATTTGCGCCGCGCGCGTGGCGCGGTAACCCGCGCTGTTGAGTGCGTCGTCGAGTTTGCTGCCGCCCGCGACCAGCGCCGCGGCGCGCGACAGCGCGGTGTGTTCACGCAGCGGGGCCGCCGGGCTCACGCCTTTGTCGCAGCCTTGCTGGCGCAGGGTGTTCAAGGCGTGCAGCAGGGGTGGATGGCCCTCGGCCGCCGGTTGCGCCTGCGCAGGCACGGTGGCGGCCAGCAGGACTGCCAGCGCTAACGAAGCTGCGCGTCGCGCTGTCGTCACTGTATTCAAAATCTGCATGCTTCCATGGGCGTCACAAACCGTTCCTGTTCTGGAAATGGCTGGGCGGTTGCCCCATGGCGGCCTTGAACATCGCGGTGAAGGCGCTGTCGCTGGCATAACCGCTGGCCGCCGCCACGGTGCTCACCGGCTGCCCGCGCGTGAGCAGGGGCAGGGCGTGGGCCAGGATGGCCTGCTGGCGCCATTGCTGGTAGCTCAGGCCCAGTTCGTCGCGAAACAGCCTGGCCACCGTGCGCTCGCTGGCGCCAATGTCGGCCGCCCATTCGGCCAGCGTGGCGCGCTGTGCCGGGGCGCGCAGCACCGCTTCGCACAGGGCGCGCAGCCGCTTGTCGCCGCTTTGCGGATGCGGCATGGGCACGCCCAGGGCCTGGGTGTCGGCGTGCGTGAGCTCGTCCAGCACCAGGCCGCTCAGCAGTTGCTCGCGCGAGGCACTCAGGGGATGGCCCGGTGAGGCCGCGTCCAGCGCGCTGATGGATTCACGCAGCAGCGGCGAGACCACCAGCACGCGGCAGCCGCTCCAGCCCCTGGGCGTGGCGCAGGCATGGATGTAAAGCGTGCGGAACTCGGCGGCCTCCAGCACGGTGATGTGGTGCTGCGCGCCGGGCGCGATCCACACCGCGCGCGAGGGCGGCACGATGTAGGTGATTTCGCCGCCGGCGCCGCTCGCGTCGTCATCGCCGCCTTCGGCCGTGACCTGCACCACACCGGTGGCGCAATAAGCCAGCTGCGCCCAGGCATGGGAGTGCGGCTCGAAGTGGGTGTCGGCAGGCATGGAACGGGCACGCACGCGCACCGGCCGCCTGGTGCTGGGCGTGAAGCTGTCGGTGTCGCCCACCGGCATGAAGCGAAGGTCGTTACGGCCCATGGTGAATCGCGCCCTGGAGGGTTTGGGTGGTTTTGTCTGAAATTCGATGAATCATGGCTATTTGTCGCATTTCAGCAGGCAAGGCCGATACTACGATAGCGCCATGAATACTTCAAGCACCGCGGCGGCGCCCGCCGGCAACGCGATTTCGCTCAAACAGGACGCCGGCGTGATTGGCCTGGTCGGCACGGCCCACCTGATCAGCCACTTCAGCCAGTTGCTGCTGGCGCCGCTGTTTCCCTGGCTCAAGGAAGCCTTCGACGTCAGCTACGCCGAACTCGGCTTCCTGATGACCCTGTTTTTTGTCACCTCTTGCGCGGTGCAGGCGCTGTCCGGCTTTGTGGTCGACAGGTTCGGCCCGCGTCCCATTTTGTTCGGCGGCCTGACCTTGCTGGGCCTGGCGGCCTTTGGTTATTCCATCAGCACCAGCTACTGGATGATGGCCGGCTTCGCCGTGATCGCCGGCATAGGCAACGGCGTGTTCCACCCGGTCGACTACACGCTGCTCAACCGCAAGGTCAGCGCGCCGCGCCTGGGCCATGCCTACAGCGTGCACGGCATCACCGGCAGCCTGGGCTGGGCGCTGGCCCCGGCCATGCTGGTGCCTTTGACCTTTGCGTTCTCATGGCGCGTGGCGCTGGCTTGCGCGGGCGTGCTGGCGTTTGTGGTGCTGGCGGTGCTGGTGGTCAACCGCGACAAGCTGACGCTGACCGTGACGGCGCCCGCCAAAGGCGCGCCGGCGGTCGACAGCTCACTGGGTTTCCTGAAGATTCCGGCGGTGTGGATGTGTTTTGCGTTCTTCTTCTGGTACGCCATCGTGCTCAGCGTGGTGCAGGCTTTCGCGCCTGAAGCCGCGCGCCACCTGCACGACGTGCCGCTGCCGCTGGTCGCCATGTGCCTGACGATTTACATGGTGTGCAGCGCCGGCGGCATGGTGTTCGGCGGATTTCTTGCGTCCAACCCCGCGCGCTGCGAACGCATCGTGGGCATAGGTTTTGGCGTCGCCGCCGTGTTCGCGCTCTTGCTGGCTTTGGGCAGCTACCCCGCGTGGGTGGTGCCGGTGCTGTTCGGCGTCATGGGTTTTTCCTCGGGCATTGCCGGGCCGTCGCGCGACCTGCTGGTCAAGCGCTCGACACCGGACAACGCCTCGGGCCGCGTCTATGGCGTGGTCTATGCGGGCCTGGACATCGGCCAGGCCGTGTCGCCGCTGATTTTCGGCGCGATGATGGACCACGGCCAGTACCGCGGCGTGCTGCTGGGCCTGGCGCTGATGCAGGGCGTGCTGATCGCCAGCGCATTCAATGTGCGCCGCGTGCGCCGCACGGCGCTGCCGGCCGCGGGCCAGATGCCGACAGCCGTCTAGAACCCTCAGGCCCAGCCCTGGCCTGTGTGCGCGGCAGCAACGGTTTTCCGCCGGAGTTGCGTACGCCGGTGGCCTGAGGGCCTTTCGCGGGTGCATTTTTGAGGACCCAGGCCTATACTGATTTGCATGACCCACACCCGGTATGCGATGGCCTTTTTACCCCGTACCCTGCTGGGTGCCGCATGCCTGCTGCCTGTGCTGGCGGCAGCGCAGATTGCGCCTGTCAAGTACGAGCTGACCGGCGACCTGGGCGGCGCCGTCTACAGCACGCAAAGCGTGATCCGCAGCAAGGACAACGAAACCCGCCTGCTGCCCTACGGATTTTTTGACTACGGCCGCCTTGCCGTGCGGGTGGACACCCTGAGCCTGAAGACCGTCCAGTTCGGCTACGGCTACCTGGAGTTCGCGCGCCGCATCAGCCAGGACGGCTGGCGCGCCGACACCGCCGCGCTGTCAGGGCTTAAAGACCGCAAGACGCCTATCCCGCTGGGCATAGGCACTTTCCAGGAAACGCCTTACGGCGCGCTGTTCCTGAACGCTTTTGTCGATGCCAACAAGTCGCACGGCAGCCTGGTGGAAGCCATTTACGCGGCAGAGTTCAAGGTCGGCAGCTGGTCCTTCTTCCCGCAGGCCGGGCTGGAATACAGCAACGCCAAGTACAACAACTACCTCTACGGCGTCAGCGCGGCCGAATCGGCCGCCAGCGGCTTCGCGGCGTACAACGCCGGGGCTTCCACGACGCCTATGCTGGGCCTGTCGGTGGACGTGCCGCTGGGCGAGCCGTGGACGCTGACCATGCAGGTGCGCCGCAGGTGGCTGGATTCATCGGTGCGCAACAGCCCGCTGGTCAGCCGCCGCACGCAGGACACCGGCTACATCGCTGTGTCCTACCGCTT
Source organism: Polaromonas sp. YR568 (assembly GCF_943369415.1). Classification (GTDB taxonomy): domain Bacteria; phylum Pseudomonadota; class Gammaproteobacteria; order Burkholderiales; family Burkholderiaceae_C; genus Polaromonas. The sequence continues at coordinate 77,950 of NZ_CALRNF020000015.1, forward strand.
CCGCTGAGGAAGCGCTACGCCTGGCGGAAAGGCCGGCTCAGGAAGCGCGAGCCTTCCAGCCCGAAGCGCCAGGGCTGCTCCATCGCCTTGGAAATACCGATACGCGGGCCGCTGACGACGCGGGGGCGCCCAGACGCCGGCACCAGATCAAAAGGCGGCAGGGCGATGCTGAGCCCGTTGTGTTCCCGGGTGATTCCAAGCGCCTGGCCCACGCGCCCGGGCCCGGCGCACAGCAGGCGCGCATCGTCCACCCCGCGACGCCGGCGCATCCGGTCCAGCCCGGCGAGCGGCTCGATGGCGCGTATCAAAACCCCGGCGCCGTGGCCTTCCTCGCGGCAGACGATGTTCAGGCACCAGTGGATGCCGTATGACAGGTAAACATAGGGGTGAGCAGGCGGACCGAACATGACCGCGTTGCGCGGCGTGGGGCCGGAAAAGGTGTGCGAGGCCGGGTCTTCGCGGTCGTAGGCTTCGGTCTCGACGATGCGCCCGCCCACGCCTTCAACCAGCAGGATGGCGCCTATCAAGCGGCGGGCAACGGTGGGTGATGGGGCCAGAAAATCAAGCGTCATGCCCGCAGTGTAAGAAAGGAGTTCGGCAACAGGCCGCTTACACCGCTGTGCGGTGCCTCGCGATGCAGCTGTCGAGTACCTCCGCAGCGTCGCGCTGCCACCAGTTGCCGGCCGAGAAAATCTCCACCTCGCTGTAGCCCGCGAAGCCCTGGGCCTCCACCCAGCCGCGGATTTTCGGGATGTCGATGACGCCGTCGCCCATCATGCCGCGGTCGTTGAGCAGGTCAGTCGTCGGCGTCAGCCAGTCGCAGACGTGAAAGGCCAGCAGCCGGTTTTTGCCGGCGCGCCGGATCTGGGCTTCGAGCTTGGGGTCCCACCAGACGTGGTACACGTCCACCGCCACGCCGAGCGCGCCTGTGTTGGCAGGGTCCAGCGCATCGCAGACGTCCAGTGCCTGCTCCATCGTGTTGATGCAGGCGCGATCCGCCGCGTACATGGGGTGCAGCGGTTCTATTGCCAGCGGCATTTTGCAGGCCCTGGCGTGTTCGAGCAGCCTGGCGATGCCGTCAAACACCTGGCTGCGCGACAGCGCAATGTCCTTGTGCGTCGCCTTGCCGGCCAGCGCGCCGGGCAGGCCGCCCACCACCAGCACCAGGCAGGCGGCGTTCAGTTCACAGGCTTCATCGACGGCGCGGCGGTTGTCGTCGTGCGCGGCTTGAAGGCCTGCAGCGTCGCTTGCGGGGAACATGCCGCCGCGGCAGTAACCCGACAGTTCCAGGCCGTGGGCTTCAACGAGTTTTGAAACCAGGGGCAGGCCGGCGGCGGCGACCTGGTCGCGCCAGGGTGAGATGGCGCGTATGCCGCGCGCCGCGCAGGCTTCAACAATGGCCGGCAGCGGCTGCTCGACGCCGCGCTGTTTGCGCACGGTGGCTGTGTTGATGGACAGCCAGCGGTGGTCTTGTGAAAAATCTCTCATGGGATGGGCGCCATCATTCGATGCCATGCAGTGCCAGCAATGTTTTCATGCGGCGCACGGCGAGTTCGGGCTGCTCCAGCACATGGGCCGCATCGGCCAGGCGAAACAGTTCTGCCAGGTGTTGCAACGAGCGCGTGCTCTGTTGGCCGCCCACCATCGTGAAGTGCGATTGGCGGCCGTTCAGCCAGGCCATGAACACAACGCCGGTTTTGTAAAAGCGTGTGGGTGCCGCAAAGATATGGCGCGACAGGGGAACCGTCGGGGCCAGGATGGCGTGGAACTTCTCCAGATTGCCCTGTGCCAGTTCGCCCAGCGCGGCGCTGGCGGCAGGTGCGATGGCGTCGAAGATGCCCAGCAGCGCGTCACTCTTGCCGTGCGTGGCTTCCTTGCCGAAGCCGTCGCCGGCGATCAGCTCGGCGTAATTGAAATCGTCGCCGGTGTACATGCGCACGCCGGCGGGCAGCCTGCGGCGCATGGCGATTTCCTGGTCCTTGTCCAGCAGCGAGATCTTGATGCCGTCGACCTTGCTTGCATTGGCTTCGATGATGCTCAGGGCCGTGTCCATCGCGCTCTCGGTGTCGGGGCTGCCCCAGTAGCCGGCCAGCGCCGGGTCGAACATGTCGCCCAGCCAGTGCAGCACCACGGGCTGCCTGGCCTGACGCAGGATGCGGTCGTAGACGCGTTCGTAGTCGGCCGGACTTTGCGCCACGCGGGCCAGCGCGCGCGAGGCCATCACGATGAGTTTGCCGCCCAGTTTTTCAATCGCTTCCATCTGTTCTTCGTAGCCGCGGATGACGTCGCCGACGGTCTTGACGTTTTCCAGCACCAGGTGGTCGGTGCCGCAACCTGAGGCTATGAGTGCGCCCGGCATGTCTTTGGCGGCGTCGAGAGAGCGGCGTATCAGCTCCAGCGAAGTCGGCCAGTCCAGGCCCATGCCGCGCTGGGCGGTATCCATGGCTTCGGCCACGCCCAGGCCCAGCGACCACAGATGGCGCCGGTAGGCAATGGTGGCCTCCCAGTCGACCGCGCAGGCCAGCCACGGGTCCACCGCGGCCAGCGGGTCGGCCACCACGTGGGCGGCGGAATAGGCGATGCGGTCAAAGCGCGTGCCCGGCGCCGGCTGGACGGGCGTGCTGCCGCGCAGCGTGTAGGGTTTGAGGCCGCCGCCGGAGGCCTCGGGCAAGGTCAGTGTCAGTGCCATGGAAGAGTTCCTCAGATCTTGAGCGGGGGCACGTCTATCCAGCGCCGCTCCTTCCAGCTTTGCAGCGCCGCCTCGACCAGTTGCACGCCCTTGGCGCCCTCGGGCAGCGTCCAGCGGTAGGGCTCGTTCTCGACCACGTGGCGTATGAAGTGTTCCCACTGGATCTTGAAGCCGTTGTCATAGGTTTGCGAGTCCGGCACTTCCTGCCACTGGTCGAAAAAATTCATCATCTGCTTCTGGTCGGGGTTCCATACCGGGCGGGGCGTGGTCACGCGCGATTGGGCGCGGCAGCTCTGCAGGCCGGCCACGGCCGAGCCGTGCGTGCCGTCCACATGGAAGGTGACCAGGTCGTCGCGGCGCACGCGCGTGGCCCATGACATGTTCATCTGGGCGATGACCGGCTCGCCGTTGTGGCCTGTGAGTTCAGCCGTGGCATAGGCCGCGTCGTCGGCGGTGGCCTTGTAGGGTTTGCCGGCTTCGTCCCAGCGCTCGGGAATGTGGGTGGCGCCCATGCAGGAGACGGACTTGACCTCGCCGAACAGGTTGTCCAGCACATAGCGCCAGTGGCACATCATGTCCAGGATCATGCCGCCGCCGTCTTCGCTGCGGTAGTTCCAGCTCGGGCGCTGGATGGGCTGCAGGTCGCCCTCGAACACCCAGTAGCCGAACTCCAGCCGCACCGACAGCATCCTGCCGAAGAAGCCGGCGCGGCGCAGCATGTCGAGCTTGCGCAGGCCGGGCAAAAAGAGCTTGTCCTGCACCGCGCCGTGTTTCAGGCCCGAGCTTTGCGCCAGGCGGGCGATTTCAACGGCCTCGTTGAGGTTGGTGGCGATGGGTTTTTCGCAGTAGACGTGCTTGCCGGCGCGTATCGCCTTGGCCAGCAGGGTGGGGCGCATCTGCGTGGTGCCTGCGTCGAAGAAGATCGTGTCGCTGGGGTTGGCCAGCGCCTGGTCCAGGTCGGTGCCCCAGCGGGCCACACCGTGCTCATGGGCCAGGGCTTCAACTTTGGCGGCGTTGCGGCCTATCAGGATGGGGTCGGGCATGACGCGGCTGCCGTCGGACAGCAGCACGCCGCCCTGCTGGCGTATCGCCAGGATGGAGCGGATCAGGTGCTGGTTGGTGCCCATGCGGCCGGTCACGCCGTGCATGATGATGCCCAGGGTGGGTTTGCTCATGTGTAGTCCTTGTTGCTGTGTTCAGTGAGGTTCAGTGGGATTCAATAAAAGGAACGCATCGCGTCCCAGGAAATCTGGCCGTCGGCCTGGCCGGTGGCGAAGCCGGGCGTGTCGAGCGAGCCCAGCGCGATTTGCCCGCCCTTGATGCGCAGCCGCACGGCGTCAAAGCTGTACTCGTAAAGCGTGTCGTGCGCCAGCAGCAGGTTTTGCTGCTCGGCCTCGGGCGCGGCCATCAGGCCGTTGACGTAGTGGTGGCCGTTGCGCTCCACATGAGCCAGTCCCAGCCAGCTGACCAGCGCCAGGTCTTGCTGCACGCCCAGGCCGGCCTGCATGGTCAGGTCCTCACCGGAGAGGAAACAGGGCGCGCCGGGCGACGACGCATTCCACATCGCGCAGCGCGCCGCGTTGATCACCGACTTGTAGAAGCCCTTGCAGCTTTTGCTCGACACGCCGGTGTAGCCCAGCGCCCTGGCCTGCACAAAGGCGTCCAGCGTGGCGTCGGATTCATCGACCAGCAGCGGAATATGTTTGGCCAGCGCGGACACGTCCTGCGCCAGCGCCTGGTCGCGGCGCAGCGGCTGCTCCACAAACGCCGTGCAGGCCAGCAGCGGCGCGAGTTGGGGGTCCGAGGTGAACTGCGTGAAGAAGTCGGCAAAGGCGCCGGCGCTGGCGTATTGCTCGTTTCCGTCCAGCGTGATGACACGCGCCACGCCTTCGAGCGCGTGGCTGATGGCTGTGAGCCGCGCCATGTCGGCTTCGGTGTTGCCGCTGAGCTTGATCTTGAAATGCCGGTGGCCGTAGCGCGTGATGGCGGCCTCCAGCGAGGCGGGCAGGCCGTCCATGGCTTCGCCCGCGGGCTTGTCCGCCTGGGTGATCGCATCGGCCAGGCCCACGGTGTGCCGCGCCGCGATCTGCTTGCGCGGCATCTGCAGCGAGAGGAAGCGCGCCATGTCGAAATCGCACAGGTCGCCGGCCAGGCCGCTGCCGCGCACAACTATGCCGGCCAAGTTGGCGCTCATGCCGGCGGCAAAGCTGCAATTAAGTTTGAGCAGCAGCGCGTCCAGGATGGCGCGGTCCAGCAGCGCCGGGCCGTAGCCGGCGGCCAGGGGGTTCAGCCCGGCGGCCGCGCCCTGGTCGAGCAGCGCCTGGTAGTGATGCGCGAAGTGCTGCCAGGCGGTTCGGGCGGATGTGTCCGCGCAATAGGCGGCACGGGCGGCCAAAAGCGCATCGCGCAGTTGCTGGAAGTTGTCTTCGTTCGACAGCGCCGTGTTTTTGTCGAACCACTTCGGGATCATCATTTCCGCCGCGCAGCCTTGCGAGGTCGACCCGTCGGCAAAGCGTATACGCGCCTGCACATAGACCTGGGGGCAGGAGGTCACGGTGGCGGCGCCGAAACGAAAGGGCAGGCGCAGCACCACGTCGCGCTCGGAAAAGCGGATCTCGTCGATATGGAAGCGAAGGGGTTCGTCCATGAGATTGGGCTCAGTGGTCCAGCGTGCCTTGCGAATAAAAATGCGCGCGCACTTTTTTGGCGTAGACCGCGAACTCGGGCGAGCCCATCATGTCCAGCGTGCGCGGGCGCGGCAGGTCTATGTCGTAGATGGCGGCGATGGCGCCCGGCCGTTCGCTCATCACGATGACACGGTCCGACAGGAACACGGCCTCGGGAATGCTGTGGGTGATCAGCAGCACGGTTTTTTGCGAGGCCGACCAGATGCGCTGCAGCTCCAGGTTCATCTTCTCTCGCGTCATCGCGTCGAGTGCGCCGAAGGGCTCGTCCATCAGCAACACCGAAGGGTCATGCAGCAAGGCGCGGCAAATGGAAGCGCGCTGCTGCATGCCGCCCGACAGCTGCCAGGGGTATTTGTTTTCAAACCCTTTGAGGCCGGCCATCTCGATCAGCTGCATCGCCTTGGCCAGCGCCTGCTCCCTGGGCATGTGGCGCATTTCGGCCTGCAGCAGGATGTTTTTGAGCACCGTGCGCCAGGCCAGCAGCACGGCGCTCTGGAACACGATGCCCACGTCTTTTTGCGGCCCGTTGATGGGCTTGCCCGCCAGCGTCAGCGTGCCGCCCGTAATGGGGAGCAGGCCCGCCACCATCTTCAGCAGCGTGCTTTTGCCGCAACCCGAAGGCCCGACGACCGAGATGAATTCACCCTCGCGAATCGAGAAGTCCAGGGGCTTGAGGGACTCGACCGGGCCGTCCTTGGTCTGGTAGGTCTTGGAGACGCCGCGGGCTTCTATCAGGTGGTCGTTGCGCATGGATAAGGTGCGCCTTCTTCAGTTCGTGGGCAGGAAGTCCAGGCTGACGTAATCTTCGGGCTTGCCGCGTGTCGAGGCGTCCATGCCGCCGTACTGCACCAGCAGGTCCAGCGAGTCGTTGACGTTTTTCATGGTCACGCGGAAGGGGCGCTGGTTGGCGGTTTCCTTGGTGTGGTACAGCGCCACGCTTTGTTTCATGCCGACGATCAGCGTGTCGCGCACGCCGGCCTTGGGGTTGGCCTTGAGCATTGCGTCGACGGCGGCTTCAGGGCTTTTCTCGGCGGCTTCGGCGGCGCGGGTGGAGGCGCGCATGAAGCGCTTGACCAGGTCGGGGTTCTCGGTCAGCAGGTTTTTGTTGGCGATGATGCCGGAGCTGATCTGGTTGATGCCCGAATCGGCGAAGCGTATCGGATAGACCTGCTTGCCGGTGGCGTCCTGCAGCTTGATGGCCTGGTCCATCACATAGCCGAGCAGCAGGTCGGCCTGGCCGTTCATCACGGCATTGAGCTTGGTCTGGCCGTCTCCCGAGACGATCTTGACCTGGTCGGCCTGGATGTTGTTGACCTTGAGGAACAGCGGCCACATCTGCGACATCGAGTCGCCCGGCGTGGTGGCGACGGTCTTGCCGATGATGTCCTTGGGCGTCTTGATGTTCTTGTCGGCAAAACCCATGACCGACATGGGACTGAGCTGGAACAGCACGCCGGTGGACTTGAGCGGCGCGCCCTTGGCGGCGGCCTTGATCATGGTGGTGACGTCAATGTAGCCGAAGGTGGCCGACTTGGCCGCCACGGCCTGGGCGGTGACGGCCGAGCCGCGGCCTTCCTGGATGTCCAGGTCTATGCCTTCCTCGGCGTAGAAGCCGCGCTCCCTGCCGAGGAAGAAGGGCGCGTGCTCGCTGTAGAGGTACCAGTTGAGCATCAGCGTGACTTTTTCGGGCGCCTTGGTCTGCGCCTGCGCGGGCGCCATGGCCAGCATCAGCGCGCCGGCGATGGCGGTGAGCAAAGGGGATATGCGGTTCTTCATGATGTGTCTCCTGGGGTTGCCGGTGATGGAACGTGACGAGGGGAACGAAAAACGAAAACAGGGAGGGGCGGCGGCTCAGAACACCTGGCGCTGCGAGGCATGCCAGGGAATCATCAGCCGCTCGGCCAGGTCTATGGCCGCGAACAGCAGCACACCGATGGTGGACAGCACCACCAGCGCGGCGAACATCAGCGGCAGGTCGAAGTTGCCGTTGGCCACCTGCAGCACATAGCCGATGCCGGAGTTGGAGCCGACGAATTCACCGACGACCGCGCCCACCACGGCCAGCGTGATGGACACCTTGAGGCCGCTGAAGATGGCGGGAAGGGCGTGCGGCAGGCTGATCTTGAAAAAAGTCTGCAGGCGGCTCGCGCCCATGGAGCGGGCCAGGTCCAGCATGTCGGGCTCGACCGACTTGAAGCCCATGACGGTGGACACCACGACCGGGAAGAAGCCCAGCAGGAAGGCCGAAATGATCTTGGGGAAGATGCCGAAGCCGAACCACACGACGAAGAGCGGCGCGATGGCAACCTTCGGAATGCTTTGCGAAAACACCAGCAGCGGGTAGACGTAAGACTCGACGAGCCGCGAGTAGGCAATCACCATGGCCAACGGGATGCCGATGATGATGGTGAGCGCGAAGCCGCCCAGCGTGGCCTGCGTGGTCTTCCAGCTTTGCTTGAGCAGGTTGCTCCATTCGGCGATCAGTTGCTGCACGACCTGTTCGGGACGCGGGATCAGATATGCCTGGATACTGAAGACGCGAATCGCCACATCCCACAACACCAGCAGCAGGATGATCAGCAGAAAAGGCCTGAGCGCCGGTAAGAGCAGCAGCTTGCGCAGCATCGGATATGTCTCCTTGTCGCCCATGCGGCATGGCGCCGCAGGCCGGCACGTCCGTATGTAACTATACGGTGAATTGTTGGGGCTGGGCTGGGGGCTGTCAACGGCCCCTAGGGAAACTCCGGGGGTGGGTTGCCGGGCTTGCCGGCGCTCAGCGCATCACGTAGCCGAGCACCATGTCCGTCATGTGCGACAGGCGCTGGGCCATGGCCTTGGGGGCGCGCAGGTCGCGCCCGAAGATGGTCGACAGCGTCTGGTTGTTCGACAGGTAGAAGTAACAGATCGACGCAATCGAGATGTAGAGCTGGATCGGGTCTATGCCCGCGCGGAACAGGTCCTTGCGCCGCCCGCGCTCGAGCACCGTGTCCAGCATCTGCACCAGCGGGGAGTTCATTTCCTGGATGCGGGCCGACTTCTTCAGGTGCGCCGCATTGTGCTGGTTTTCACTGTTGAGCAGCGAGATGAACTCGGGGTGTTCGAGGTAGTAATGCCAGGTGAAGGAAACCAGTTCGCGGATGGCCTCGACCGGGTCCATTTCGTCCAGGTGCAGCTTCTGCTCGGCGGCGCGTATGTCGGCGTAGGTGCTCTCCAGCACCGCGAGGAAGAGCTCGTCCTTGCTCTTGAAGTAGTAGTAGATCAGGCGCTTGTTGATGTCGGCGCGCCCGGCGATGCGGTCCACCCGCGCACCGGCCAGCCCGTACAGCGCGAACTCGTCGCGCGCCGCCAGCAGTATGGTTTGCTGTGAGCGGTCGGCGTCGCGCAGGCGTGGTTCCTGCGCGGAAGAGGGGGTGGTTGCCATGTGTCTGAATTTAACTGTTTAGTGAATTATTGCAAGTCCTGTAGGCCGAGGTGCCGATGCGCACGAGATTGCGCCCTGGGCACTACCGCCGCGAGCGCGATCGCCGCATAATAAAAAAATGCCTTGGCCATCCGCGCCCAGGCCGCAACGCAAGCCAAGGAGGCCCGCCATGAGCAATTCCAACACCCCCAAAGACGGTGATTTCGCGCACTGGGTTGAAGAAAAATCCGAAGCACTGAAGTTTGAGCTCGGCGAAAAATTCCCCGTGCCGCCCACCGTCCTCGTCTCGCCCAACGTGCATGCCGAAACCGGCCGGCAAAAGCTCGAGGAAGTGCTGCTGGAGCACGAGCAGCCGACGCAGGAGTTTCTCGACGAACTCGCGGCACTCGAAGCGGCGCCGCCGCTCAGCGACGAGGAACTGGCTCGCCAGGCTCTGGAAGCGGGCGGCGGGGATGGCGACGCCGCCACACCTGAATAAGCGCAGCGCTCGAAGCTGGACCCTCTTCATGCAAGCAGGGGCCGCGGAACCGGCTTTGCCGGGCCGCAGGCGCAGCGGCCCCCTCGGGGGGCAGCGACCCACACGAAGTGGGGGAGCGTGGGGGCCATCTTCAACGGCACAATAGGCCCATGACCTCTCAACTCGCCGGCCACCTCCTCGTCGACTGCCTTCTGGCCCAGGGCGTAACCCACGCATTCGGCGTGCCCGGTGAAAGCTATCTCGCCGTTCTCGACGGGCTGCATGCGCGCCAGGGCAAGATCCAGTTCGTCACCTGCCGGCAGGAGGGCGGCGCGGCCTTTATGGCCGAAGCCCACGGCAAGCTCACCGGCCGGCCGGGCGTCTGCATGGTCACCCGGGGGCCGGGCGCCACGAATGCGTCCATCGGCGTGCACACGGCCTTCCAGGATTCCACGCCCATGGTGCTGCTGGTGGGCGACGTGGCCAGCGACTGCCGCGACCGCGAAGCTTTCCAGGAAGTGGACTACTTCAACTTCTTCGGGCCCAGCACCAAGGGCTTTGCCAAGCGCGTGGAGCGCATCGACGACGCCGACCGCATTCCCGAATACGTGGCGCGTGCCTTCGCCACCGCGATGAACGGCCGCCCCGGCCCGGTGGTGCTGGTGCTGCCCGAAGACATGCTGACCCGCATGACGGCCGCGCAGCCGCTGCCGCGCGTGGAGGCGGTGCAGGCCTGGAGCGACCCGGGCTCGCTGCGCACGCTGCGCGAGATGCTGCTCAAGTCCGAACGCCCGCTCATCATCGCCGGCGGCGGCGGCTGGACGCCGCAGTCGGCACAGGCGCTGCAGCGCTTCGCCGAAAACTGGAAGCTGCCGGTGGGCAATGCCTTCCGCTTCCAGGACACCTTTGACAACCACCACCCGCTTTACGCGGGCGACGTGGGCATTGGCCTCAATCCCAAGCTGGCCGCGCGCGTGAAGGCCAGCGACCTGATCATCGCCATCGGCCCGCGCCTGGGCGAGATGACGACCGGCAACTACACGCTGCTTGAGGCGCCCCGGCCGAAACAAAAACTGGTGCACATCCATGCCAGCGCCGAGGAGCTCAACCGTGTCTACCAGGCCGACCTCGCCATCAACGCCACCATGAACGCCGCCGCGCGCTCGCTGGAAGTGCTGACCGCGCCGGTGACCGTGGCCTGGGAGGCCTGGACGGCATCGGCCAACGAGGATTACCTGGAGAACCTCAAGCCCACGCCCTCGGCCAATTTGCCGGGCGACATCGACATGCCGGCTATCGTCGGCCTGCTGCAAAAGCATTTGCCGGCGGATGCGGTGCTGACCAACGGCGCGGGCAATTTCGCGAGTTGGGTGCATCGCTTCTTCAAGCACCACGGCCTGGTCAAGGGTCACAAGACGCAGCTGGCGCCCACCGTGGGCGCCATGGGTTACGGCGTGCCGGCGGGCATCGCGGCGGCCATCACGACGGGCCGGACGGCTTTCACGATCGCGGGCGACGGCGACTTTTTGATGAACGGCCAGGAACTGGCCACGGCCGTGCAGCACGGCGCCAAAAGCATCATCGTGCTGCTCAACAACGGCATGTACGGCACCATACGCATGCACCAGGAAAGGGAGTACCCCACGCACGAAAGTGGTTCACGCCTGAACAACCCGGACTTCGCCGGCCTGGCGCGCGCCTACGGCTACGCCGGCGTGCGCATCACGCGCACGGACGAGTTCGAAGCCGAGCTGCTGGCGGCCCTGGCACGAAAAGAGGGCACGGTGATCGAGGTCACGCTGGACCCGGAAGTCATCACCACGCGCGGCACGCTGTCGGCGATCACGCAGAACGCGCTGGCCAAGGCGCCATAGCCCAGCCTGGAATCTCGCGGGCATAAAAAAAGGCCGGGGTGACCCGGCCTTTTTGTTTTTGGCGTCAGGATGAAAGCGGCTTCGTGGTGAAGCCGCTTCAAGCCATGAAGGATTACTCCTTGATGTCCACCGCGTAGAAGTTGTGGCGGCCGAACGGGCTGTTCTTGTAGCCGATCACGCTCTTGCGGATGGGTTTCAACTGCACCGCGTGGGCGATGGTGAACCAGGGAGCCTGTTCCTTGAAGATGACCTGGGCCTGCTGGTAGAGCTTGATGCGCTCGGCAGGGTTGGTCACGGTCTTGGCCTTCAGGACCAGGTCTTCGTACGGCTGGTAGCAGAACTTGGCGATGTTGGAACCGCTGGCCGATTGGGCCGAAGCGCAGCCGAGCAGGGTGTACATGAAGTTGTCAGGATCGCCGTTGTCGCCGGTCCAGCCCAGCATGCCCATCTGGTGTTCGCCGGCCTGCAGGCGCTTGCGGTACTCGCCCCATTCGAAGCTCTTGATCTCGGCGGTCACGCCGACCTTGACCAGGTCAGCCTGCATCAACTCGGCAATGCGCTTGGCATTCGGGTTGTACGGGCGCTGCACGGGCATGGCCCACAGGTCGGTGGTGAAGCCGTTGGGGTAACCGGCCTGGGCCAGCAATTTCTTGGCGGCTTCGGGGTTGTACTCGTCGTCCTTGATGGCGTTGTTGTACGCGGCCATGGTCGGCGGGATCGGGTTCTTGGCGGCAACGCCGGTGCTCAGGTACACGCCGTCAACAATGGCTTTCTTGTTGATGGACATGTTGATGGCCTTGCGCACGCGCACGTCGTCAAACGGCTTCTTGGTCGTGTTGTATGCGAGGTAACCGACGTTCAGGCCTGCCTGCTCGACGATGGTGACGTTGGAGTCCTTGCGGATCGCGTCCAGGTCGGCGGGGTTGGGGTAAGGCATGACCTGGCATTCGTTCTTCTGCAGCTTGGCCCAGCGGACCGATGCGTCAGGCGTGATCGAGTACACGAGGTCGTCGATCTTGGCCTTGCCGCCCCAGTACTGCGGGAAGGCCTTGTAGCGGATGACCGCGTCTTTCTGGTACTGCACCAGGTAGAAGGGGCCGGTGCCGACCGGGTCCTGGTCGATTTTTTCCGGCGTGCCGGCCTTGAGCATGGCGTCGGCGTATTCCTTGGACTGGACGGCCGCGTAAGGCATGGCCAGGTTGGCGAGGAAAGGCGCTTCAGGCTGGTTCAGCGTGATCTTGACGCTGTAGTCGCCGACCTTGTCCACCGACTTGATCAGCTTGGGCATGCCCATGTCGCTGAAGTAGGAGTGGTTGGGGCTGGTGACCTTGAAGAAGGCGTTGTCTTCCTTCCACTGGCGCTCGAACATGAACAGCACGTCGTCGGCGTTGAAGTCGCGCGTCGGCTTGAAGGCCTTGTTGCTGGCATGCCATTTCACGCCCTTGCGCAGGGTGAAGGTGTATTCCTTGCCGTCGGCGGAAATGTCCCACTTCTCGGCCAGGCCGGGGACGACCTTGGTGCCGCCGTATTCGAATTCGACGAGGCGGTTGTAGATGGGTTCGTTGGCATCAAACGACGTACCCGTGGTGTTGACACCGGGGTAGAAGTTTTCGGGGCTGCCTTCAGAGCAGAACACCAGCGTCTTCGCGGAGACGGGTGAAAGTGCCAGCAGCGCTGGCAGGGCGACGGCGCACAGCAATGCGCGCTGGACCGGGCGCAATTTACTTGCGCGGGGGCTTGCACTTGGTTTGGTCTGAATCATGGACGATCCCTTTGGAGGTTGATGCTGCTTCGCAGCGGGGCTTGCGGCCAGTTTGCACCACATTCGTGACGTGGTGCGCCCTGGTCATTAAAAAACGTGGCCTGAAACCGGTGCGGGATTGCATGGTTTCAGGTCACGCAGTGAGAAAGTTTTCGGCATAGTGGCAGGCGACCTGGCGCCCGCCGACTTCGCGCAGCTGCGGCCTTTCGGCGCGGCAGCGGTCGGTGACGTGCGGGCAGCGGGTCGAAAAGACGCAGCCCGTGGGCGGGTTCAGCGGCGAGGGCAGCTCGCCCTTGAGCACGATGCGCTGTTTGACGCCGGTGCTGCCCGCCAGGCCCGGTGTGGACGCCAGCAAGGCCTGGGTATAGGGGTGCAGGGGCTGGTTGAACAGGGTGTTTTTCTCGCCTTGCTCGACCGCGTGGCCCAGGTACATCACCAGCACGTCGTGGGCGATGTGGCGCACCACGCCCAGGTCGTGCGAGATGAACAGGTAGGCCAGGCCCATGGACTGCTGCAGGTCGGCCAGCAGGTTGAGCACCTGGGCCTGGATGGAAACGTCCAGCGCCGACACCGGCTCGTCGGCCACCACCACGGTGGGGTTGAGCATCAACGCGCGCGCGATCGCGATGCGCTGGCGCTGGCCGCCCGAAAACATGTGCGGGTAGCGGTCGTAGTGCTCGGGGCGCAGGCCCACCATGGCGAGCATGGCGCGGGCCTTTTCGGCGCGCTCCTCTGCCGTCAGTTTGGTGTTGATCTCAAGCGGTGCTTCCAGGATGGCGCCGACTTTCTTGCGCGGGTTCAGCGACCCGTAGGGGTTCTGGAACACCAGTTGCACGGCCTTGCGCAGGCCCAGGCGCTCGTCATGCGGCGCGTTGACCGCGTCGATGCCGGTGATGCGCAGCTCGCCGCCCGTGGGGGTTTCGATCAGCGACACCATGCGGGCCAGCGTGGACTTGCCGCAGCCCGATTCGCCGACGACGGCCAGCGTCTTGCCGGCATGCACCGAGAAGGACACGCCGCCTACCGCCTGCAGGTGGTCGGACTTGCGCATGAAGCCGCGGCGGATCTCATAGACCTGCTTGAGGTTTTTGGCCTCGACGACAGGGCCGGCCGGCAGGGCTGCTGCTGTGGTGCCTGGGGTGATGGCGGTGGGGCTCATTGCGCGGCCTCCACCAAAGGGCTGTCGTGTTCGATGTTGGCCTGGCGGCTGGGGTCGCCCAGCGGGTAGTGGCAACGCACCATGCCGTCCTTCCAGGCGCGCAGCAGCGGCCGCTCGTTGCGCGAATGCTCGGTAGCGTAAGCGCAGCGCGGCGCGAACAGGCAGCCGGCGGGCCGGTCGTAGAGGCCGGGCACCATGCCGGGAATGGTCGCCAGGCGCGCGCTGCCGTCGCTGCGCTCGGGCAGGGCCGACAGCAGGGCTTCGGTGTAAGGGTGCTGGGGCGTGTTGAAGAGGGCGTGCGCGCTTTGCTCTTCCATGATCTGGCCGGCGTACATGACGGCGATGCGCTGCGCCATTTCGGACACCACACCCATGTTGTGCGTGATCAGCACCAGCGCCATGCCGCGTTCTTTCTGCAGGCTGCGCAGCAAATCGAGGATCTGCGCCTGGATGGTCACGTCCAGCGCCGTGGTCGGCTCGTCGGCGATCAGCAGGCGCGGGTTGCAGGCGATCGCCATGGCGATCATCACGCGCTGGTTCATGCCGCCCGAGAGCTGGTGCGGGTAGGCCTTCAGGCGCGTTTCGGGCGAGTTGATGCCGACCTGCTCGAGCAGTTCGATGGCCTTGCGCTTGGCGGCTTTTTTGTCCATGCCGAGATGCAGGCGCAGGGTTTCCATGATCTGGAAGCCGATGGTGAAGCAGGGGTTCAGGCTGGTCGTGGGTTCCTGGAAGATCATCGCCACGTCTTTGCCGGTGAGCTTGTTGCGCTCGCCTTGCGACAGCGCCAGCAGGTCGTGGCCGGCAAAGCGCAGCTTGTCGGCCTTGACGCGGCCGGGGTAGGCCACCAGGCCCATCAGGGCCATCATGGTCACGCTTTTGCCGGAGCCGGATTCGCCGACGATGCCGAGGACTTCGCCTTCTTCAAGCGACAGGCTGATGCCGTCGACGGCATGCATGACGCCGTTTTGCGAGGGGAACTCGACGGAGAGGTTTTCTATTTCTAATAAAGCCATACGGAAATCTTTCAGCGTTTCAATTTGGGGTCGAACGCATCGCGCAGTCCGTCGCCAAGCAAATTGAAAGCCAGCACAGTGATCAAAATTGCGAGGCCGGGGAAGGTGACAACCCACCAGGCGCGCAGGACAAATTCGCGGGCATCGGCCAGCATGGTGCCCCATTCGGGTGAGGGCGGCTGCGCGCCCAGGCCCAGGAAGCCCAGGGCCGCCGCGTCCAGGATGGCGGTCGAGACACCCAGCGAAGCCTGCACGATCAGCGGCGCCGTGCAGTTGGGCAGGATTTCGCTGAACATCAGGCGGATGCGGCTGGCGCCGCTCATGCGCGCGGCCGTCACGTAGTCGCGCGAGGTCTCGGCGATCACCGCGGCGCGCGTGATGCGTACGTAATGCGGCAGCACGACGATGGCCACGGCCAGCATGGCGTTCATCAGCCCGGGGCCGAGGATGGCCACGATCACGATGGCCAGCAGCAGGCTGGGCAGGGTCAGGATGATGTCCATCAGGCGCATCACCGCGATCTCGAAGATGCCGCGGAAAAAGCCCGCCAGCAGGCCCAGCACCGTGCCGACGACCACCGACAGCGCGACCACGGCCAGGCCGATGACCAGCGACAGGCGGGCGCCGTACATCAGGCGCGACAGGATGTCTCGGCCGATGGCATCGGTGCCCAGCGGGTAGCTCCAGGAGCCGCCCGCCTGCCAGGCCGGCGGCTTGAGGAACACCGTGTTGTCGGTGATGTTGGGCGCGTGCGGCGCCAGCAGCGGCGCGAACAGCGCGACCAGCAGCACGCCGACGACGACGACCAGGCCGATGACGGCGCCGTTGTTGGCGCTGAAGTAGTTCCAGAACTCGCGCAGCGGATGCGGCGGCGCGGGCGGAGTGTTGGTTTTCAAGGTGGCCGTGCTCATCGCTGGTGCCTGATGCGTGGGTTGATGATGCCGTAGGTGATGTCCACCAGCAGGTTGACGGCCATGACGATGGCGCCCAGCAACAGGATGCCGCCCTGCAGCACGGGGTAGTCGCGGCGGCTGATGGCTTCGATCAGCCACTTGCCGACGCCCGGCCAGGAAAAGATGGTTTCGGTGAGGATGGCGCCGGTGAACAGCACGCCGACCTGCAGGCCGATCACGGTGACCACCGGGATCAGCGCGTTGCGCAGCGCATGCAGGGCCACCACGCGCAGGTTGGAAAGGCCCTTGGCGCGCGCCGTTCGGATGTAGTCCTCGCCCAGCACCTCCAGCATGGCCGAGCGCGTCATGCGAGCGATCACCGCCAGCGGGTTGGTGCCCAGCACGATCATGGGCAGTATCAGGTGCGATGCCGCCGACCAGAACGCTCCCTTGTCGTCCGACAGCAGCGAGTCGATCAGCAGGAAGCCGGTGGTCGGCTCGATGAAGTACTGCACCGACAGCCGGCCGGACACCGGCGTCCAGCCGAGCTCGACCGAGAACAGCAGGATCAGCAGCAGGCCCCACCAGAAAATCGGCATTGAATACCCGGTGAGGGACACCCCCATGACGCCGTGGTCGAGTATCGAGTTTCGCTTCACCGCCGCCAGGATGCCGGCCGGTATCCCGATCAGCAGCGCGAACAAAATGGCGCAGACGGCCAGTTCGATGGTGGCCGGGAACAGCGTGAGGAACTCGCGCAGCACCGGCTCCTGCGTGATCAGCGATTTGCCCAGGTCGCCCTTGAGCACACGGACGATGTAGATGCCGTACTGCACCATAACGGGCTTGTCCAGGCCGAATTCCTTGAGCAGCTGGGCGTGGCGCACCGGATCGATGCCGCGTTCGCCGGCCATGGTTTCAATCGGGTCTCCCGGCACCATGCGGATCAGGAAGAAGGCCAGCAGCGTCATCCCCAGGAAGGTGGGGATGATCAGGCTCAGTCGGGTAAAAATAAAGCGCAGCATTATCGGGAGATACCAAGGTCGGGCTTGGCGCTGGCTAAGGGATGTCCGTCGCGGAAGCGACATGCGGAGCGCGCGGAAATTTCCGCCGCCCCCGTCTTCAAATGCAGTGGCATCAACATGGGAATCTTGTTCTGTCCAGTCAGGCCCCGGGGCGGTGCCGCGGGGAATTTTTTATCTTATCAACAATACCGTCATTTTTCGGTGCTACCGCCACCGGGGGGCTAAAGAGTAACCCTATGGCATCAGCAAGGCTTTCGGGATGCTTGCGGCGCTAATGCAGCGCGCACATAAGGCGGGCCGAGTAACGCAGGAAGCGTGCCAGAAGGTAACTGCTGAGCTGGGGAAGCCGCCGCGCGGATGCATAAAAAAAGGCCGGTGTGAACCGGCCTTTTGATATCGGCAAAAGCCGATTACTTGACGTGCTTGCCGATCAGGCCGGCCATCTCGAACATCGACACTTGCGCCTTGCCGAAAACGGCACGCAATTTTTCGTCGGCGTTGATCATGCGCTTGTTGACCTTGTCCTGCAGGCCCTTGGATTTGATGTAAACCCACAGCTTGCTGACGATCTCGGTACGCGGCAGAGGCTTGTCGCCCACCACGGCTGCCAGTGCGGGGCTCAAGGTCAGCGCTTTCATGAACGCTGCATTGGGCGTACGCTTTTTGGCGGGCGCTTTTTTCGCTGCTGGCTTTTTGGCCGCAACCTTCTTGGCGGGAGCTGCTTTCTTCGCGGCTACCTTTTTCGCAGGCGCTGCTTTTTTCGCAGGAGCCTTCTTCGCAGGAGCTGCTTTCTTCGCAGCTACTTTCTTTGCCGGAGCAGCCTTTTTAGCAGGCGCTTTTTTAGCCGGTGCTTTTTTTGCAGTTGCCATGATTGATTTTCCTTCTAGAAGTTGATAAATCACCACCCGGATAACTACTTCCTTGTGGCAATGCGGATGCTACTGGAGAAAAACGCAGTTTCCTAGCGGAAAAGCACTTTATTTGCGCCTGGATGTTGCAGATTTACCTCTGAAAATCAGAAACACGCCCATGAGGATCACGCCGCAGGCGGCCCATTCGCCCCCGGTGACGTGCTCTCCAGCGAAGAACGCGCCCAGGAAAATCGCGATCAAGGGGTTCACGAAGGCGTAGCTCGTGGCCACCGCGGGCGACGCATTGGCCAGCAAATAGAGGTAGGCGCTGAAGGCGATCAGCGAGCCGAACACCACGAGGTACAGCCACGCGAGCATCGCCTCGGGTTGCGCCGGCCAGTTCGCGGCGGCCTCGCGGTGCTCACCCATTGCGAGAGAAATCAGCATCAACACCGCGCCGCCGCACAACATTTCGCTGGCGAAACCCGCGGGGCCGGCGGCCAGCGGCAAGCGCGTGGCGGACAGCACAGAGCCCAGCGACCACAGCAGCGTGGCCCCCGCGATGCAGGCCAGGCCCACGGGCGCCGCGCCGAAGCTCGCGCCCTGCACCAGCATCAGCACGCCCGCCAGGCCCACCGCCATACCGGTGAACTCCAGCCGGCTGGGCCGCTGGCCCAGCAGCAGGCCCCAGGCCGACACCAGCATGGGCACGATGGCAATGAAGGTGGCGATCAGGCCGGAGCCGATGTGGACTTCGGCCGACGCCGTCAGTCCCATGCCGCCGCCCAGCATCAGCGCGCCCACGACGGCGGCGTTGGCCCATTCGCGCCGGCTCGGCAGCCTGTGCCCGCGCGCCAGCACCCAGGCCATCAGCAGGATGCCCGCCGCCAGGAAGCGCGTGCCCATCTGGAAGAAAGGCGGAAAGCTCACCAGCGCGAAGCGGATCGCCAGGTAGGTCGAGCCCCACACCAGGTAGCAGGCGAGCAGGGCGGGGATGAGGAGTGCCGGCGCCTTGCCGGCGGGAGAAGAAATGAGTGCGGAGGTCATTCGGGGATGTTAGGTTGCCATGTGCCCGCGGGCCATGCAAAATTAACGGCATAAGCGCAGTTGACCTTTGAATTTAAAGCTTGAAAGGCCGTATGACCGAAACCACCGAATGGGACCATTACGACAGCCGCATCCTCGGCGAGCTGCAGCGCGACGCGCGCATCACCATGGCCGAATTGGGCCGCCGCGTCCACCTGAGCCAGCCCGCGGTGACGGAGCGCGTGCGCAAGCTGGAGCTGGGCGGCGTGATCAAGGGATACCGCGCCGAGGTCGACCTGGCGCGCCTGGGCTACGGCATACGCGCCATCGCCCGCGTGGGAAGGGTCGAATACGCCCGCGTGGTCAAGCTGATCGAGCAGACGCCCGAGGTCATCAATGCCTACAACGTCACCGGCGAGGACAGCTGGGTGCTCGAAATCGCGGTGATCGACGTCGCCCACCTGGACGCCGTGGTGACAAAGTTCTGCATCCTCACGGAGACCTCAACGTCCATCGTCCTGAACGCCCCGCGCGAAAACGCCGTGGTGCTGCCGGCGCGGCGAGAGGACATCAAGCCCGTGATCAAAAAAGTTACCGGGAAATAAGCCGGCCGCTTCTTGCTCCCTCTCCCTCCGGGAGAGGGCAGGGGTGAGGGCCAGCGGCCTGTGCACGGAGCGGCGGAGTGTGTATCGCCAACCCCGCTGGCGCCATCGCGTCAGGGTCTGGTCAGCCCTTCAGACCCTTGTAGAGCATGTACGCAGCCAGGACGTACAAGATGCTCGCAAACACCCGCTTGAGCTTGCCCACCGGCAGGCTGTGCGCGGCCCTGGCGCCCAGCGGCGCCGTGAAGAAGCTGCAGACGGCGATCACCACCAGGGCAGGCAGCCAGATGTAGCCGAAGGAGCTCTCGGGCAGGTTCTGCACGGTCTGCCCGCTGATCACATAGCCCAGCACGTTGGCCACGGCGATGGGGAAGCCCAGGGCGGCCGAGGTGGCCACCGCGCTATGGATCGCCACGTTGCACCAGGTCATGAAGGGCACGCTGATGAAGCCGCCGCCCGCGCCGACCAGGCCCGACAGGAAGCCGATGAAGCCGCCGGCTGCAAACTGGCCCGCCGTGCCCGGCATCTGCCGCGTCGGCTTGGGTTTTTTGTCCAGGAACATCTGCGTGGCGGAGAAACTCACGAACAGGCCGAAGAAGATCGCCAGGTAGGAACCCTTGAGCAGCGCGAACACGCCCAGGCTGCCGATGATGCTGCCGATCACGATGCCCGGGGCCAGCCGCTTGACGATGTCCCAGCGGACCGCGCCGCGCTTGTGGTGCGCGCGCACGCTGGAAATCGAGGTGAAGATGATGGTGGCCATGGACGTGGCGATGGCCATCTTGACCGCCAGGTCCGGCGCCACGCCGCGGTTGGACATGATGATGGTGATGAAGGGCACCATCAGCATGCCGCCGCCTATGCCCAGCAGGCCCGCGAGAAACCCGGTGCCCACGCCCAGGATGGCCAGTTCAACAATGAGGAGAGGTTCAAGCGTCATGGGGCGTCAAAGTGTGGGCCGCAGGCCGGCTGCGCTTCGCGGGTGGAAGCGCCGCAGTGCGGCGGGGTTGGGGGAAGGGTGGGAGATGAAAAGGGACAAGGCGGTGGCGCGAATAAGGTGTCTGCGAGTGCCACTGGACCGTCATCCTGAACCGGGGTTCAGGTGGGCGAGGGCAGTCAGGTTTCGGGTTCGTCTGACGCGAGACGATCACACCTGCCGGACAATTTACCA
Source organism: Polaromonas sp. YR568 (assembly GCF_943369415.1). Taxonomy (GTDB): domain Bacteria; phylum Pseudomonadota; class Gammaproteobacteria; order Burkholderiales; family Burkholderiaceae_C; genus Polaromonas. The sequence goes on from NZ_CALRNF020000015.1 coordinate 98,580, forward strand.
AGCCCGTGCTCGTGGAGCATTGGTTCAAGGAAATATAAAGCCCAATACGCATCGCAGACGTCTTCATTGTAGGCCTTTGCGGCCCGGTGCGTACGGCGTGAAGTGATCTGCGGCGGGTGCTGGAAACGGGAGCGGCGGCCGGCGGCGCGCACGGCTTCAAAGCAGGCGGCCGTCAATGCCCAGGGCGGTGTCCAGCCGCTGCAGCAGCGCAGCGAGTTGCGGGCTCTCCGCGTTGCCGCCCGCGGGCGCCGCGGCCGCCGGCGCGCCCGGCGTGCGTTCGGGAAGCTCAAACGCCAGGTTCAGCGCCGCCAGCACCGCGATGCGGTCGCGCGCCTTGATCTTTCCGGCGTCGCGGATCCGGCACATGGCCATGTCCACGCGGTTGACGGCGTCGAGCATGCGCGCGTCGCCGTTTTCGGGGCAGCCCAGCAAATAGCTTTGGCCCATGATCTGTACTTCGAGCTGCTTCATGACGCGCTTCCCGCGGTGGTTTTGCTGCCGTGGCCGCTGCTTTCGGGCAGGCGTTCGAGCAGGGCGTCGACCCGCGCGCGCGCCGCGCCCAGGCGCGACTTGAGGGAGTCGCGCTCCTGCGTCAGCACGCCGACCTGTTCGGTCAGCAGCACGTTGGTGCGCTGTAACTCTTCGTAGCGCAGCAGGAGCCGCTCGACGCGTTCGGTGATCTGGTCGATTTGGGTTTGGTTCGCCATGGCAGCCCTCATTGTAGGGTTTGCGGCGCGGCATGGGGAAGGGCCGCGTAGAATCGCCCCTGTTGGTGCCCGCAGTGTGGTTCACATGCTGCAGTTCAACGGGAAGCAGGAGAGCGTCAAAGCCACGCGCATCGGGTCAAGCCCGGTCGCCGGCGCCCAGACTTTCAGCCTGCGCTGCCCCCGCAACGGTAAAACGGACGAATGCGCTTCCGGCCTCACGGCCAAAGGCAAATTCAGCTTTCATCACTCGCCACTGAGCGCCTTGAACAAGCGCTTGGGAAGGCGATGAAGGTGGTTCCGTCAGCCCGGATACCGGCCAACAAGGTGAACGCGCACGTCCATGCTTTGGGCTGGGCGTTTGTAACGCTCATGCACCGGCGGGGAAGCCGGTGAGGGCTTTTTGCTGACTGTCTGATTCTCATGAAAATTGCTCCCCACGCACGCCCTGCCGTGCTTCCGTTGGCGCTGGCCGCCGCATTTCCGCTGGCTTTTTTTGCCGCTTCTCCCGCCTTGTCCCAAACCGCCCAGACCGGCGCGGTGCCGCAACTCAAGGAGATGGTGGTGAGCGTCACGCGCAGCGCCCAGCCGATTGAAGACGTCGTCGCCGACGTCACCATCATCGACCGTGAGGCCATCGAACGCGCCGGCCCGGTCGGGCTCGCCGACATCCTGGCGCGAGTGCCCGGCATCCAGATCACCCGCAACGGCGGCACCGGCGCCAACACCAGTGTGTTTGTGCGCGGCGGGGAAAGCCGCCACACGCCTGTGTTCATCGACGGCGTACGGGTGGAGTCCCAGGCGACGGCCGGCGGCGCCTCCTGGAGCAATATTCCGATTTCATTGATCGACCGCATTGAGGTCTTGCGCGGTCCCAGCGGCGCCGTCTATGGCTCCGACGCCGTGGCCGGCGTGATCCAGATATTCACCAAAAAAGGGCAGGGCTCGTTCGCGCCCTCGGTGGCGGTGGGTTACGGCTCGTACAACACCAGCCGTGTTGAATTCGCCGCCAGCGGTTCGGCCGGCGCCTTCGACTACTCGTTCGGCCTGACGCAAGGGCAAAGCGACGGCTTCAACGCCCGGACCATTGCGGGGCAGAACCCCGACGCCGACGGCTACAAAAGCCAGGGCGCCAACGCCAAGCTCGGTTTCCAGCTCAACCCCGACCACCGTATCGAAGCCAATGTGCTGCAAAGCCACACCGACTCCCAGTACGACGGCGGCCCCACCCGCGACTACCGCCGCATCAGCGACCTGCAGACCCTGGGCCTGCAGTGGGAGGCCAAATGGTCTGACCGTTACAGCACCAGGCTGGCGATCACGCAGGGTACCGATTCCGGCGAAGAGGGCCTGAACGGCTCGACGCCGCAAATCTCCTATGACAAAAGTACCATCCGCACGCTGCTGCTCCAGAACGAGTACCGGATTGGCGCGCATCTTTTGAGTGCCGCGCTGGAAAGCCGGCGCGACGTGTTTCGCCTGGTCGGCTCCACGGCCATCCCGGGGGGCGCGAGTGCCCTTAACAAGGATCGCTCGCTGGACGGTGTGAGCCTGGGCTACGGATGGAGCGGCGGCGCACACACCGTGCAGTTCAACGCCCGCCATGACAGGGACAGCGAATTCGGCGGCAAGACCACCGGCTCCGCGGCTTATGCCTTTGCGCTCACGCCGCAGTGGAAAGTGTCCGCCTCCGCCGGCACCTCTTTCCGGGTTCCCACGCTGTACCAGCGTTTCAGCATCTACGGCACTTCGACCCTGAAGCCCGAATCCGGCCGCAATGTGGAAGCGGCGCTCAAATACAGCCAGGGAAGCTCGCAGTACGGCGTCACTGTGTATCGCAACCGCCTGACCAACCTGCTGAGCTTCGTGTCGGGCAATGGTCCTTGCCCCAACGGCGGCCCGCCGACGGTGCTGGCCAACCGCGCCTGTTATGCCAACACGGCGCAGGCCCAGTACACCGGGCTGACGTTCACGGCCGCCGAAACGCTGGGCAACGTGCACATCCATGGTTCGCTGGATTTGCAGAACCCCAAGAACCTGGTCACCAACCGCACCCTGCAGCGCCGGTCCCGCCAATACGGCACGCTGGGCGCCGAGGTGCCGGTGGGCGGCTGGCAACTGGCTTCGGACCTAGTGATGGCCTCACATACGCTGGACAGCGATACCAGCACCGTGGTGTTGCCGGGTTACTCTCTTGTCAATCTCAGCGCTACCACGGCACTGTCGCGCGACTGGAAGCTGGTCGCCAAGCTGGACAACCTGACCGACAAGGTTTACCAGACCGCCAGCACATATGCCAGCGCCAGGCGTACGCTGTACGTCGGCGTAAGCTGGGCCCCTCTTTGATGTTTACGCTCGCCGCATCATGAAAACCGCACGCTGCCCCGCCATCCTCATCGCCGCCCCGGCCTCCGGCCAGGGCAAGACGACGGTCGCCTGCGCGCTGGCGCGTCTGCATGCGCGCCAGGGGCGCAAGGTCCGGGTCTTCAAGTGCGGGCCGGACTTTCTGGACCCGTGCTGGCATGCCCTGGCCAGCGGCGCGCCGGTGTACCAGATGGACTTGTGGATGACCGGCGAGGCCGATTGCCATGCGCGCCTGCATGCAGCCGCGCTGGAGGCGGACCTGATCATTGTGGAAGGCGTGATGGGCCTCTTTGACGGCGAGCCCAGCGCCGCGGACCTGGCACAGCGCTTCGGCCTGCCGGTGCTGGCGGTGGTGGATGCGTCGGGCATGGTCGCCACCTTTGGCGCGCTGGCCTTCGGCCTGCAGCACTACCGCGCCGGCATGCCTTGGGCCGGGGTGCTGGCCAACCGCGTGGCCAATGCGCGCCATGCGGGCATGCTGCAGGCCAGCGTCGCGCCGGAGCAATGGCTGGGCGCGGTCTTGCGCAATGCCGCCATGAGCCTGCCCAAGCGCCACCTGGGCCTGACCGTGGCGGCCGAAGTGGCCGATGGCATGGAACGGCTGGACGCCGCGGCCGAAACGCTGGCCGACACGCCGCTGGGTCAGATGACGCTGGAGGATTTGCAGCGCTGGGCGGTGGACTTCACGGCGCCTGAAACGTCCGCGCCCGTGGTGCCGGCACTTCAGGGCAAGACGATCGCCATCGCGCGCGACGCCGCTTTCTGTTTTATCTACGCCGCCAACCTGGACACCCTGCGCGCGCTGGGGGCCGAGCTGGTGTTTTTCTCGCCGCTGGCCGATGCGGCCGTGCCCGCCTGTGACGCGCTGTGGATTCCCGGCGGCTACCCCGAGCTGCATGCCGAGACGATTGCGTCCAATACCGCGCTGCGGGACAGCCTGGCCGCGCACATCGCGGCGGGCAAACCCGTGTGGGCCGAGTGCGGCGGAATGATGGCGTTGTTTGACACGTTGGTCACGCCGGACGGCAGGCGGCATGCGCAATGGGGTGTACTGCCCGGCGAGGTCAGCATGCAAAAGCTGCTGGCCGGCCTGGGCCCGCAACAGCTGCAACTGGCAAGCGGCACCTTGCGCGGCCACACCTTCCATTACTCGACCACGGCCACGCCCCTGCAGCCGGTGGCCCGCACCTCGCGGCCCGGCACCGTGCCCGCGCCGGATGCGGGCGAGGCCGTGTGGCAGCATGGCGCGGTGCGCGCCAGCTACTTCCACGCCTGGTTTCCGTCCTGCTCCGAAGCGGTGGCGGAGCTGTTCACCGCATCCGCGGAGGCAGCCCCGTGAACATCGACCTGTTGCATTACCAGCCCGGCCCGCAGCGCATCGTCTGCCTGACCGAGGAGACCACCGAATGGCTGTACCTGCTGGGCCAGGAGCGGCGCATTGTGGGCATCTCGGGCTACACCGTGCGGCCCAGGCGCGCGCGCGACGAGAAGCCGCGCGTCAGCGCCTTCCTGAGCGCCAGGATCGACAAGATCATGGAACTGCAGCCCGATTGCGTGCTGGGTTTTTCGGACCTGCAGGCCGATATCGCCTCGGACCTGGTCAAGCGCGGTGTGCAGGTCACCATCTTCAACCAGCGCAGCGTGGCCGAAATTTTCTCCATGCTGTTTCAGCTCGCGGCCATGGTGGGCGAAGCGGAGCAGGGCGCCCGTCGCATTGCGCAAATGCAGGCCGGCCTGCGCGCCATGCAGGCGGCCGTGGCGGCCAGGGTGGCGGCCGGTGCGCGCCGGCCCAGGGTGTATTTCGAAGAATGGGACAGCCCGCACATCAGCGCGATCCGCTGGGTGTCGGAGCTGGTCGGCATTGCGGGCGGAGACGATTGTTTCCCCGAGCTCGCCGCCCAGTCGCTGGGCAAAAACCGCATCATTGCCGACGGCAACGAGATCGTCCGCCGCAACCCCGACATCATTCTGGGCTCCTGGTGCGGCAAGAAATTCCGGCCCGAGAACGTGGTGGCGCGTGAAGGCTGGGACGCGGTGAACGCCGTGCGCCACCAGCAGCTGTTTGAAATCAAGTCCCCCGACATCCTGCAGCCCGGCCCCGCCGCGCTGACCGATGGCGTGGCCAAAATCCACCAGATCATCCTGCAGTGGATGGACGCCGATCTTGCGGGAGCTTTCAAACCATGAATGCGATGACACTTGCCCGCAGCGAATTCATCCTCGGCGGCCAGAGAAGCGGCAAATCGCGCCGCGCCGAACTGCTGGCGCAGCAATGGCTCGGGCAGTCAGGCGAGCACCGCGCCGTTCTCATCGCCACCGCCAGGCCCTGGGACGACGAAATGCGCGAACGCATACGCCGCCACCAGCAGGACCGCGCCGAACGCGTGCGCGGCATGGTGACGGTGGAAGAGCCGGTTCAACTGGCCCAGGCCCTCCTGCAGCACAGCGCCGCCCATACCCTGGTCGTTGTCGACTGCCTCACGCTGTGGCTTACCAACCTGCTGATGCCCGCGCCCGGCCTGGAAATCAAGGATGCCGCCCAGGCCGCGTGGGAACTGGCGGGCCTGCTGGTGGAGGCGATTGAATCGGCCCCCGGCCCGCTGGTGCTGGTCGGCAACGAAATCGGCCTGGGCGTCATTCCCATGGGGCGCGAAACCCGCTCCTTTGTCGATGCCCTGGGCCAGCTCAACCAGCAAGTCGCCGGCGCCTGCGAGCGTGTCACCCTGATGGCGGCGGGATTGCCGCTGACCCTGAAAGCGCCTTTGTGAAACGCATCGCCTTTCTTTTGCTGCTTCTGTGCCTCCTGCTCACGGCGCCTGCCCGCGCCCTGCAGCTGACCGACGACCGCGGCGTGACGCACACCTTCGCGCAGGCGCCGCAGCGCATCGTCAGCCTGCTGCCCTCGCTGACCGAAAGCGTTTGCGAGCTCGGCCGCTGCCAGCGCCTGGTCGGGGTGGACCGCTATTCCAATTTCCCCGCCAGCGTGCAGAAACTGCCCCAGCTCGGCGGCGGGCTGGACCCCAACATCGAGATGATCGTCGCGCTCAAGCCGGACGTGGTGCTGCTCGCCACCTCCTCGCGCGCGGCCGACCGGCTGCAGGCGCTGGGCCTGAAGGTGGTGGCGCTGGAGCCCAGGAGCCATGCCGACGTGCAGCGCGTGATGCTCAAGCTGGGCCAGTTGCTGGAGGTGCCCGACGCCGCGCGCATCTGGCGCGCGATCGACGCCGGCGTCTCGGCCGCGGCCCAGTCGCTGCCGGCCGGTGTGCGCGGCACGCGGGTCTACTTCGAGGTCAACCAAGGCCCGTATGCGGCGAGCGAGTCGTCCTTCATCGGCGAGACGCTGGCGCGCCTGGGCGCCAAAAACATCGTGCCGGCCAAACTCGGGCCCTTTCCCAAGCTCAACCCCGAATACATAGTCCGCGCCAACCCCGACCTGATCATGGTCGGCCAGCGCAGCGCCGACGGCCTGCAGGCGCGGCCCGGCTGGCAAAGCATCCGTGCGCTGCGCGAGCAGCGCGTCTGCATCTTCCCGACCGAAGAGGCCAATGTGCTGGTGCGCCCCGGCCCGCGCATGGCCGAGGGCGCACGCCTGATGGCGCAGTGCCTGGCCGGCAAGGCACCGCGGTCCGTTGCCCCGGAGGCCAAACCATGATGCAAACCCGCGTGTGGTGGCTGGTGTGGGCCGGCGTGCTGGGCGCGCTGGCGCTGGTGGTGCTGGGCATCTGCGTGGGCAGCGCCGGGCTGGAGAATTTGATAGGGCCGCTGCTCAACCCCGCGCAGGACCCGTCTCAGGCCGCGATGGCGCAGCAGATCGTCTGGGAGATCCGCCTGCCGCGCACCCTGGGCGCCTGGGCGGCAGGTGCCTTGCTGGGCCTGGCCGGCGCGGTGGCGCAGGGCCTGTTTCGCAACCCCCTGGCCGACCCCTACCTGCTGGGCAGCGCGTCGGGCGCCTCGCTGGGCGTGGCGCTGGCGCTGGCCGCCCTGGGCGGCGGCGCCGGCATGCTGGGCGGATCGATCAGCGGCAGCATGATGAACGGCGGCGTGGCCGTCAGCGTGTTCTCCAGCAGCCTGTGGGTGCGCCTGGGCCTGACCGGCGCGGCTTTCCTGGGCGCGGTGTTCGCGGTGATGCTCACGCTGGCGCTCTCGCGTGGTGTGGGGCACACGCTGCGCCTGCTGCTGGCCGGCGTGGTGGTGGGCGTGGTGCTGGGTGCCATGACGCACCTGGTGCTGCTGTTCTCGCCCGAATCGCTGCAGGCCATGCAGGCCTTCATGCTGGGCTCGACCGCCTTTGTCGGGTGGACTTCCTGCGTGCTGATGGCCGGCGTGTGGGCCGTGTGCGTGCTGGCGGCGTGGCTGCTGGCGCGTGTGCTCGACGGGCTGAGCCTGGGCGACGCCACGGCCGTCAGCCTGGGCCTGCCGGTGGCGCCCATGCGCGCGGCGCTGGTGGCGGTGCTGGCGCTGGCCACGGGCACCGCGGTGGCGCAGACCGGGCTGATCGCCTTTGTGGGCCTGGCGGCGCCGCACCTGGTGCGCTCGGTGGTCAAGACCACGCACGCCCACCTGATGCTGCTGTCCAGCCTGATGGGCGGCGTGCTGCTGATGGCCGCCGACACGCTGGCGCGCGGGCTGATGGCGCCGCAGGAACTGCCCGTGGGCATGCTCACCGCGGTGCTGGGCGGCGGCTACCTGCTGTGGCTGATGCACCGCAGCAGCAGCCTGGGCGGAGGGCGCGCGGCATGAACACGGTGACCAATTCCATCGCCATCCGCGCGCAAGGCATTGAGGCCAGCCTCGGCCATGGCGTGCAGCGGCAGCATGTGCTGCACGGCATCAGCCTGGACATCGCCGCCGCGCGCTGGACCAGCATCGTCGGCCCCAACGGCGCGGGCAAGTCCACCTTGCTGAGAGCCCTGGCCGGCGTGCTGCCGCACAGCGGCGAGGTCAGCCTGCTGGGCCAGCCGCTGCACAGCCTGCCGCACCGCGAGCGCGCCCGCCAGCTCGCATGGCTGGGCCAGAATGAAACCTCTGCCGATGACCTGACCGTGTGGGACGTCGCCATGCTGGGCCGCATGCCGCACCAGGCCTGGCTGGCGCCCCCCAGCGCCGCCGACCATGCGGCCGTGGAACAGGCCTTGCGCGCCACCCGCGCCTGGGACTGGCGCGAGCGCGCGCTGGGGCAACTGTCGGGCGGCGAGCGCCAGCGTGTGCTGCTGGCGCGCGCCCTGGCGGTGCAGGCCCAGGTGCTGCTGATGGACGAGCCGCTCGCCAACCTGGACCCGCCGCACCAGGCCGACTGGCTGGACGTGGTGCGGGCCCTGGTGGCCGAAGGCAAGACCGTGGTCAGCGTGCTGCACGAGATCACCATGGCGCTCCAGGCCGACACCCTGGTGGTGATGGCCGAAGGCCGCGTCACCCACCAGGGCCCCTGCGCCGAGCCGGCCACGCACCGGGCTCTGGAAGACGTATTTGACGGGCGCATTGCCGTACATCCGCTGCAAGGGCAGTGGATCGCGCTGCCCAAAGTAAACCATCCCGCAAAGAGGGCTCCCATGCAAATTGAAACCCCACCCATCGATTACGAACGTGTCGTTCCCACGGCCGAGCGCCGCGGCCTGATCATGATCAACACCGGCCACGGCAAGGGCAAGAGCACCGCGGCCTTCGGCCTGGCGCTGCGCGCCCACGGCCGGGGCAAGACCATCAAGGTCTACCAGTTCATGAAAGTGCCTACCGCGCGCTTCGGCGAGCACCGGCTGTTCGAGCAACTGGGTGTTCCCATCGAAGGCCTGGGCGACGGCTTCAGCTGGAAGAGCCGCGACCTGGACCACTCGGCGCAGCTGGCGCTGGACGGCTGGGCCAAGGCCGAAGCCACCCTACGCGCCGGCGAACACTTCATGGTGGTGCTGGACGAAATCATGTACCCGCTGCGCTACGGCTGGATCCCGCTGGAAGCTGTGCTCGCCTGCCTGCGCGAACGCCCGCCGCATGTGCACGTGGTGCTGACCGGCCGCAACGCGCCTGGCGAGCTGGTGGACCTGGCCGATACGGTCACTGAAATGACGCTGATCAAGCATCATTTCAAGGCTGGCGTACCGGCGCAACGCGGCATCGAAGACTAACAAGATGACCCCCATGCCTGTCGCTTCGCGTTTCGCACTGCGCATGCTGCCCACGGCGTCGTCGCTGGCGGTTCTGGGGCTGCTGTCCGGCTTCGCGATGGCGCAGGGCGTGCAGCCTGTCTCACGCATCGTCACGATGTCGCCTTCGCTGACCGAGGCCGTGTGCGCGCTCGGCCGTTGCGCGCAGCTCGTGGGCACCGACCGCCATTCCACCTGGCCCGGTTCGGTGCAGATGCTGCCCAAGGTGGGCGGCCTGGAAGACGCGCAAATCGAACGCATCGTCACCCTGCGGCCCAACATGGTGCTGCTGGGCCCGCGCAGCCGCGCGGGCGAACGCCTGCAGGCGCTGGGCGTTCCGGTCATGACGTTTGACGCCCGCACCCACGCCGACCTCAAACGCATGTTGCTGAAGCTGGGAGACACGCTGGGCGAGCCGGCGCGTGCCGCTGAACTGGTGGCCCGCATGGAGGCCGAACTCGACGCCGCCGCTGGCCGCATGCCCGCCGCCCTGCGCGGGCGCACTGTCTATGTGGAAGTGGGGGCCGGGTCGTCCGCGGCCAGTGAAAAAAGCTTTATCGGCGAGACGGTGGCCAGGCTGGGCCTGGTCAATGTCGTGGGCGGCGAGCTGGGCCTGTTTCCCCGGATCAACCCCGAGCTGCTGCTGCGCCGCCCGCCGGACATCATCATCGGCCCGCGCGCCACGCTGGCCAACGTCGCCGAGCGTCCCGGCTGGAGCGCGCTGCCCGCGGTGCGCCGGCAGCAGCTGTGCCTGCTGGACACCGACCGCATGGACCTGCTGTCGCGCCCCGGCCCGCGCCTGGGCGAGGCCGCGCAGATGCTGGTGGAGTGCCTGAGCGCATTGCCGTCCCGTTAATTTTTTCAACCAAGAGACACCCTATGCAAACCCGAAAAATCCCCGCCACCATCGTCACCGGCTTCCTGGGCAGTGGCAAGACCACGCTGCTGCGCCACCTGCTGGCCAACGCGCAGGGCCGCCGTATCGCGGTCATCGTCAACGAGTTCGGCGAACTCGGCATAGACGGCGAACTGCTGCGCGGCTGCGGCATAGGCTGCGACGAGAACGGCGAAGAAAATGGCCAGCTTTATGAACTGGCGAATGGTTGCCTCTGCTGCACCGTGCAGGAAGAATTCGCGCCCGTGATGGAGCAGCTGGCCAAGCGCCGCGACCAGATCGACCACCTGATCATCGAGACCTCGGGCCTGGCCCTGCCCAAGCCGCTGGTGCAGGCCTTCCAGTGGCCCGCGCTGCGCAACACCTTCACGGTGGACGCGGTGGTGACCGTGGTCGACGCGCCCGCCGTCGCCGCGGGCGATTTTGCCGACGACCCGGTCGCGGTCGACGCCCAGCGCCGCGCCGACGACAACCTGGACCACGACTCGCCGCTGCACGAGCTGTTTGAAGACCAGCTCGCCACCGCCGACCTGGTGGTGGTGCACAAGACCGACGGGCTGGACGCCGCCGCGCTGGCCCGTGTGGAAGCCGCGATACGCGCCGAGACCGCGCCCGGCGTGAAGCTGGTGCATGCGCAGCACGGCCGCATCGCCATCGGCGTGCTGCTGGGCCTGGAGCGCGCGGTCGAAGACGTCATCGACCAGCGCAAGACCCACCACGACGAGGAAGAAGACCACGACCACGACGCCTTCGACTCGGTGCAGGTGGCGCTCGACGTGCCTGGCCGCGACGCGCTGCTGGCCGCCTTGCGCGCCGTGGTGGAGCGCCATGAGATTTACCGCGCCAAAGGCTTTGTGGCTTTGCCCGGCTCGGCCATGCGCCTGGTGGTGCAGGGTGTGGGGACGCGTTTTGACAGTTACTTCGACCGCCCCTGGCGTTCGGATGAGGTGCGGCAGTCGCGCCTGGTGCTGATTGGTTCTGAGCTCAATGCCGCAGTTTTACAAGCTGAGTTGCAGGCTGCCTTGGGTAAAGCCACGGTCTGAATCCAAATGCACGCTGAAGTTTTACGTTCGTGGGGGGCGCAGGCCGACGGGGCACTCTGCTCCGCGGCTGTCCTCCGCCCTGCGGGCTCCTCCTTTATGCCGCT
>NZ_CALRNF020000016.1:0-109413 GCF_943369415.1 Polaromonas sp. YR568
AAGCTCGGCGTGCGCGTCGTGATCGAGGTCGATGAAGCCTGCGAGCGCGTGTTGTGCGACCGCACCATGGTCGAGCAGGTGCTGCTCAACCTCTCGCGCAATGGCATGCAGGCCATGCAGGGGCAACTGGAAGGGGCGCAGCTTTCCCGCGGCGCCGCCCTGCCCGAAAAAGTGCTGACCCTGCGCATACGGCCCGCCGCGTCCAACGCGCACAGCCGCTGGGTCGAGTTCGCGGTGATAGACCGCGGCGAGGGCATCGCCGGCGACGTCGCCGAGCGGCTGTTCACGCCTTTTTTTACCACCAAGGAAGAAGGCATGGGCCTGGGCCTGAGCCTGTGCCGTACCGTGATAGAACAGCACGGCGGCTTCCTCGGGTTTGAGCCGGCCGAGCCGCAGGGCACGATTTTCAGTTTCACCCTGCCCGCGGCGCCAGCCGGGGGCGCCGGGCCAGCGCGAGCTTGAAGGACATCCATGGAACCCATCCACAATGCCACGGTCTACATCGTCGACGACGACGCCAGCGTGCGCGACGCGCTGGCCTGGCTGCTGCGCTCGCGCCGGCTGCTGAGCGAGACTTTCGACAGCGCCGAAGCGTTTGACGCGCGGGTGTCCAGGCAGTTCGAGGTGCGCTCGCCGTCCTGCGTGCTGCTGGACGTGCGCATGGCCGGCCTGAGCGGATTGGCCATGTTCGAGAAGCTGATCGGCTACGGCCTGCTGCCGACCTTGCCGGTGATTTTCCTGACCGGCCACGCCGACGTTCCCACCGCCGTCGATGCCGTCAAGCGCGGCGCCTTTGATTTTTGCGAGAAACCTTTTTCGGACAACGCCCTGGTGGACCGCATCGAGCAGGCGCTCAACCATTCCGCTGCGGCGCTGGCGCAGCGCAGCGAGTCCACCGGCCTGCAGGCCCGCATCGACGGCCTGACCGAGCGCGAGCGCGACGTGATGCGGCTGGTGGTGGGCGGCCTGCCCAACAAGCTGGTGGCCGACCAGCTGGACATCAGCGTGCGCACGGTGGAAGTTCACCGCGCGCGCGTGTTTGACAAAATGGGCGTCAAATCGGCGGTGGAGCTCGCCAACCTGTTGCGCAACCTGTAGCCTTTACTTTTTGTCGGACTCCGCGTCGGGCGCGGGCTGTTCCGGGTCCTTCAGTTCACCGTTTTTCCGGCCTGAGAACATCGTCCACCACACAATGAACACCAGCAGCAGCAACGCCCCCAGGGCTTCCAGCAAAAGTAAGGCCATGATATTTCCTTGGATTCCGTCAGTACGCGCCGCGCAATCCATGCGTCTGGCGCAGCTTGCGCCGATTATCGCCACCGCGGTGCTGCTGGCCTCCTGCGCCAGCCCGCCTCTGCCGCCTTCATCGGCGCCGGCCGGGGCGCCCGCGGCCGCCGGCAGCCGCCCCGGCGATTCGGGACCCCTGCCCGCGCCCATGGTGCAAGGCAAAAGCCGCTGGGTGGCGGTCCGCTGGGCCGAACTGCCGGGCTTTGAGGACGACCAGCTGTTCGAGGCCTGGAACGCCTGGCTCAAGAGCTGCGAACGGCCCGGCCCGGTGTTTGCGCCGCTGTGCGGGGAAGTCCGCCGCCTGAGCATCGCCTCGGCCGAAGAGCAGCGCAATTGGATGGTGGGCCGGCTGCAGCCTTACCGCGTCGAGACCCTGCAGGGCGCGCCCGACGGGCTGCTGACCAGTTATTACGAACCCGTGCTCAAGGCCAGCCGCCAGCCCGGCGCGGGCTACGAGGTGCCGCTGTACCGCCCGCCGGCCTCGCTGGGCAGCCGCAAGCCGTGGTATTCGCGGCAGGAAATAGACACCCTGCCCGAAGCAAAGTCCGCCTTGAGGGGACGCGAGATCGCCTGGCTGGCCGACCCGGTTGAGGCCATGTCGCTGCACATCCAGGGCTCGGGCCGCCTGAATTTGACCGAAGCCGACGGCTCGCAGCGCACCGTGCGGGTGGCCTATGCCGGCTCCAACGAGCAGCCGTTTCGCAGCGTCACCCAATGGCTGCTGGACCAAGGCGAAGGCCGCATGACAACGCCCTGGGTTGAATCGACCAAGGCCTGGGCCGCGCGAAACCCGCAGCGCGCGCAGCAGATGCTCTGGAGCAACCCGCGCTACACCTTCTTCCAGGAGCAGCCCCTGAGCGAGTTCGACGCGGCCTTCGGCCCCAAGGGAGCGCAGGGCGTGGCGCTCACCCCGGGCCGCTCCATCGCCGTGGATCCGGGCAGCATTCCCTACGGAACGCCGGTGTGGCTGGCCTCGCGCGGCGGGGCCGGCAGCCTGCAAAAGCTGGTGCTGGCGCAGGACACCGGCAGCGCCATCGTGGGCGCGGTGCGCGCCGACTATTTCGCCGGCACCGGGCCCGAGGCCGGCCAGCTGGCCGCGCGCATGAACCAGCCGCTGCGGCTGTGGGTGCTCTGGCCCCGCTGACCCTTCATCAAGTCTTTCAAGGAGCGATCATGAACAGGCCATGGAATATGAGCGCGATGCTGCTGGCGGCAGCGACCGTGGGCGGCTGCGCGGGCGGCAACTGGCAAGGGGCCGGCTCGCTGTACCGCTGCGAGCACGGCATCGAGTTCCGGGTGAAGTTCATCGACGACACCGCGGTGCTGGACGGCTCCGGCGGCAACGACGTGCTCCAGCGCGACGCCGGCGGCCAGGGGCCGCAGCAGACGGTCTACAGCAACCCGCGCATGCGGGCTGAATTCGGCTTGGGCACCGGCGGCCGTGAGGCGGTGCTGCGCTATCCCTTGCTGCCGCTGGTGGCGCGCTGCGTGCGCGACTGATTCGGGCGGCTTCGCCTTCCTAGCGTACCGAGAGGCGAACTTCCACCCGCATTCCATCCCGGCGGGTGGACTGCCGGCTGTCGGCGATGCCGTTGCTGCTGCCGGCGCCGGCATCGTCCGATTCGGCCACGGTGACCCATTCCCCCAAGCGCACGGACAGCGAGGTGCTGACGGACGATGAGGACAGGGGCGCCATCGGCGACGCGCCCGAGCGGCCGGCCTGCCCGGCGGCCAACTCCAGTTCCACGCTGTCGCCGCCGTACCAGAGGGGCCGGGCCGAAAAGCCGCTGTTGGCCTCGATGAACACCGTGCCGGCCTGGCGTGCCTGCACCAGCCGCAGGGGCTGGCTGTTGCCCAGGTTGATGTTGGCGCTGCGGCCGTTGAGCACGAGCACGCGCTGCACCAGGTCGCGCGCATCGCTGCGCTGGCTGTCCTGGGCCGTGATGACGGCGTTGGCGCCCGAGCGGCCAGCTTGCAGGACGACGCCGCCCTGCGCGCCCAGGGCGCTTTGGGACTGCAGGCTGTTTCCCGCCTGGCGCACCTCGATCTGCAGGTTGCGCAGGGGCAACACTTCGGAGCCGGGGCCCGGATTGGCCGTTGCCTGCGCCATCAGGCAGGCCGGCGCGAGCATGAACGGCGCCAGGCATAAGGCAGAAAGGACGTTTCGGAATTTCGTCATGGCAAGCTCCAGGGTGGCAAGGCAGGCTAACATCGTACTGAAGTCAGTTGCCCGCCCGCCGTTTCGCGCCATCAAGGCCGTGAGCGCTGCGCCCAACCCGTGATCCCCATGAGCCCGAAACTAAAAGTCGTCACCTGGATTGTTGGCATTGTTGCCGCGTACGCCGTCAGCGTCGGCCTTGGTGCGTATCGCATCACGTCGGCGGGCATGTTTCCGCTCGCCGAGAAAGGCCTGGCGGCCTACCTGGTTGCCGGGAACTCAAGTGAAGCCAACAAGCCGATTTACTTTAAATGGTGGTCTTCCTGGTATTTCAAAAACCATCCTTCGGACGGATGGGCGGAGTTTTTGCTTTGCACCTCTTCGGCTGATTGCCATAAGATCATCGCCTACACGGACTTCGGCCGGTGGCAAATCAATGTTGACAGCAAGCTGGTCAACACGGAGCAGTGGATCGTCATGCCCGACGGCAAGCTGGTGAATGCCGAAAAGCCGCCCCGCAAATAGAAGGCTTAAGCGAAAAGGCCTAAGCGCTTGCCGGCGGCGGTACTAGCTTAAGTGCCCCAGCGGCAACGCACTGCTGGCCTTGACCTCACCCAGTGAAAAACTGGTGTGCAGGTCTTTCACGTTCGGCAGGTTGATCAGGTTCTGCAGCGCGAACTTGCTGAAGGCCTCCAGGTCCTGCGCCACCACCTGCAACTCGAAAGTGCCGGTGCCGCTGATGTAGTGGCAGGACACGATTTCCGGCAGTTTCTTGATGGCTTCTTCCAGCTGGCGTGTGGCGTCGCCGCTGTTGCGATCGGCGTCCAGCCGCACAAAGGCCAGCACGCCCAGCCCGATCTTGTGGCGGTTGATCTCGGCCCGGTAACCGGTGATGAAGCCCGACTCTTCCAGCGCCCGCACGCGCCGCCAGCAAGGCGCGGCCGACAAACCCACGCGCGAGGCCAGTTCGGTGTTCGTCAGGCGCGCATCCAGCTGCAACTCCTTCAGGATTGCGATGTCAAACTTATCTAATGTTTCCATATTGGCTATTTTGCAGCAAGATCCTTTCTAAAACCATGCTAAATGGGGCAAACAAAGCAAAGACATATCAAGACTTGCGGCATACACTTTGCATGCATATAAAGATATAGAGGGCCGGCCCTAACCGGGCCTGAAGCCTCTCAGACAACTGCCCACAAGGCGGTATTAAAAACAGTCCCTGGAGACCCACGACATGAACGCGCCCCTACCTGAACATATTCGCAAGGCCCTGGAAACCGTCACCCTTGACGAAAACCCGCAAAGCGGGTTTCGCCGAAGGCACAAATATTCAGGCGGCGAAGCCGGCTGTGCTGTATTTGTCGTCGAGCTTGTTCGCATGGGAGTTGCCGTATGAACGCTCCACTTCCTGAGCACATCCGCAGGGCGCTAGAGACCGTCACGCTTGACGACAAATACAGCCTTGAACACGGCCGCGCCTTCATGAGCGGCGTCCAGGCGCTGGTCCGCCTGCCCATGCTGCAACGCACGCGCGACGCCATCGAAGGCCTGAACACGGCGGGTTTCATCAGCGGCTACCGCGGCTCGCCGCTGGGTGGTTACGACCAGGCACTGTGGGCCGCCAAAAAGCACCTGGCCGCGCAGAACATCGTGTTCCAGCCGGGCGTCAATGAAGAACTGGGCGCCACGGCCGTCTGGGGCACCCAGCAGCTGGACCTGTACCCGCAAAGCAAAAAATTCGACGGCGTGTTCGGCATCTGGTACGGCAAGGGCCCCGGTGTGGACCGCTGCTCGGACGTCTTCAAGCACGCCAACATGGCGGGCACCGCAAAACACGGCGGCGTGATCGCCATTGCCGGTGACGACCATGTGTCCAAGAGCTCCACCGCCGCCCACCAGAGCGACCACATCTTCAAGGCCTGCGGGCTGCCGGTGTTCTTTCCGTCCAACGTGCAGGACATCCTGGACATGGGGCTGCACGCTTTCGCCATGAGCCGTTTTTCGG
The DNA here is from genome assembly GCF_943369415.1 of Polaromonas sp. YR568. Classification (GTDB taxonomy): domain Bacteria; phylum Pseudomonadota; class Gammaproteobacteria; order Burkholderiales; family Burkholderiaceae_C; genus Polaromonas. Next base: position 5,451 of record NZ_CALRNF020000016.1, read on the forward strand.
GCGTCTGGTCGGGCATGAAGACCATTCAGGAAGTCGTCGAGTCGTCAAGCTCCGTGCTGGTCGACCCGGACCGCGTGAAGATCATCCTCCCCGAGGATTTCGCCATGCCGCCCGGCGGCCTGCACATCCGCTGGCCGGACGCGCCGCTGGAGCAGGAAGCGCGGCTGATGGATTACAAGTGGTATGCCGCGCTGGCCTATATCCGCGCCAACAAGCTCAACTACAACGTCATCGCCGGCCCCAAGGACCGCTTCGGCCTGATCGCCAGCGGCAAGGCCTTCAACGACACGCGCCAGGCGCTGGCCGACCTGGGGCTGGACGAAGACACCTGCCACCAGCTGGGCATACGCCTGCACAAGGTCAACGTGGTCTGGCCGCTGGAGGCCACCATCACGCGCGACTTCGCCCAAGGCCTGCAGGAAATCCTGGTGGTGGAGGAAAAACGCCAGGTTATCGAATACCAGATCAAGGAAGAGCTCTACAACTGGCGCGCCGACGTGCGGCCCAATGTGCTGGGCAAGTTCGACGAGCCCGAGGGCGATGCCTCGGGCGGCGAATGGGGCCGCTCCAACCCGAGCGACAACTGGCTGCTGCGCGCCAAGGCGGACCTGACGCCGGCCATCATCGCCAAGGCGATCGCCAAGCGCCTGAAAAAGCTGGGCGTGCCGGCCGACGTGATCGCACGCATGGACGAGCGCCTGGCCGTGATCGAGGGACGCGAGCGCGCGCTCGCCGAAGGCAAGTCCGACACCGGCGAGCGCGCCCCGTGGTTCTGCAGCGGCTGCCCGCACAACACCAGCACGCGCGTGCCCGAGGGCTCGCGCGCCGTGGCCGGTATCGGCTGCCACTACATGGCGACCTGGATGGACCGCTCCACCTCCACCTTCACCCAGATGGGCGGAGAAGGCGTGACCTGGGTGGGCCAGGCGGCGTTCACCACCGACGAACATATTTTTGCCAACCTCGGCGACGGCACCTACTTCCACAGCGGGCTGCTGGCGATACGCCAGGCCATCGCCTCGGGCGTGAACATCACCTACAAAATCCTCTACAACGACGCGGTGGCCATGACGGGCGGGCAGCAGGTCGGCGAGCGGCCCGAAGGCCACTCGGTGCTGCAGATCATGCAAAGCCTGCGCGCCGAAGGCGTGGCCAAGCTGGTGATCGTGACCGACGAGCCGCAGAAATACGACGGCGCGCCGCTGCTGGACGGCGTGACGGTGCACCACCGCGACGAGCTGGACCGGATCCAGCGCGAATTCCGCGAACTCAAGGGCACGACCGCCATCATTTACGACCAGACCTGCGCGACGGAAAAACGCCGCCGCCGCAAGCGCGGCACGCTGGTGGACCCGGAAAAGCGCGTGGTGATCAACGAGCTGGTCTGCGAAGGCTGCGGCGACTGCTCGGTGCAGTCCAACTGCCTGTCGGTGGAGCCGCTGGAAACCGAATTCGGGCGCAAACGCCGCATCAACCAGAACACCTGCAACAAGGATTACTCCTGCGTGAAGGGCTTTTGCCCCAGCTTCATCACCGTCGAGGGCGGGCAGCTGAAAAAGCCGAAGAAGGAAAAGAAGGGCGCGCCCAGCAGCCTGTTCGCGATTCCTGAACCCGTGCTGCCCGTGGCCGAACACGCCTGGGGCATCGTGGTGGGCGGCGTGGGCGGCACCGGTGTCATCACCATAGGCCAGCTGCTCGGCATGGCGGCGCATATTGAAGGCAAAGGCGTGGTCACCCAGGACGCGGGCGGCCTGGCGCAAAAAGGCGGCGCGACCTGGAGCCACATCCAGATCGCCAACCGGCCCGAAGCGATTTACACCACCAAGGTCGACACCGCCAAGGCCGACCTGGTCATCGGTTGCGACCCCATTGTCGCCGCCAGCAAATACACGCTCACCGTCATGCAGCCGGGCCGCACCTATGTGGCCATGAATTCGCACGGCACGCCGACGGCGGCGTTTGTGACGAATCCGGGCTGGCAGTTCCCCGGCGGCAACTGCGAAAGCGCCGTGACCGCCGCTGTGGGCGCAGACTTGCTGGGCAGCTTCGATGCCGAGCAGGTGGCGGTGCAGCTGGTGGGCGACTCGATTTACACCAACCCGCTGATGCTGGGTTTTGCCTGGCAAAAGGGGCGGGTGCCGCTGTCGCATGCCGCGCTGATGCGTGCCATCGAACTCAACGGCGTGCAGGTCGACAACAACAAGGCGGCTTTTGAGTGGGGCCGTCGCTGCGCGCATGACCTGGCCTCGGTGCAGGCGCTGTTCAAGGCGGCGCAGGTCATCGAATTCGTGAAGAAACCCGCCCTGGCCGAAATGCTGGCCAAGCGGGTCGACTTCCTCACGGCTTACCAGAACGCCGCCTACGCCCAGTCCTACCAGTCCTTTGTCGAGCAGGTGCGGGGCGCCGAGGCGGTGCTGGGCAAAACGACGCTGACCGAGGCCGTTGCGCGTTACCTCTTCAAACTGATGGCCTACAAGGATGAGTACGAAGTGGCGCGCCTGCACACCGACACGGCTTTCCTGGGCAAGGTCAACGCCATGTTCGAAGGCGACTTCAAGCTCCACTACCACCTGGCGCCGCCGCTCATCGCGTCGAAAAACGACAAGGGCGAGCTGCAGAAGAAGCAGTTCGGCCCCTGGATGCTGGGCGCGTTCAAGGTGCTGGCCCGCCTGAAGGGCCTGCGCGGCACGCCGCTGGATGTGTTCGGCCGCACGGAAGAGCGGCGCACGGAACGCGCCTTGATCGGGGAATACAAGGCCAGCCTGCAGGAAGTGCTGGCGGGCCTGACGGCCGAAAACCACGCGACGGCCGTCGAAATCGCCCGGATTCCCGAAATGATCAAGGGTTACGGCCACGTGAAGGCGCGCCATCTGGCCGCCGCGCGTCCGCAGTGGGCCGCGCTGATGCAATCCTTTCGTACGCCTGGAGCGACCGTCCAGCGGAAAGCGGCCTGAGTCCAGGCCCTTGCCGGGCGCCCGCCCGGCAACGCTTTCCCGGGCGCGCCGGCCCCGCCGCGGGGTCGGCAACGGCGCCCCCCCGCGCAAACCCGGCTTGAAAAGCCCCTGGAGCGCGCCAGTTACCCCCTTCCACGAGGGTCTCGCCGCATACAATCGTGGACTTCTGTGCGCTGTCCATGCTGGACGGCGCGCGCGCCAGTGTGTCTTTAATATGTTGTGGAGTCAGCCGTGTTCATTTCTTCCGCCTTTGCCCAAACCGCTCCTGCCGCCGCCGCCGATGGCGGCATGATGTCCTCGCTGACGGGCATGCTGCCCCTGGTGCTGATGTTTGTCGTGCTGTATTTCGTCATGATCCGCCCGCAGATGAAAAAGCAGAAAGAGCATCGCACCATGATCGAGGCTCTCGCCAAGGGCGACGAAGTCGCCACCGCCGGCGGCCTGCTCGGCAAGGTCACCAAGCTGGGCGACGTTTACCTGACCCTGGAACTGGCCCCCGGCGTGGAAGTGCAGCTGCAGCGCAGCGCCATCATCCAGGTGCTGCCCAAGGGCGCCATCAATCCGGCCAAATAAGGCCACCGGGCCCCTATGAAAACTCATACGGGTCCACGGTATATCGGGGCCGCTGCCGTTACCGCATGAGGCGGCCGCCCCTTTTGTTCATTTGTCCACCAGGAACAGCCCTCCCATGAATCGTTATCCGGCCTGGAAGTACGCCATCATCGTGGTCGCGCTGCTGATCGCGGCTTTGTACACGTTGCCCAATTTCTTCGGCGAAGCGCCCGCCGTTCAGGTGTCCAGCGTCAAGTCCACCACCAAGGTCGACACCACGACCATGGCCAAGGTCGAGCAGGCCCTGAAAGACGCCGGCATCGCGGCCGAGGCCATCACGCTCGAAGGCACGTCGATCAAGGCGCGTTTCGGCGACACCGACACCCAGCTCAAGGCCAAGGATGCCGTCCAGAAGGCCCTGTCGCCCGACGCGAACGACCCGGCCTACGTAGTCGCTCTCAATTTGCTGTCGCGCTCGCCCGCGTGGCTGACCTCGCTGCATGCCTTCCCGATGTACCTCGGCCTGGACTTGCGCGGCGGCGTTCATTTCATGCTGCAGGTGGACATGCAGGCCGCGCTCACCAAGCGGGCCGAGTCCCTGGCCGGCGACATTCGCCTCTCCATGCGGGAAAAGAACATCCGGCACAGCGGCATCAGCCGCAACGCGCAGACCATTGAAATCAAGCTACGCGATTCCGAGACCCTGGCCTCGGCCAAGGCGCTGGTCCAGGACCAGTTCGCCGACCTGCAGACGACCGACGCGCCGGACGGCACCGAATACAAGCTGACGGCCACCATCAAGCCCGAAGCCGCGCGCCGCATCCAGGACCAGGCGCTCAAGCAGAACATGGTGACCCTGCACAACCGGATCAACGAACTGGGCGTGGCCGAGCCGGTGATCCAGCAGCAGGGCATAGACCGCATCGTCGTGCAGCTGCCCGGCGTACAGGACACGGCCAAGGCCAAGGACATCCTGGGCCGCACCGCCACGCTGGAAATGCGCCTGGTGGACGACAGCGCCGAAGCCCGCGCAGCCGCAGGCAACGCAGGCGCCGTTCCTTTCGGCGATGAGCGCTTTTTCGAACGCAACGGCCAGGCCGTGATCGTCAAGAAGCAGGTGATCCTGACCGGTGAAAACCTCACGGACGCGCAACCCGGCTTTGATTCCCAGAACCAGCAGCCCAAGGTGGATCTCACCGTCGACGCCAAGGGCGGGCGCATCATGCGCGACACCAGCCGCGAAAATCTCAAGAAGCGCATGGCCATCCTGCTGTTTGAAAAGGGCAAGGGCGAAGTCCTGACGGCGCCCGTCATCCAGGGCGAGCTCGGCAACCGTTTCCAGATTTCCGGTTCCATGAGCGTCGTCGAAGCCAACGACCTGGCGCTGCTGCTGCGCGCCGGCTCGCTGGCCGCGCCCATGGAAATCATCGAAGAGCGCACCATAGGCCCTACGCTGGGCGCCGACAACATCTCCAAGGGCTTTCACAGCGTGTCCTGGGGCTTTGTCGTGATCGTGGCCTTCATGGCCTGCTACTACATGCTGTTCGGCCTGTTCTCGGGCCTGGCCCTGGCCGTCAACCTGTTGCTGCTGGTGGCGGTGCTGTCCATGCTGCAGGCGACCCTGACCTTGCCCGGCATGGCGGCCATGGCGCTGGCGCTGGGCATGGCCATCGACTCCAACGTGCTGATCAACGAGCGCGTGCGCGAGGAGCTGCGCAGCGGGGCATCCCCGCAGGCGGCCATTCATGCGGGCTACGAGCGTGCCTGGGCCACCATCCTGGACTCGAACATCTCCACGCTGATCGCCGGCCTGGCCTTGCTGGCCTTCGGTTCCGGCCCGGTCCGGGGCTTTGCCGTGGTGCATTGCATCGGCATTCTGACGAGCATGTTCTCGGCGGTGTTTTTCTCTCGCGGCCTGGTCAACCTCTGGTACGGCCGCCAGAAAAAACTCAAATCGGTTTCCATCGGCACCGTGTGGCGGCCCGCCGCGTCCGGCGCCGTGGCAACCAAGTGACCACGGCCTCTTTTTCCTGAGTTTCCCAAGGACCCCAGATGGAATTCTTCAAAATCCGGCGCGACATTCCGTTCATGCGGCACGCCTTGATCTTCAATGCCATCAGCTTTGCGACCTTCGCGCTGGCCGTGTTCTTCCTGCTGACCCGAGGCCTGCACCTGTCGGTGGAGTTCACCGGCGGCACGCTGATGGAAGTGAACTACACCCAGGCGGCCGACGTCGGCAAAATCCGCGATACCGTCGCCGGCCTCGGGCTGAACGACGTGCAGGTGCAGAATTTCGGGAATTCGCGCGACGTGATGATCCGCCTGCCGGCCCAGAAGGGCGTCAGCACGGCGCAGCAAAGCGACAAGGTGCTCGCGGCCCTGAAAGCCGCCAGCCCCGACGTGACGCTGCGCCGCACGGAATTCGTCGGCCCGCAGGTCGGTGAAGAGCTGGCCCACGACGGGCTGAAGGCGCTGGCCATGGTGGTGTTCGGCATCATGGTTTACCTGGCGTTCCGTTTTGAGTGGAAGTACGCGGTGGCCGCCATCATCGCCAACCTGCACGACGTCGTCATCATCCTGGGCTTCTTCGCGTTCTTCCAGTGGGAGTTCTCGCTGGCCGTGCTGGCCGCGGTGCTGGCGGTGCTCGGTTACTCCGTCAACGAATCGGTGGTGATTTTCGACCGGATCCGCGAGAACTTCCGCCGCTACCGCAAGATGAACACGACCGAGATCATCGACAACGCGATCACGTCGACCATCAGCCGCACCATCATCACCCACGGTTCCACACAGATCATGGTTCTGTCCATGCTGCTGTTCGGCGGCCCCACCCTGTTCTATTTCGCGCTGGCCCTGACCATCGGCATCCTGTTCGGCATTTATTCGTCGGTTTTTGTGGCCGCCGCGATCGCCATGTGGCTGGGCATCAAGCGGGAAGACCTCGTCAAGGCGCCGGCCAAAAAAGGCGAGGATCCGAATGACCCCAACGCAGGGGCCACGGTGTAAGCTATAGCCTAATCATGCAGGGCGGTCGTGGCTCCAAGTAACAAAAAGAACGGTTTTCTGGTCCAGCAGGCTCGCGCGCTGTTCACGGAGCGTGCCGCACGGATATTGCCGGCACTCGCCAAGACCGTTCAAGACCGGCTGTCCGCGCTGGTCGACCAGCCGGGCAGCGCCCGCGACATGCAGGATCGGCGCGACGGCTGGATGGCTTTCCAGAAAAGCGGCAGCGCTTGGGTTCGCGGCACCACCACCGCATGGGCCAATGCGCAGACCCTGCCGGCCGCCAGTTCGGGCTCCAGGTTCGCGGACAGCGGCAAATTCGAATTGATGGGCAATGACGTGATGGAGGACAAGATCCTGGCCTCACGCCTGGCCCTGCGCCTGCTGGATTTTGCGAGTTGGGAACTCAACGATCTGCGGCTGCGTATCCAGAGCCTGGAAGGCATCCCGGAATTGCACAAGCAGGACATCCTGCGCCCTGAAATGCTCGCGCAGCACCTGGTCGAGCAATGGAGTCTTGCTGGCCTGCCGCGGGAGACCTGGGTCGCAGTCCAGGCGGATATCCAGAAGGAGATGGGCGAGCACCTTCTCGAAACCTATCACGCGACCAACGAATTCCTGGTGCAGCAAGGCGTGATGGCCGAAATTGATCTCAGGCCGCTGGTCAAGCGCACGCCTTCGGCTGTTGTCGGCGCGGGCGCTGCAGGAAAAACGTCCGCTGAGTCCCCTCGCGGCAAAGCCTCGCATGGCGGCAATGGAAGCGGTTTTGATGATTCCGCGAGCGGTATGGGCGGCCCCACGGGTTCGTCGGGCGTTCGCGGCTCCGGCTCCGCCCATGGGGGCGGCCGCGGCGCTGCGCCGGGAGGGTCCAGGTTCGGCGCCGAATCCGGCGGCAGTGGCGGACGGAGCGGCGGTGGCGCACCGAATTCAGGCGCCGGCCGCGCTGCGCGCGGCGGCGCGGGGCCGCAGGGTGGCAACGCCGGCGAAAACCCCGGCAAGGCGAATGTGGCCAGGAGTCACGAGGCGACAGGCCCGGGCAACCAGGTCTATGACGAAACCCGCATGCAGACCGCCACCACGCCGCTGGCGCGGGCGCGCATGCGGGCGCAAGGCGTGATGGGGCAGCTCAAGCGCCTGCTGACAAACCAGGTGGCGGGCTTTGACGACACGCGGCCGAACCAGGCCTCGCCGCAGCTGGTGCAGGCCATGGCCAGCGCGGAGCGCGCGGAAGAAAAGGGCGCCGACCGCACCTTGCTCGCCGATGCGCAGGGCCAGATCTACGGCCAGGCGCATGTGGACCAGGCCGTGGGCGCTTTGCGGGAGCGCGCCGGCAAACTCAAGGAAGCCGCGTCCACGTCGTCCGAAAAAGCCACGATTGAAATCGTCGCCCTGATGTTCCAGAGCATCCTGGCCGAAGACCGCATCCCCGCGGTGGTTCGTGTCTGGTTCGCACGGCTTCAAATGCCTGTGTTGCGCGTGGCGATTTCCGAACCCGAATTCTTCGAATCGCTCCAGCATCCCGCTCGCCGCCTGATAGACCGCATGGGTTCCTGCGTGCTCGGCTTCGACGTCACAGTGGCCGGCGGCGTCCTCGAGTCCGAAATCAAGCGTGTGGTGCAGGTGATCGAGCAGTACCCCGAAACCGGGCGCCGCGTGTTCCAGCTTGTCTATGACGAGTTCGACAAATTCCTGTCCAGGTTTCTGTCGGAGCACGGTAGCGTCGCCCGCGTGGTGAGCATCGCCCAGCAGGTCGAGCAAAAAGAGACCATGACCATCCAGTACACCATTGAGATGCGCAACATGCTCAATGACATGCCGGTCCGCGACGAGATCCGGGAGTTCCTGTTCAAGGTGTGGGCCGAGGTGCTGTCGATAGCCGCCATGAAGAACGGCGCGCAGCATGAGGAAACCCTCACGCTCAAGCGCGCAGCCGCCGACCTCGTGTGGGCCGCCAGCGCCAAGCCGAACCGCAACGATCGCGCCCGCGTCATCGCCGACCTGCCCAAGCTGCTGCAGCTCTTGCGCCTGGGCATGTCCATGCTGGGCCTGGGCATCGCCGACCAGGACGCACACCTGAAAATCATCAGCGACACGCTGGCCGATGCCTTCATGTCCAAGACCGACGCAATCCCCGTGGAGCGGGTGGAGGAAATGGCCAAGCGGCTGACCAACCTCGAGGACTACCTGTCCGACGAGGATGTGGGAGACCTGCCGCTGGATACCGAGAGCCTGGTCACCATGATTGGCATAGATTCCGCCGACATCGAGGTGATTGCCGACGGCGGCAGCCATCCCACCGAGGCGATGCGCTCATGGGCCAAAGAACTCCAGCTGGGCTCGTGGTTCAGCCTGGACCACAACGGCAAGGTCAGCCATGTGCAGTTTGCCTGGTGCAGCGACCGCAAGCAGTTGCACCTGTTCGCCTCCACCGACGGCCGCAACTTCCTGATCCAGGCACGCCGGCTGGCCGCCTACCTGCAGGCCGGCCTGCTGGTGCCGACGGAAGAAGAAGCGTTGACGGTGCGTGCCACGCGCGACGCGCTGGCCAAGCTTGACGCCAACCCGGAGCGCCTGCTGGGCTAGTTCTGCCTCAGGCGTGGGTGCCTTCGTGGCGTGCGGTTGACGGTTGGAGCCGGGGCCCGGTGCTCAATGGGCGACGCGAAACTCCGTGTCATCGCACAGCTCGTCAAGCACCAGCGCATCGGGCTCTTCGCCGAAACTCCAGTACACCATGAGGACGATGATTTTCAGGTCGTCCAGCGTCACCGGGTCGCCGGGCGCCGCCATGGCACGGTCGATGACGATCTCGCGCATGTGTGGCGGCAGCACGCCGGAGGATTCAAGGAAGCTCACAAAGCCCAGGCTTTGCGCGCCCAGGTGGACCTGCTCGGCGACGGAATAAACACGCAGGCTGCCGGCGGATTGCGGCTGGATGGCGTGGGCCGCGACGGGAGCTTCACCGGTGTCCTGGAGGGATTTGGCCGGCAGGCTGATTTGCGTGCCTTGCGCCGCGACGTTCAGGCCGTCAAGCCAGACCAGGGCCGCCTGGATCTCTTCGGCGTCGAAGCCCGCCGCAGTGAGTTTGCGGCCCAGTCGGTGGAGTTCGGGGCAAGCGTCACCTTGCCAGTAATTCTCGTAGACGTACACCAGTACTTCAAACATGCACCCAATATAACGCAGATAAAGCCGGCCGTGTCAAAGCTCTGGCAAAGGTCTGACAAGGGTTTGAGTCGATGTGGAAATACGCCCGCGTCAGCCGGCCGCCAGGCGCTGAAAGAGGCCGCCCGGCAAGCGCACCACCTGACCGCACAGTTCGAGTTCAAGAAGCCGCCCCTGCAGACGCGCGGTGTCAAGCCCGGTGCGCGCCTGCAAGGCATCCAGGCTCACAGCGTCAAAGCCCAGGGCGGCGATGAGCGGATCGTCCGCGTCCGGCCCTGCTGCCGGCTCATCGTTGCCTGCCGCTTGCGGGCCCGCGGGAAAGTTCAGTTCTTCCAGCACGTCCTGCGCCACCTCAACCAGCTTGGCCCCCTGCTTGATCAGCGCGTGGCAGCCGCGGGACTGCGGTGAATGGATGGAGCCTGGGATGGCGAACACCTCCTTGCCCTGTTCCGCCGCGAGCCGAGCGGTGATCAGCGAGCCGGACTGAAGCGCCGCCTCCACCACCAGGGTGCCGCGGGACAGGCCCGAGATGATGCGGTTGCGCCGCGGAAAGTTGGCCGCCAGCGGTGGTGTGCCGATGGGGAATTCGCTGACGATCATGCCTTGCTGCGCGATCCGGTGCGCCAGCGCGAGGTGCTTTTTCGGGTAGACCCTGTCCAGTCCCGTGCCCACCACCGCAATCGTGTCGCCGCCGCCCAGCAGGGCGCCGTCGTGCGCCGCGCCGTCAATGCCCAGGGCCAGCCCCGACACCACGCAAAGCCCGGCGCTGCTGAATGCCTTGGCGAATTGCCGGGCATTGGCCTCGCCCTGCGGCGTCGGGTTGCGGCTGCCGACGATGGCGATGTTGCGCGCCGCCTCGCCGGCCGCGGCTTGCGACGGCTTGGCGCGAACGCCCAGCATGTAGAGCATCAAGGGCGGGTCTTCAATGTCGAGCAGGGCCGCCGGGTAGGCCGTGTCCCCCAGCGTGGCGACCTGCCGGTCGTCGCCGGCCTCCAGCCATTCCCGTGTGGCTTGCAGCAGGGCCGGCAGGCCCGGGGGCTCCGTCAGGATGGCTTTGGCAAGCTTGCTGGAGCCGAGTTGCGTGAGGGCCGCGGCGCTTTGGTCGAAGACCGCCTGGGCCGACCCAAAAGCAGCCAGCAGCTTGCGTGCGCCGTCGTTTCCCACGCCGGGCGAAAGGGTCAGGCGCAGCCAAGCCTGGAGCTCTTGCGTGTCCACGTCAGTCAGGGGGTCGAAGTTGGCCGGCTACCGGCAGGCGTGCTGTGCGGCGTGAGCGGCTGACGACGCCATGCGTCTTCAGGCCGCACCGCCAGGTCAGCGTCTTAGTTCGGGTTGGTGAAGCGGTCGCCGACTTTCACGCCGTCGGTGATCTGCAGCAGCAGCGCGTAGGAAAGGCTGTCGAAGGTGCGGAACACCATCAGCAAGCCGTTGCGTTCATTGGGCAGCTTGATCTGGGGCCGCGCGCTGTCGGTCTTGTCGGCGAGTTGCTCGCCGTCCTTGATGACGGCCATGACGTGGCCGCGTTCCACCCCGTCCCTGGCGCCGCGGTTGATCACCACGACCTGGTTTTCCGCCGCGTTTCCCACGGCGCTGCCGTAAATGGAGACGATTTGGCCGGTAATCGGCGAGGAGGGCGCGTGCGGCGCGTAGTTGCGCAGTTCCCGCGGGGGCTCGGGGAGCAGGCGGTCGCCCACCCGCATTTCCTCCTTGGTCGCCACGATGTCGATGGTGGCGGGAACGATTTCCGGTTTGGATTTTCCGTCCTTGCCTTCCACCTGCATGACGGATTCGCCGCGCATCAGTTCGGCCTTGCCGATGTACTGCGCTTCATAGCCCAGGATTTGCTGGGTGATCGGGTCTTTCAGGGGCGTGGCATTGCGGTAGACGCGGTAGTCCAGCGGCTGGCCTTTGGCGTCGCTCAGGGGCGTGCCGGTGGGCGTGCCGCCCACGTATTCGCCGCGCGCATAGGCGCGGTCGCCGCGGCTGAGCAGCACGCGCCCTTCCTGGGCTGCGACGATGCGGGGGGCTCTGGAGAAGGTGGCGTCGTCCACGAGGATGGCTTCCGCGAGGAACGGCTCGATGGCATTGGGCGACAAGGTGGGAATCGAGGCGTCGGCCAGGCTTTCATAACGGGTGCGGGGCGACACGCGCACCGTATCGGTCGGCGGGCCGTCGGTGGAGGCCTGGCGCGTGCGCAAGGTGGCACGGCCGCCGGTTTTGTCCAGGTAAAGGTGCTGCCCGGGATAGATAAGATGGGGGTTGCGGATGTCCTGCAGGTTCATTCCCCACAGTTCCGGCCAGCGCCAGGGGCTGCGGAGGAACATGCCGGAGATGGCCCATAGCGTGTCGCCGCGCTTGACGGTGTATTCGTCCGGGGCGTTAGGCGCGAGTTCGCTGAGCGGGACGCCCATCTGCGCCACTTGGGTCGCTGTTGCTTTTTGGCCCGGTGTGATGGGGAAATTCTGGGCATGCAGGCCGCCGGCGATGCCCAAAAGGGCAGTTGCGGCTATTGAAATTTGACTGAAACGACCAAAAATTGTTTGCATCTTTGTAGGCCTTCGGCGCTTTTAGGGAACTGGCACGGCGCGATCCGGAGCGGAACCGGGCAGAAAAGGCCGTGTCATATCTTGATAAATTACTAACGATTTTGTACCTAAGCCCTTGATTAAGCAACGAATCCGCGATTCTGGGAATATCAGGATGCTGAAAAACCAGGAAAAGTGGCGAAAATAGCGACACCGCCCCCTTTGCCCTTCTTTTCTCCTTGCCTTCCCCTTACCTTTGCCCATGAGCCAGCTGACCATTCTTCGTTATCCCGATCCCCGCCTGCACACGGTGGCAAAACCCGTGGCGGCTGTTGACGCGCGCGTGCGCAAGCTGGCCGACGACATGTTTGAAGCCATGTATGAAGCTGCGGGAATAGGCTTGGCCGCCACCCAGGTCGACGTGCACGAGCGGCTGATCACCATCGACGTCAGCGAAGAGCGCGACCAGCCCATGGTGCTGATCAACCCGGAAATCGTCTGGGCCAGCGAGGAGACGCGCGTCGGCGACGAAGGCTGCCTGTCGGTGCCCGGCATCTATGACGGCGTGGAGCGTTCCATCGCCATCAAGGTTCAGGCCCTGGACCTGGACGGCAAACTCCAGGTGTATGAGGCCGAAGGCATGCTGGCGGTCTGCATTCAGCATGAAATGGACCACCTGCTGGGCAAGGTGTTCGTGGAATACCTGTCTCCCTTGAAGCGCAACCGCATCAAGACCAAGATGATCAAGCAGAAAAAGGACGAGGAGCGCGAAGCCACGCGCTGAGCGCCTCCGGCCGGCTTGCCGGTTACGCGGGGCTTTGCCGCCGCAGATCCGGGATTTCCCTGAGACTCTTTAGAATCGGGCGCCATGCGCCTCATTTTTGCCGGTACCCCTGAGTTCGCCCGCGTGGCCCTCGAGCGATTGCACGCAGCCGGTTTTGAAATTCCCCTGGTCCTGACCCAGCCCGACCGCCCCGCCGGCCGCGGCATGAAGCTACAGGCCTCCCCCGTCAAGCAATGGGCCGAAAGCGCCCGCATCACAGTCGCCCAGCCGCGCAGCCTGCGGCTGGACGGCAAATTCCCCGATGACGCCGCTGCAGCCAGCGAGGCCATCATCGCCGCGCGCGCCGACGCCATGGTCGTTGCCGCCTACGGCCTGATCCTTCCCCAATGGGTGCTGGACACCCCCAGGCTGGGTTGCCTCAATATCCACGCCTCCCTGCTGCCGCGCTGGCGCGGCGCCGCGCCCATCCACCGCGCCATCGAGGCCGGCGACGCGGAGACCGGCATCACCATCATGCAAATGGACGCCGGGCTGGACACGGGCGACATGCTGCTGGTGGACAGGTTGCCCATCGCGGCGGGTGACACCACCGCTTCCCTGCACGACAGGCTGGCGGACCTCGGCGGCCGGCTCATCGTCGAAGCGCTGGAACTCGCGGCCTGCGGCGGGCTGAAAGCCACGCCCCAGCCCGTGGAAGGCGTGACCTACGCCCACAAGATTGAAAAACACGAGGCCATGGCGGACTGGACACAAGGCGCCGCCGTGCTGGAGCGCCGCATACGCGCCTTCAACCCTTTCCCCGGCGCGGCCGGCGTGCTGGCGGGGCAAACCCTCAAGTTCTGGCGCGCTGAAATCCTGGCCGGCGCGGCCCGGCCTGCCGATGCCGAGGCCGGCCAGGTGCTGGCCGCCGGCGCTGAAGGCATAGACATCGCCGCCGTGGACGGCGTGCTGCGCGTGAGCCGGCTGCAGAAAGCCGGCGGCAAGGCGCTGGATGCGGCCGATTTTCTGCGCGGCTTCGACATCCGGCCCGGCATGGTGTTCAGCCGGGCGCCAACAGATCAACAGGAATGAGGGTTTTGTGAAGACATTGTTCAAGCATCCGGAGTTCCGCGTGGGGGCCGGCGAACTCGCGGCGGTGGCGCCCGGCATTGCCGCTTGGGGCCTGATGACCGGCGTGGCCATCGCCAAATCGGGCATGAGCCTGATCGAGGTGCTGCTCATGTCCATCCTGGTGTTTGCCGGCAGCTCGCAACTGGCGGCCTTGCCCCTGATCATCGCCGGCGCCCCGATGTGGGTGATCCTGGCGACTTCGTTTTGCGTCAACCTGCGCTTCATGGTTTTCAGCGCCCACCTGCGGCCTTATGTGATGCACCAGAGCCTGTGGCGGCGCCTGCTCAACGGCTACGGCATGGCCGACCTCAATTACGTGCTGTTCACCAAGCGCTTTCCGCACCCGTCCACCGACCCGCTGGTCATTGCCGGACAAGAGGCCTATTGGGCCGGCAGCTGCGGCGTGAGCTGGGTCAGCTGGGTGGGCTCCACCCTGGTGGGCGTCGCGCTGGCCAATTCGATCCCGATCTCCTGGGGCCTGGGTTTCGCCGGCATCCTGGCGCTGCTGGGCATCATGTGCTCGCTGGCCACCACCCGGCTGCGCGTGGTGTCGGCCGGCATCGCCGGCGCGGCCGCCGTCGCCACCTTCGCCCTGCCGCTCAAGCTCAATATCCTGGTGGCCATCGCCGCCGCCGTGGCCGTCTGCCTCATGCTGGAAAAGCCGGCGCCTGCCAAACCCGCCGCGCCCGCGCCCGGCGCCGGAGACGCCGCATGAACGAAACCGACCTCTGGACCGTCGCCACCATCCTCGGCATGACGGCCATCACCGTCATCACGCGCAGCTTCTTTTTCCTGTCGGACAAGCCCTGGACCTTGCCGGCCTGGGCGCAGCGCGGCCTGCACTACGCGCCTATCGCCGCGCTGGCGGCGGTCATCGTGCCGGAAATGGTCATGAGCCAAGGCCACCTGATCGCCACCTGGAAGGACGCTCGCCTGTTCGCCGTTGTCGCGGGCACGGCATGGTTTTACTGGCGCCACGGCGTGCTGGGCACCATCCTGGCCGGCATGGCCGTGTATCTGCCGCTGCATATCCTTTTAGGCTGGTGAAATAGAGCCCCCACGCTTTTCACTTCGTGTAATACGCTGCCCCCCGAGGGGGCCGCTGCGCCTGAGGCCCGGCAAAGCCGGTTCCTCGGCCCTGGCTTGCTCTGAAAACCTCGCCCCTACAATTTAGGGCTTTGGCCCGTTGGCCAGCCGTTCTTAATTTGTGAGCCCTCCATGAACTTCATCCGTTTCTCCGACCTGTGCGCCAGCGGCAAAGTTGCCGGCAAGCGCGTGTTCATCCGTGCCGACCTCAACGTGCCGCAGGACGACGCCGGCAACATCACCGAAGACACGCGCGTGCGCGCCTCCATTCCCTGCATCCAGATGGCGCTGGACGCCGGCGCGGCGGTGATGGTGACCTCCCACCTCGGGCGGCCGGTGGAAGGTGAATTCAAGCCGGCCGATTCGCTGGCGCCCGTGGCCAAACGCCTGGGCGAGCTCATGAAGCGTGAAGTGCCGCTGGCCTCCAACTGGGTGGATGGCGTGGACGTCAAGCCCGGCCAGCTGGTGCTGCTGGAGAACTGCCGCCTCAACAAGGGCGAGAAGAAAAACAGCGAAGAGCTGGCGCGCAAGATGGCCGCGCTCTGCGATATTTTTGTGCACGACGCTTTCGGCACCGCGCACCGCGCCGAAGCTTCCACCTACGGCATCGCGCAGTACGCGCCCGTGGCCAGCGCCGGCCCGCTGCTGGCCGCCGAGATGGACGCCATCTCCAAGGCGCTGACGGCACCGCGCCGGCCGCTGGTCGCCATCGTGGCCGGCAGCAAGGTCTCCACCAAGCTCACCATCCTCAAGTCGCTGGCCGCCAACGTCGACCAGCTCATCGTGGGCGGCGGCATCGCCAACACTTTCATGCTGGCCGCCGGCCTGAACATCGGCAAAAGCCTGGCCGAAGCCGACCTGCTGCCCGAAGCCAGGGCCGTGATCGAGGCCATGAAGGCGCGCGGCGCTGAAGTGCCCATCCCGACCGACGTGGTCACCGCCAAGACCTTTGCCGCCGATGCGCCGGCCACCGTCAAGGCCGCCACCGACGTGGAAGACGACGACCTGATCCTGGACATCGGCCCGCAAACCACCGCGCGCCTCGCGGCGCAATTGATGGCCGCCGGCACCATCGTCTGGAACGGCCCGGTCGGCGTGTTCGAGTTCGACGCGTTTGCCAAGGGTACCGAGGGCATCGCGCGCGCCATCGCCGAAAGCAGCGCGTTTTCAATCGCCGGTGGCGGCGACACGCTGGCCGCCATCGCCAAGTACGGCATTGAAAAGCAGGTGGGTTACATCTCGACCGGCGGCGGCGCCTTCCTCGAAGTGCTGGAAGGCAAGACGCTGCCGGCCTTTGAGATTTTGCAAAAGCGCGCCGCGGGCTGAGCGCCTTCGTGCCCGCCACAAAGGGCCGTGCGATGGCCCATGCGCCCAGTTGGTAACGCCTTTGTAACCGTTTCCGTGTGAAAATCGGAAACTAAATTACATGGAGACATTCACTATGCCGCGTCGCGCCACCAAGATCGTTGCCACCCTCGGGCCCGCCTCCAGTGACCCCGCACTGCTGGAAAAAATGATCCGCGCCGGCGTCAACGTGGTGCGCCTCAATTTCAGCCACGGCACGGCCCAGGACCATGTGGACCGGGCCAAGCTGGTGCGCGAAGCCGCCCAGCGCGCTGGCCGTGAAGTCGCCATCATGGCCGACCTGCAGGGCCCCAAGATCCGCGTCGGCAAGTTCGCCGAAGGCAAGGTCCAACTCGAGCCCGGCGGCAAGTTCGTGCTCGACGCCTCCCGCACCGAGCCCGGTGACCTCAAGGGGGTGGGCCTGGACTACAAGGAACTGCCGCGCGACGTGAAAGCCGGCGACGTGCTGCTGCTCAACGACGGCCTGATCGTGCTCACGGTGGACGTGGTGCGCGGCGAGGAAGTGCACACCACCGTCAAGCTGGGCGGCGAGCTGTCCAACAACAAGGGCATCAACAAGCAGGGCGGCGGCCTCACCGCCCCGGCGCTGACCGCCAAGGACATGGAAGACATCAAGACGGCCATGAGTTTCCAGGCCGACTACGTCGCCGTGAGTTTCCCCAAAAACGCCACCGACATGGAAATGGCGCGCCAGCTTTGCAACGTGGCCGCCGCGCCCTACAAACACAAGCCCGGCCTGATCGCCAAGATTGAACGCGCCGAAGCCATTCCCAAACTGGAAGAAATCCTGCGCGTCAGCGACGGCATCATGGTCGCCCGCGGCGACCTGGCCGTCGAAGTCGGCAACGCCGCCGTGCCGGCGCTGCAAAAACGCATGATCAAGATGGCCCGCGCCGGCGACAAGGTCGTCATCACCGCCACGCAGATGATGGAATCCATGATCGTCAACCCGGTGCCCACGCGCGCCGAGGTCAGCGACGTCGCCAACGCGGTGCTGGACGGCACCGACGCGGTGATGCTCAGCGCCGAAACCGCCGCCGGCAAGTACCCGCTGGAGACCGTCGAGGAAATGGCCAAGATCTGCGAGGAAGCCGAGAAGGCCGAATACAAGGAACTGGAAGGCGACTTCTCCGGCAAGACCTTCAGCCGCATCGACCAGTCCATCGCCATGGGCGCGCTGTTCACCGCGCACCACCTGGGCGCCAAGGCCATCGTCGCGCTGACCGACAGCGGCTCCACCCCTTTGTGGATGAGCCGCCACGACATCCGCGTGCCGATTTACGCGCTCACGCCGCGCCTGGCCACCCAGCGCAAGATGGCGATCTACCGCAACGTGCGCCCCCTGCTGATGGATACCAGTGCCGACCGCGACACCGCGCTCGAGCAGGCCGAAGGTCACCTGCTGCGCCGCAACATCGTGCAAAGCGGCGACGTGTACGCCATCACCTGCGGCGAGCCCATGGGCGCGCCTGGCGGCACCAACATGCTGAAGATATGCAGAGTGGCATAGATATGGCCCCCACGGTCGCTCACTTCGTGTAGCTCCCTGCCCCCCGAGGGGGCCGCTGCGCCTGCGGCCGGGCAAAGCCCGTTCCGCGGCCCCTGCTGGAACAAAGAGTCCCGTGCTCTTAAAGGCCTTGTCCTATGCAGCCTGGGAAGATCGGCTGAATCCAGCGGGGCCCTTGCCTGCGTATTCTGAAGTCCATGCCCAACATAGATTCCAGATTGCCCAGACGCTCACTTTTTGCCATGCTGCCCGCGCTGCTCACCGCATGCTCGGCTGTCGACCTCCTCAATGCCACGGTGCCCGACGACACTTACCGCCGCAGCGAAGGGCTGGCCTACGGGCCTGAACTGCGCCAGCGGCTCGATGTCTACCAGCCCGCCGGCGAAAGGCGCAACGCGCCGCTGGTGGTGTTTTTTTACGGCGGCAACTGGTCCTCCGGCGAGCGCGCCGATTACCGCTTTGTCGGCGAAGCCCTGGCCTCGCGGGGCATCGTCGCCCTCATTGCCGACTACCGGCTGAGCCCGGCGGTCCGCTACCCGGTTTTTGTGCAGGACAGCGCGCGCGCCGTGCGCTGGGTCAGGGACCGTGCCGCGGAATTCGGTGCAGACCCGGCCCCGCTGTTCGTGATGGGCCACAGTGCCGGCGCCTACAACGCCGCCATGCTCGCGCTCGACCCGCGCTGGCTGCGGGCCGAGGGCATGGCGCCCTCGCAGCTGGCCGGCTGGATAGGCCTGGCCGGCCCTTACGACTTCCTGCCCATCGTCGATCCCCAGTCCCGGGTGGCGTTCGAGTGGCCGGCCACGCCGGCCGACAGCCAGCCGCTGGCGCATGCCTCGCGGGCTTCACCTGCCGCGCTGCTGCTCGCGGCCGCCGAGGATCGCACCGTCAACCCGCAGCGCAATACCGTGGCACTGGCCCGCCGGCTTCGGGACAGCGGCGTGCGCGTGCAGTCGGAGTTGTTTGACGGCGTCGGCCACGCGACCCTGCTGGGGTCTATGGCTTCGGTATTGCGAGGGCGGGCGCCTGTGCTTGAGCGGGTCGCGGCCTTTGTGAAATCATCTGGCTGACGATGTTGTCGGCCAGCGCTGCCGAGGCCCAGCACAACCAGGCCGTCCAGAGCGTGTGGCTCATGTAGTGGGCGCCTCGCACCTGCTGCGCCACGCCCAGCACCAGACCCGCCAGCAGCGCGCCGGCCAGCCAGCGTTGCGCCGTCCGGGGCAGTGTGTGGCGAAACGCAAAAAAACCGCCCAGAAACGCAAAACCCGCGGAGGCGTGGCCGCCCGGAAAGCAGCCGCCGCTGCCGCCGTCATGCACCCCCCAGGCCCAGTGCGACACATAGGCCACCGTGCCGCCGAACTCATGCAGTTCCCAGGGGCAACTGGTAAGGCTGTGCAGCTTGAGGGTGGACACCACCAGCAAAGAGGCCAAGGTGGTCAGCCCCAGTTGCGCGCGGCGTTCCACGGCCAGCCGCCGCAGGGCGCCGAAAGGCCGGGCCACGGCCGCCAGCAGCGCCAGCTCGACCGCCCAGGGCAACCAGCGGATGTCGTCGTGCAGCGTGCCGCGCCAGAACCAGTGGTCCTCCAGCGGAAATCCCGCTGCAGAACCGAACCAGTGCGCCATCCACAGATCCAGGCTCGAAAGGTCCCAGGCGATGAGCAGTGCGAGGCTGAGCAGTGTTCCCAGGAAAACACGTGACACAAGGGGAGTGCCGTCGCCGGTGGAGGGGGATGCGGTCATGGGATTTCGCGGGGGTGGGGGTGATCCGGGAAGGGGAAGCCGCAAGATAGAGGGGGCGTCTTAACGCATCCTTAAGGCCTTGCGGGCGCCCTGCGATACACCCTGCCGCCGCCCGAAGCGCCGACAATGGCGCGATGCGAATCCTGGTGGTCGAAGACGATGCCGGCATCGCCCTGGGCCTGCGGACCAACCTGCAGCAGCGGGGCTATGCGGTGGATAGCTGCGCCAGCCTGGGCTCCGCGTGGTCGGCCCTGTCCAGTGAGCCCTTTGACCTGGTGCTGCTGGACCTGGGGCTGGCGGATGGCGACGGCGGCGACCTGCTGCTGCGGCTGCGGCACGGCCGCGCAGGCGCGCCAGCGGCGCTGCCCGACCCGCTGACGCCGGTGCTCATCATGACCGCGCGCGACCAGGTCGCCGACCGCATTTCAGGCCTCAACCTGGGCGCCGACGACTACCTGGTCAAACCCTTCGACCTGGACGAGCTCGAGGCGCGCATGCGCGCGCTGCTGCGGCGCGCGGCGGGCCGCGCTCACCCGCTGCTGGTGCATGGCGAGCTGGTGATAGACCCGGCGGCCCGCACGGTGCTGCGCGCGGGGCAGGTTGTTGAACTGGCGCCGCGCGAATTCGGCCTGCTGCTCCTGCTGCTCGAATCGCGCGGCCGGGTGCTGTCGCGCCAGCAGCTCGAAGCGCGCCTTTACAACTGGCAGGATGCCGTCGGCAGCAACGCGGTCGAGGTGCATGTGCACCACCTGCGGCGCAAGCTGGGCGAGGGCCTGATCCAGACCATGCGCGGCGTCGGCTATTTCATCCCGCGCGAGGAC
The DNA here is from genome assembly GCF_943369415.1 of Polaromonas sp. YR568. Lineage (GTDB taxonomy): Bacteria > Pseudomonadota > Gammaproteobacteria > Burkholderiales > Burkholderiaceae_C > Polaromonas. The sequence continues at coordinate 26,051 of NZ_CALRNF020000016.1, forward strand.
GGCGCATGAAGTCCGCAGTGCACCGGCAGGCTTCGCTCACGCGCCGGCTTTTGCTGTGGGTGATGGCGGCGCTGCTGCTGGTGTGGGCCGGCTTCGTGGCGGTGGGCTACCGCACCGGCGTCCACGAGGCGGGCGAGCTGACCGACGGGCACCTGGCCGGCACGGCCGCCCTCATGCTCAACCTGGACCTGCCGCCCTTTGTGGATGCCGCCCGGGAAACCGCCCGCCCCATCATTCCCACGCTCAAAAGCCACGACTACCAGCCCTCCCTCAGCGTGCTGGTGCGTGACGCCGGCGGCCGGGTGCTGGCCCGTTCAGGCGATGCGCCCCTGCCGCCGTTCAGCGAACAGTCCGGTTTCGCCGACCTGGAACTGGGCACCCCGCCGGCCACCTGGCGCAGCTTTTCGCAGTGGGACGCCTCGCATACGCGCCAGGTCATGGTGCTGGTGCGCGCCGACGAGCGCGACGACATGGCCGCCGACGTCGCCGGCCAGCTGGCCGAGCCTGGCCTGTGGCTGCTGCCCGTGGTGGCGCTTGCGCTGGGCGCGGCCATCTGGCGCGGCTTGCGGCCCCTGCAGTCGCTGTCGCGCGACGTGGCCGAGCTTGAGGTGGACAAGGCAGAGCGCCTGGAAGCCAGGCATCCTTACCGCGAATTCAACTCGGTCGTGCGCTCCATCAACACGCTGGTGGCCCAGCAGCAGGCCTCGCTGGAGCGCGAACGCCAGCTCGCCAGCGAAGTGGCGCATGAGCTGCGCACTCCGCTGTCGTCCATTGCCCTGCAGGCGGCCTCGCTGCGCGGAGAGCTTTCGCCCGCCGAGCGCGAGCAGGCGCTGGCGCAGATAGGCGCCGACGCGATGCGCGCCGGGCACGTCATTACCCAGCTGCTGGCGCTGGCGCGGGCCAGCCGCGCCGACCTGCAGCAGCAGATGCGGCGCCTGGACCTCGGCGCCCTGGCCGGGCAGGTGGTGGCCGGCTACGCGCAGGCTTCCTGGGAAAGCGGGCACACGCTCAGCGTGCAGGGCGAGGAAGGGATCGAGGTGCTGGCCCATCCGCTGCTGCTCGAACTGGCCCTGCGCAACCTCATCGACAACGCGCTGCAGCACACATCCCGGGGCACTTTTGTTTGCGTCCAGTGGGGTCGTGATGGCGGCACGGCGTGGCTGCAGGTCTGCGATGACGGCCAGGCCCGCCAGGGCGCAGCCGCGCCTTCCGGCGAAAGGCTGGGCCTGGGCCACAAAATCGTGGGCCGCGTGATGGACGTGCACGGCGGCCGCTTTGGGCAGACTTCCGCGCCCGTGCCTTTTACACGGTGTTACCGCATGGTTCTGCCGCTAACTTCTTAAATAAATGGTCTTTACGCAGCCGGTAGAATGAGGCCTTCGGTTACTTCGCGGTTACGGCCCACCAGGCAGCCCTCGTGTTGCACGGCCTTCCGCCGGGAACCCGCCTTTTTCTGGCAGCGTTTTTAACTTTCTGGGGATTCTGATCATGGCACTCGTTTCGATGCGCGAGCTGCTGGACCATGCGGCAGTCAACGGCTACGGCATTCCGGCTTTTAACGTCAACAACCTTGAGCAGGTGCAAGCCGTGATGGAAGCGGCCAAGGAAACCGGCGCGCCCGTCATCCTGCAGGCCAGCGCCGGCGCCCGCAAATACGCCGGTGAACCCTTCATCAAGCACCTGATCGAAGCGGCCATCGAGATGTATCCCAACATCCCCCTGGTCATGCACCAGGACCACGGCCAGAACCCCGACGTCTGCCAGGGCGCCATCAACCTCGGCTTTTCGTCGGTGATGATGGACGGTTCGCTCGAAGCCGACGGCAAGACCATCGCCAGCTATGAATACAACGTCGACGTGACCAAAAAGGTCTCGCAGCTGGCCCACAAGTACGGCGTCACCGTCGAAGGTGAGCTCGGCTGCCTGGGTTCGCTGGAAACCATGAAGGGCGACAAGGAAGACGGCCACGGCACCGACGCGACCATGACGCGTGAGCAGCTGCTGACCGACCCAGAGCAGGCCGCCGATTTCGTCAAGCGCACGCAGATCGACGCGCTGGCCATCGCCATCGGCACCAGCCACGGCGCCTACAAATTCACCCGCAAGCCCACCGGTGACATCCTGGCCATCGACCGCATCAAGGAAATCCACAAGCGCATCCCCAGCACCCACCTGGTGATGCACGGCTCGTCCTCCGTGCCGCAGGAAATGCTGGCCATCATCCGCCAGTACGGCGGCAACATGAAGGAAACCTACGGCGTGCCGGTCGAGGAAATCCAGGAAGCCATCAAGCACGGCGTGCGCAAGATCAACATCGACACCGACATCCGCCTGGCCATGACCGGCGCGGTGCGCAAGTTCCTGGCTGAAAACCCCGAAAAATTCGACGCCCGCGAGTGGCTCAAGCCCGCCCGCGAAGCCGCCAAGGCCCTGTGCAAGCAGCGCTACATCGAGTTCGGCTGCGAAGGCCAGGGCGCCAGGATCAAGGGCGACACCCTGCAGGTCGTGGCCGCCAAATACGCCAAGGGCGAGCTGGCCCAGGTCGTTCACTGAAAATTCCCGCCAGCCGCAGCTGCGGATTGGCGATAATTCAAAGCCCGCGGCTCTTGCGAGTCGTGGGCTTTTTACTTTGACTTTCTCCCCCACGTCCGCACCATGACCCAAGCTCTCCACACCTCCGCCCTGACTTCCCTGCCCCTGCTCGCGCGCGGCAAGGTGCGCGACAACTACGCCGTGGGCAAGGACAGGCTGCTGATGGTGGCCAGCGACCGGCTCAGCGCCTTCGACGTCATCCTGGGCGAGCCGATTCCCGGCAAGGGCGCGTTGCTCACGCAGATGGCGCTGTTCTGGTTTGCCAGGCTGGGCCACATCTGCCCCAACCACCTGACCGGTGAAACACCCGAAAGCGTGGTCACGCCGGCCGAAGTGCCGCAGGTGGTGAACCGCTCCATGCTGGTCAAGCGCCTGAAGCCCATCCCCGTCGAGGCCGTGGTGCGCGGCTACCTGGCCGGCAGCGGCTGGAAGGAATACCAGGAAAGCCAGGCCGTCTGCGGCGTGCCGCTGCCCGCGGGCCTGAAGAACGCCGGCAAGCTGCCCGAGCCCATCTTCACGCCGGCGGCCAAGGCCGAAGCCGGCGAGCACGACGAGAACATCAGCTACGAGCAGGTCGTGAAAGTCGTCGGCCCCGAGCTCGCCGCGCAGATCAAAAAAATCAGCATCGAGATTTACAGCACCGCCGCCGCCTTCGCGCTGACCAAGGGCATCATCATTGCCGACACCAAGTTCGAATTCGGCCTCGATGAAAACGGCACGCTCACGCTGATGGACGAGGTGCTGACGCCCGACTCCTCGCGCTACTGGCCCATCGAGGGTTATGAGGCCGCCTACGCGCTGGGCGCGAACCCGCCCAGCTACGACAAGCAGTTCGTGCGCGACTGGCTCGAAGCCGTGCGCATCAACGGAAAGCCCTGGGACAAGACGCCTCCGGCGCCTCCGTTGCCACCCGACGTGATTGCCAAAACGGCCGCCAAGTACCAGGAAGCATTGACGCGTTTGACGGCCTGAGGCCCAAGGCCAGCCCGGCGCCGCGATGGAATTCCTGCTGGAACTGCTGTTCGAGTTTTTCGGCGAGCTGTTTCTGCAGCTTTTCGGCGAGATGTTCGGCGGCGTGTTCAAGGCCGCCTGGTACAAGCTGCGCGGCCGCGACCATGAACTGACGGCGGCGCAAGAGGCCGCATGGTCCGTCATGACCGGCATTGCCGCCGGGCTGCTGACCGTGCTGGTCGTGCCCCACCTGGCGATACGCCTGCATTGGCTGCAAATCCTCAACCTGCTGCTGGCACCCGTGGTGGCGGGCCTGCTGGTCGAGCGGCTGCGCGCCTGGCGCGAATCGCGCCGCGAATTCAGCGTGGAAGTTGCCGGTTACGCGGCGCTCTTTGGTTTTGCGTTCGCCCTGACCCGATGGTTCTTCGGCTCTTGAGCAGGGTTTAGCTGAGGATCACGCTGCTCAGGCGGCGGCGGTAGGTGGCTACCGTAGCGTCTTCGGGCGGAATCTGCCCGTCGGCCACCTTGGGTTTGGGCGCTTCCATGACGTCCAGGATGGCGATGTAAGTCTTGCGCGCCAGTTCCTCGTTCCAGGCCTTGTCGCGCATCAGGATTTCGAGTAATTCATCCAGCGCTTCGGTCCAGCGCTGCTGCACCATCAAGCCGCGCGCCTTGTCAAAACGGGCTTCGAAGTCCCGCTTGTTGGCGGCGATCCTGGCGTCCAGGCCCTCTACGGCGCCGGCATCCTGCCTGGCCACAAAATCCATCGCGTCCATCCAGCGCTTGAGCGAATCAAAACGCCGCACCACCGTGGTCTGCGCGATCACCGGTGCGAACGCCACCTTGGCGTCGTCCTCGCGGCCCAGCTGCAGCAGCAGCTTCACGTAGTCGAAGCGCGCGTTGTCGTCGGCCGGGTTGGCGGCGACCGCGTGCTGGAGTTTTTCGAGCACGGCGGCCGGGTCGGTGCTTTCTTCCTCGAGCGCCAGTTCCTGTTCTTCGGGCAGTTCATCGGCGGGCTGCAGGTGTTTGTCGAGGAATTCCTTGACCTTGCCTTCGGGCAGGGCGCCGGTAAAACCGTCCACCGGCTGGCCGTTCATCATCAGGATGCAGGTCGGGATGCTGCGGATGCCGAAAGCCGCGCCCAGTTGCTGCTCCTGGTCGGAGTCGATCTTCACGAGCTTGAAGCGCCCGGCGTATTCCGCTTCCACTTTTTCCAGAATCGGGCCCAGCGACTTGCAGGGGCCGCACCACGGCGCCCAGAAGTCGATCAGCACGGGGGTGGTCATGGAAGCGGCAACAACTTCCGCTTCGAAATTGGCAATGGTGACGTCGATCATGATTCAGTGAAAAGTGGGGCTGGAAAGAAAGGTTTCAACCGCTGCGGCGCGGGGCGGCTACAGCCCGGCGAGGCCTGGGCGCTGGCCCAAACGATAGCATGCAGGCCCGGTTTGCCGCCGCCCGCGCGCCTAACCCTTAAAATCAGGGGTTACGGGCTCACGGCCCCGCAAACCCCAAGACCCAGAAGGTCCCAATGACGACGACAAACAAGACGGCGGCCCCCCTGGTGGGCGTGGTGATGGGCTCCAGCAGCGACTGGGAGACCATGCAGCACGCGGTGCAGATCCTCACGCAGTTCGGCGTGGCGCATGAAGCCCGCGTGGTGTCGGCCCACCGCATGCCCGACGAGATGTTCGCCTATGCCGAAGCCGCCCACGGCCGGGGCCTGCAGGCCATCATCGCCGGCGCCGGCGGCGCCGCCCACCTGCCCGGCATGCTGGCCGCCAAGACCGCCGTACCGGTGCTGGGCGTGCCGGTGGCCAGCAAACACCTGCAAGGCGTCGATTCGCTGCACAGCATCGTCCAGATGCCCAAGGGCATTCCCGTCGCCACCTTCGCCATCGGCAACGCCGGCGCGGCCAATGCGGCCCTGTTCGCCGTCGCCATGCTGGCCCTGCACGACAAGGCGCTGGCCGCCCAGCTGCAGGCTTTCCGCGCCGGGCAGACCGCCGCCGCGCACGCCATGACCCTGCCGCCCGCATGAGCCTTCCTTCCGGACTCCCCGTTTTCCCCGGCACCGTTTCCGCCTCCGGCCAGCCCGCCACGCTGGGCGTGATGGGCGGCGGCCAGCTGGGCCGCATGTTTGTGCACGCCGCGCAGCGCCTGGGCTACTTCACCGCCGTGCTGGACCCCGACGCGCAAAGCCCGGCCGGCCTGGTCAGCCACCACCACATCCAGACTGGCTACAGCGACGAACAGGGGCTCAAGCAGCTGGCCGCGCTGTGCGCCGCCGTCACCACCGAATTTGAAAACGTGCCCGCCGCCGCGCTGCAGGCGCTGGCCGCCGGCCGCCCCGTCGCGCCGGGGGCCGCCGCCGTCGCCATCGCGCAAAATCGCATCGAGGAAAAATCCCATTTCACCGCCAGCGCCGCCGAATCGGGCGCGCTGGCCGGCGTCAGCTGCGCGCCCTATGCGGTCATAGAAACCGAAGCACAGCTGCGCGCCGTGCCGGCCGATCTGCTGCCCGGCATCCTGAAAACCGCGCGCATGGGCTACGACGGCAAGGGCCAGGTCCGCGTCAAGAATGCCGCCGAACTCTCCGCCGCCTGGGCCGGCCTCAAGCAGGCACCCTGCGTCCTTGAAAAAATGCTGCCGCTCAAGGCCGAGTGCTCGGTCATCGTGGCGCGCGGCTGGGACGGCCGCATCGTGAGCTTCGCGCCCCAGCGCAATGTGCACGTCGACGGCATCCTGGCCATCACCCAGGCCTATGAAGGCAATATGCCGGCCGCCCTGGCGCAGCGGGCGCTGGCGGCCACCCACACCATCGCCCACCACGTCGGCTACGTCGGCGTGCTCTGCGTCGAGTTTTTCCTGGTCGACGACGGCAGCGCCGATGGCGCGCTGGTCGTCAATGAAATGGCGCCGCGCCCCCACAACAGCGGCCACTACACCATGGACGCCTGCGACGTCTCGCAGTTCGACCTGCAGGTGCACGCCATGGCCGGCCTGCCGCTGCCCGAGCCGCGCCAGCATTCGCCGGCCGTCATGCTCAACCTGCTGGGCGACGTCTGGCTCGATGCGCAAGGCAATGCCCGCACGCCCGACTGGCAGGCCGTGCTGGCCCTGCCCGGCACGCACCTGCACCTTTACGGCAAGACCGAAGCGCGCGCTGGCCGCAAGATGGGCCACCTCAACATCACCGGCGCCGACGTCGCCGGCGTCAAGGCCACGGCGCGCCGGGCGGCGGCCATCCTGGGGCTGCCCGGCCTCGAAGACATCTGATGATCCTGTCCGGCACCGACCCGCAGGCCATTGCTGAGGCCGCCCGCCGTATCCAGGCCGGCGAGCTCGTCGGCTTCCCGACCGAAACGGTGTACGGCCTGGGCGCCGACGCGTCCAGCGACAAAGCCGTGGCCGGCATCTTCGCGGCCAAGGGCAGGCCGTCCGACCACCCGCTCATCGTGCACGTGGCCGAAGCCGCGCAAGTCAACGACTACGCCGCCGGCGTGCCGCCTTTTGCCGCCCGCCTGATCAAGGCCTTCTGGCCCGGGCCGCTCACCGTCATCCTGCCGCGCAAGCCGGGCGTGGCCGCCGCCGCGGCCGGCGGCCAGGATTCGATAGGCCTGCGCTGCCCCTCGCATCCCGTCGCGCTGGCTTTCCTCAAGGCCTGCAACACCGGCGTGGCCGGCCCCAGCGCCAACCGCTTCGGCCGCGTCAGCCCCACCACCGCGCAGCATGTGCAGCAGGAGTTCGGCGACAGCCTGCTGGTGCTGGACGGCGGGCCCTGCGAGGTCGGCATCGAGTCCAGCATCGTCGACTGCACGCGCGGCCGGCCCGTGCTGCTGCGCCCCGGCGTCCTCACGCCCGCGCAGCTGGAGGCCGCTTGCGGTGAAGCCGTCCTCAGCAAGGACGAATTTGAACAAGAAGCTTTGGGGGCCGCGCCGCGCGCCTCCGGCACGCTGGAGTCGCACTACGCGCCCAACGCCAAGCTGCGCCTGATGGACGCCGGAGCGATACAAACCGCACTGGATCTGCTGGGCGCCGACGCGGCCCACATCGCGGTCTATGCGCGCAGCATTGTGCGCATCAAGTCCGACAAGGTGCTGTACCGACGCATGCCCGACGACGCGCTGGCCACCGCCCAGCAGCTGTTCGCCGTGCTGCGCGACTTCGACGCCAAGGGCGTCAAGCTGATCTGGGTGGAAAACCCGCCGCCGCATGCCGAATGGGACGGCGTGCGCGACCGGCTGGGGCGCGCCGCCGCGAGCTGAAGCGCGTTTCTTTCCGCGCCGCTATCATGGCCGGCACCCGTCATCACAAGGCGTTCCCCCATGTTCTCCATCCTCTTCACTATCTGGTTTCTTCACGTCGCGGCCATGATGAGCCCCGGCGCCAACGTGCTGCTGGTCTCGCAACTGGCCGCCAGCGACCGCGCGCGCAGCGCGGTGTTCGCGGCGCTCGGCGTGACGGCGGGCGCCGCCATCTGGTCGTTGTGTGCGGTGCTGGGCGTCAATGCGATCTTCCAGGTCTTTCCGGGGCTGCGCCTGGCGTTGCAGGTGGCCGGCGGCCTGTACCTGCTCTACGTTGCCAGCCGCCTCTGGCGCTCCGGTAGCGCGGCACTGGACGGTCGTGGCCCGGCGGTGTCTTCGGCCGCGGCCTTCCGCCTGGGTTTTCTGACCAATATCACCAACCCCAAGTCGGCACTGTTTTTCGGCAGCGTGTTCGCGGCGTCTTTCCCGGCGGCGCCCAGCGCGGGTCTTCAAGCGGCGGCTGTGGCGATGATCATCACCAACGCGCTGTGCTGGCACCTGCTGCTGGCTTATTTGTTTTCGCGTGAGCGCGTGCGACTCGCGTATTCCGGCGCGCGTGGAACTTTCAACCGCATCGCCTCGGTCGCCGTGGGCGCGTTGGGCCTGGGCCTGCTGGCGGCCTCCTTGCGCGAAGCGCGTTCCTAGACGCTGTTCTCAGGGCAGCGCGAATTGCCCTTCGGGCTCCGGTTCGTCCGGCCCGCCCTGGCTTCCTTCATCGATCCATTGCAAGTACGCCGCCGACCCGGCTGTGATGGGCACCTGCACGATTTCGGGCGTCTCGTAGCTGTGATGCGCGCGGATAAAGCGCTCCAGCGCCTCGAAGCGATCAGCCCGCGTCTTGATGGACAGGCGCTGCTCGGGCTCGTCGCACAGCGCGCCCTGCCAGCGGTAGATGCTGCGGACGGCCTCTATCTGCACGCAGGCGCCCAAGCCGGCTTCTACGATCTGGCGGGCCAGTGTTTCGGCCTGCTGCGCCGTGGAAACCGTGGTAAGGACCAGGCAATAGCCGGGTGTAGGTGGCCTTGACATGGTGCGAGCTCCGGTGGATCTGTCGGCATGGACAGACAGAAATGGCGGGAAGCGCAAAAAGTGCCCAAATTTCAGGCATTGTGACGCAGGCCGCGCCAGATGGCGCTCTCGTCTTCCAGCCCCGGCATCATCAACAGACTTGTCCACAGGCGGCAGGGATAACTCGGGTCTCCGGGGCCATTGACAAAACCCTAGCGAGCGACCTCTTTCACGGTCCATTCCAGCAGCGCATCCAGCGCCGGCCGCGCGGCGGAGGCGTTCGGGTGGTTGACCAGGCCCACGATGATGTAACGCGTGCCGCTGCTGCCGTTGGCATAACCGGCAATGGCGGTCACGTCGCGCAGCGATCCGGTCTTCAAAAAAGCCTGGCCCGCGACACTTTTACCGCGCTCGCGCAGCGTGCCATCCACACCGGCCACCGGCAGCGAATCGGCCAGGTCGGCGGCCAGCGGGCTTTTGGCGGCGTGCTGCAGCAGGGCCGTGAGGCCGGCGGCGCTGATGCGTTCGCTGCGGCTCAGGCCCGAGCCGTTGTCCATCACTGGCGGCGTGGTGCCCGGCAGGGTTTTGCGCCACCAGGCGGCCAGCGCGGCATGCGCCGATTCCAGCGTGCCGCTTTTGGGCTGGCCCAGGTTGGCATGCAGGCCCAGCGTCAGGAACAGGTGCTGCGCCATGATGTTGTTCGAATACTTGTTGACGTCGCGCACCATCTCCACCAGCGGCGCCGAGGCATAGTCAAAGCGCACGGGCGCCTTCTGGCCCGACAGCGTCCCGCTGCTGCGCAGCATCGCCAGTTCGGGGGGCGTGGCGTCGCGCACCGTGCCGGTCAGCAGCCCGCCCAGCTGCCGCCACGAGCCTTCGATGGCGCGCGCCGCGAAGCTGTTGGGATCGGCATAGGCGCTGGGCCAGATTTTCTCGCCGCAGGCCGAGGGGTAGGTGCCCAGGAATTCAATCGTGGTGGGGTTCTCGACGCTGGCGCGCAGCTCGCTGCGCCAGTCGCCGCAGCGGCCCACGCGCACCATGGGCACGCTGCCCGCCACTTCCACGCCGGCCAGCGGCGGCTCATAGCGCACCAGCGCGCGCTTGTTCGGAATGTCCGGCGTGAAGGTCATCACGAAGGTCTTGAAGTTGATCAACAGTGCATCGGGCCGCGCGTTATAGGGCCGCAGCGGCTCGCCGTCGAACTCGCCCGGGTCGGTGGCGGGCACGCTGAAGGCGCTGCGGTCCAGCACGATGTCGCCGCGTATCGCGCGTGCGCCGCCGGCCTGCACTTCGGCCAGCAAGGCCTGCAGGCGCTCGACGACCAGCTTCGGGTCGCCGCCGCCGCGCACCACCATATTGCCGTTGAGCAGGCCGTTCGAGAGGCTGCCGTCCAGCAGCACCGTGGTTTTCCAGGTGAAGTCGCGGCCCAGCGCGTCCAGCGTTGAATACGTCGTCACCAGCTTCATGACCGAAGCCGGATTCATGGGCGCATCGCTGCGCCAGACCAGGCGCGGCGTCTTGCCGCTGCCGGCCTCCACCACCATCATGGACACGGCGGATGGTGGCACTTTGGCGCGCACCAGGGCTTTTTCGATCACGGCGGGCAGGCGGGGCGCAGTTTGCGCGAGGCCGGCGGGGCCGGCACAGGCCAGCACGGCGGCCAGCACGGTGAGCGCAACAGTGCGCGGCGCGCGCGGACGCGGCAAGTCATGGGTCATGCGGGGATTATCGCGGCAGGGCGCCGGCCATTGGCGCGGATAATCGGGTACATATGCCCGGTAGTCCTTGATTCAAGCGCTGCCGGCCCCTGCCAGACCTGCCAGCCCGAATGCCGCAATTTCTCAAATTCCTCGCCTTTGACACCAGCACGGACCGCATGTCGGTCGCCGTGACCGACGGCGCGCGTACCTGGCAGCACAGCGGCCCGGGCGGCGCGCAGGCCTCGGCCACACTGATCCCGGCCATCCTCGCGCTGCTGGCCGAGGCCGGCCTGGCGCTGGGTGAGCTGGATGCCATCGTCTTCGGGCGCGGCCCGGGCTCGTTCACCGGCCTGCGCACTGCCTGCGCCGTGGCCCAGGGTCTGGCGCTGGGCGCCAATGAGGGCGCGGGCCTGCCCGTGCTGCCCATAGACACACTGATGGCCGTGGCCGAGGAAGCGCGCTTCCGGAAATTCGGCGCGGTGGAGTCTCCAGAGCCCTTCACGGTCACGGCGCTGCTCGATGCGCGCATGGACGAGATGTATGTGCAGAGCTTTGAATTCAGCGGCGGCTTGTGCCGCTCGCTCGGCGACGGCGAGCGGGTGCGGCCCGAGGCCTTTGTGCCCGACGCGGCGGCCCACCTGCTCGCGGGCAATGTGTTTGCCGTGTATGCCGGACGCCTTCCGGTGAATCTGCCGGCGCAGGCCGAGGCCTTGCCCACGGCCGCCGCCCTGCTGCGCCTGGCGCCCGTGCTGGCCGCCGCCGGGCAGTGCGTGGACGCGGCGCTGGCCCTTCCGCTCTACGTTCGCGATAAAGTAGCGCTCACCACCGAAGAGCGCGACCAGGTCAAGGCCGCCAAGCTCCTCGCCGAGGCCTCCTCTCTTCCAAAATGAACGCCATCCTCAAGCCCCTTGAAGCCCAGTTCGAAGCCATGACCCCCGCATGGCTGGATGCGGTGCTGCGTGTGGAGCAAAGTGCCTACGACCACCCCTGGACGCAAGGCAACTTCCTCGATTCGCTCAACGCCGGCTACCAGGCGCAGGTGCTGACGGGCGGCAATGCGCCCGGCGCCGAACTGCTGGGCTACTTCGTTGCCATGAAGGGCGTGGACGAGGTGCATCTGCTCAACATCACCGTGGCGCCCGAACATCAGCGCCAGGGCTGGGCGCGCATCATGCTCGACGCGCTGGCCATCTGGTCGCGCGGGCAGGGCGCGCAATGGCTTTGGCTGGAAGTGCGCGTGAGCAACACGCGCGCCAAGGCCATTTACGAGCGCTATGGCTTTCGCCACGTCGGCACGCGCCGCAACTATTACCCGGCTAATGCCTCGGTGCGCGAAGACGCCGTGGTCATGAGCTACGCCCTATGAGCCTGGACCTCGACAAACGCCACCGCGCCATGCTGCGCGAAATGGGCGTGCGCGTTTGGCTTCCGATGTCGGCGCCCCCCGCGGCTGAAGCCGTGGTGGAGGCGGCTGTTGCTGTCGCCCCGCAGGAGGCGATGCCCGCCGCGGCCCCCGCCGTGCGCGAAGCGCCGCCGCCTGTTCGGACCGCGCCCGCGCCAGCGCGCCCCCCAGTGGCCGCGCCGCAAGCCGTGGCGCGCGAAGCCGCCGCACCTGCCAGCACTTCCGGCGCCTGGAGCATGGGCGCCGCGCAGGCGCTGTATGCCGAAGCCGCCCATGCTGAGGGCGCGCGCTGGCTGGTGCTGGCCGAAACGCCAGCGGCCGCGCTGCAACGCGAACCCTTCAACCCTTTCGAGGGCGAAGCCGGCAAGCTGCTCGACAACATGCTGCGCGCCGCGCGTTTGAACAAGGCCGGTGTGGTGCTGCTCGCGCCGCTGGTGCGCGGCGCCGCGGCCGGCGGGGGCGCCGCCCTGCCCGAGGCGTTGCCGGCCCTGCTGGCCAGCGCGCAGCCCGACGTGGTGCTGGTCATGGGCCGCCTGGCGGCCCAGGCCTTGCTGCAGTCCAGCGAACCCTTTGGCAAGCTGCGCGGCCAGGTGCACGCGTTGCACGGCGCGCAGACGGTGGTGACTTATGACGCCACCTATTTGCTGCGCAATTCGTCCGACAAGGCCAAGGCCTGGGACGATTTGTGCCTGGCCATGAGCCGGGTGGCTACGCCCGCCGCAAGCTGAGGCTGCTTCATCAAGCCTTGGCGGCGTCCCGGCTGGGCGCCAGCACCGAGGCGATCGCCACCACCATCAAGACCACCGCGGCCCAGTCCTGCCAGTGCAGCACTTCGCCCAGGCCCAGCGCGCCCGAGAACACGCCCAGGATGGGAATCATCATCACGCTCAGCGTCGAGGCCACGGGCGGCAACGCGCGGGCCAGCGTGAACCAGGCGGCGTGCGCAAAGCCGAAGATCAGCACCGCGTTGTAAAGAATCGCGGCCCAGGTCGTGGGCGAGGGCGCTTTCCACTGCGGCATTTCAAACACGATGCCGAGCGCGGTCAGCATCACGGCCGTCATCACCGTCATCCAGAACGAAATCGTCAGCGTCGCGGCCGCGATGGTGGTCTTGCGCAGTTGCTGCGTGCCCAGCGCCCACACGGCCGCCGCCACCAGCGCGCACACCACGCCCAGCGGCCGGCCCGAGAGGTTTGTCAGCTCATACCAGAGCAGCAGCGCCACACCCAGCGCTGCGGCAGCCACCCCCAGCCAGTTGCGCGGCTTGAGCTTGGCGCCAAAAAACCAGGCGCCCAGCAGCGCCGAAAAAATCGGCATGGTGTAGCCCAGGATGGCGGCGCGCCCGCTGCTGAGATTTTTCACCGCCAGGATGATGAGCGCATGCCAGACAAACATGTTCGCCGCCGCCAGCCAGAACAGTTCGCGCCACTTGTCGCGCGGCACGAAGAACGGCACCTTGAGCAGCACCATCGCCAGGCCCAGCACCGGAATGCCCAGCCAGATCGAGATCGCGCGGAACGTCAGCGCCGGAAAATCCGAGATCCCCAGTTTCATCACCGGCCAGTTCAGGCCCCAGACAAGCGTGAGCAGGACGAGGAGTATGAGCTGGCGGCGGGAGAGTTGCATGGACAGGTGGGTCGCGTTGGTTTGCGCGATTGTCCCGGTTTGGGGCAAAACCTGCTCGGGGAAGCAAGAGCCCCCACGGTCGCCCACTGCGTGTGGCTCCCTGCCCCCCGAGGGGGCCGCCCGCCTGCGGCCCGGCAAAGCCGGTTCCGCGGCTCATGCTAAGTTAAGAATTGGGCTCTATTTACAATGGGGGATGACTTTTCTTGACATGCTGGGCGCCGCAGAACGCCAGAACCACTCCATGCTCTGCGTCGGCCTGGACCCGGAGCCCACCAAATTCCCCGGCAAGCTCAAGGGCGACGCCAACAAGATCTACGATTTCTGTGCCGCGATTGTCGACGCCACCGCCGACCTGGTGATCTCTTTCAAGCCGCAGATCGCCTACTTCGCCGCCCACCGCGCTGAAGGCCAGCTCGAACGCCTGATGGAACACATGCGCCGCGTCGCACCGCAAGTGCCCATCATCCTGGACGCCAAGCGCGGCGACATCGGCTCCACCGCCGAGCAATACGCCAAGGAAGCGTTCGAGCGCTACGGCGCCGACGCGGTGACGCTCTCGCCCTTCATGGGTTTTGACTCCGTCGCGCCGTATTTGAAGTACGAAGGCAAGGGCGCGTTTTTGCTGTGCCGCACCTCCAACCCCGGAGGCGACGATTTGCAGAACCAGCGCTTTGCGTCCATCGAAGGCCAGCCGCTGCTGTATGAACATGTTGCGCGTCTGGCGCAAGGGCCGTGGAACCTCAATGGCCAGCTTGGGTTGGTGGTGGGCGCTACATACCCGGCGGAAATTGAACGCGTGCGGGCCGTTGCGCCTGTCCTGCCTTTGCTGATTCCTGGCGTTGGCGCGCAGGGTGGTGATGCGGTGGCTACCGTCAAGGCTGGTTGGCGTGATGGGGCGCCCATCATCGTGAATTCTTCTCGCGCGATTTTGTACGCGTCGGGGGGGGGGGATTTTGCTGACGCTGCTCGGCGGGAAGCTGTGAGGACTCGCGATGTCCTCGAGGCGGCTAGAAGTGAGGCTTTGAAGTAGGCCGGTCTTGCTCCGGCCTTTGCGCTCCCTTACTTGGTTCTGCTGGCCGGGCGACCCCGGCCGGCAAGCCTACGCAGAGGGCGCGCCGCCGGCGCAAGACCCGGCATCAAAAGCCATACAACCCCGCCGGGTTGTCCACCAGAATCTTCCGCCGCACAGCATCACTCGAAACCCACGAAAACAACAAATCGTAAAGCTCGACTTCGGAAGGCGCCGGATTCCGCCCCGGATGCGGCCAGTTACTCGCCCACAGACAGCGTTCCGGAAACTTCTCGGCCAGCGTGCGCGCGATCAGGCTCACGTCGTCGTAGCCGGGTGTGCCGACTTTCGAGGTCTCATACGGCGCCGACAGCTTGATCCACACATTGCCGGTGTCCAGGACACGCAGCAGCGACTGGAACGCCGGGTGGTCGGGTTTGACGGGTTCTAAAAACTTGCCGTTGTGGTCTATCACCAGCTTGCAGGGCAGGCGCTTGAGCATCTCTTCATGCACCGGGAAATCGCGGCCGTCGAGCTGCAGGTTGACCATCCAGTCCATGGCTGCCAGGCGCGCGGCCATGGGCTCCAGGGAATCCCAGCTGAGCACCGGGTTGATCATCATGTAGCGCACGCCGCAGATGCCGCCGTCATGCAGGCGCTGCAGTTCGGCGTCCGTTACCTCGGGCGCGACCAGCGCAATGCCGCGGCCCTGTTCGCCGAGTTGCGCGACGGCGTCCAGCGTGCAGCTGTTGTCAAAGCCGTAGGCCGAGGGCTGGACGATGACGGCGCGGCTCAGGCCCAGCGCTTTTTGCACTTCGCGGTAAGTCGACACCGGCAGGTGCGGCGGCACCCAGGCCACGTTCGGGACCATGGGGTATTCGTCTTCGTAGATGTGCACGTGGCAGTCACAGGCGCCGTCGTAGGTGGTGTTCTGGGTGGCTTGCATACGAACTTTCGGGGAAAAGAGATTGGTTGAAAACGGATTTCTCAGGCAGCCTGCGGGGCACGCGTGGCCTGCCGCCAGCGTGTGGCCTGCTGCGCATTCACCGCGCCCTTGGGCGCGCGCCCCTGCAGCAGCTCGGCCACCTGGGCCACGGTTTCCAGGGCCTGGTGTTCCACGGCCGGCGGCGTGAGGCCGCCTATGTGCGGCGAGGCGATGACGCGCGGGTGCGCGGCCACGCGGGGCGAGGGCATCTGGTCGGGCGCGCGGCCCACGTCGACCGCGCAGCCGGCGATGGTGCCGGCGTCCAGCGCGGCGATCAGCGCCTCGTCATCGACCAGATTGCCGCGCGAGGCGTTGATGAAGTACGCATCAGGCTTCATGGCCGCGAAGGCAGCCGCGTTCATCATGTTCTCGGTGGCTTCGGTCGCGGCGGCCAGGCAGACCACGTAGTCGGAGCGCTGCAGCAGGGGAAGCAGTTCGACCTGCTCAAGTTCCTTGCGGCCTGTGGGCGTGTAGGGGTCGTGCACGACGATGCGCATGCCCAATGCGAGCGCCACGTCGCACAGGTAGCGGCTGATCTGCCCGAAGCCGATCACACCCAATGTGGCACCACGCAGCTCGCGGCCCATGGTGGGCGTCACGGGCCGGCCCGCATGGTAATCGGCCGTGGTCGCGCTGATGTGCCGGCTCAAATCAATCATCACGCCGATGATCCATTCGCTGACCGAGGGGATGAAGCCCGCGCTGGCCTGCGTGACCAGCACGCCGTTGCGGCTGGCGGCCGGCACGTCGATGTTGCGGATGTCGATGGCGCAGCGCACAAAGGCCAGCAGGCGCGGCAGCGCCGCGAACAACGCCTCGTCGCCCACCGTCTGGCGATAGGAAATGATGACCTCGCAGTCGCCGGCCAGCGCGGCCAGTTCACTGGAGGAGAGGTCGGTGTCGCCCGGATTGAAGCGCACGTCGGCGACGGCCTGCAGCGCGGCGATCGCGCGGTCGCCGAAGTAGTGCGCGAGTTTGCTCTGGGGATGGCTGACGAAAACCGTTGTCATTCAAAAAGCCTTGTGTTGTATCTGCATCAAAAAATCAGCGTTTGCCCGCGTGGTATTCGGCGACGGAATCGCGCGCCACCAGCGTCGGCTGGAAGATGAATTCTTCTGTGGCGATGGACGGGTCGGCCAGCCGGCTCATCACACGCTCCACCATGACCTGCGCCATCTCGGGCACCGGCAGGCGCACGCTGGTCATGGCCGGGTGCATCAGGGTGGAGAGGAACACGTTGTCGATGCCGATCACCGACACATCTTCGGGAACGGCCAGGCCCGCGTCGCGAAAACCCGCCATCAGGCCGAAAGCCATCAGGTCGTTGACGCCTATCACGCCGGTGGGGCGCTCGGGCAGCCCGGCCAGCAGGCCGGCCTGGGCGCGGCCCACTTCGCTCATCATCGAGTCGCCGTATTCGTCGACCGGCGTGCCTTCGACCACGCTGGCGCTGCCTTGCAGCCCCGCGCTTTTCGCGGCCGCGAGGAAGCCGGCGATTTTCTCGTTCCGGCTCATGGTGCGGCCGGCCGGTGTGACGAAGGCCAGGCGCCGGTGGCCCATGTCGATGAGGTGCTGCGTGGCGATGCGCGCCGACTCGAAGCTGTCCACCGTGACGTGGTCGATGATGGAACGCATGTTGGGCGTGGCGCGCCTGTCGTAGCTCACCATCACGAGGCCGCGTTCGGCCGCGGCCTCGACGTGCTGCTCGTCGATCAGTGAGGAGATGATGATCACGCCGCGCACGCCGTGCGCCAGCAGGTCGTCGAAGAAGCGCGTCTCCTTGTCCTTGTCGCGGTAGGTGTTGCCAATCATGATGCGAAAGCCGTAGCGCTCCTGCGCCAGGGTTTCGATTTCGCGCGCGATGAAGCCGTACATCGGGTTGGCCATGGACGGCACCAGCAGGCCTATCAGCGGCGTGTGGCCGGTCTTCAGGTGCCGCGCCGTGGTGTTGGGCCGGTATTTCAGCTGCGCGATTGCCGCCTCCACGCGCGCCAGCGTCTCGGCGGCCATGCGGTTGGCGCGGCCGTTGAGCACGTTGGACACGGTGCTGGTGGACACCCCCGCCAGGCTGGCGACATCCCGGATCTTGCTCACGTCTTTTGTCCTGTCTTTCTGTATGCGTCTGCCGGCTGCGGAGCGCGAAAATGTGAAGAAATCGCAGCGGGCAAGCCCGAGGCCGGCAGGCGGAACGGAGCCGTACAAGCGTACGGTGAGGACCGCAGTGCCTGGATCGGGGTGCGCAGCAGATTTATTCGCATTTTCACAGGCCCATGCGGGTCGGCAGCCAGAGCGAGAACTGCGGCACCAGCACCAGCAGGATCAGCGTGACGAACAGCACCGCCAGGTATTTCATCATGGGCCGCCAGACGTCCTTGAGCTCGGTGCCCGTGATGGCGCAGGTGGCGAACAGCCCCAATCCTATCGGCGGCGCGAAGAGGCCCAGGCCCATCGCAATCACCATGACCGTCCCGAAATGCAAGGGATTGACGCCCAGCTGCGAGGCAATCGGGGTCAACAGCGGGCCGAAGATGATCAGCGCGGGCGCCCCTTCCAGCACCGCGCCGAAGACGATCATGATCAGCACCGACAGCAGCACGAACATGGTGCTTCCGTAGGAATGCGCAAAGCCGATCATGAAGGTCGACAGGTATTGCGGGATCTGCTGGATGGTCAGCGCGAAGGACAGGCTGGACGCCGCCGCCACGATGAACAGGATGCCGCCGGCCATGGAGGCCGAACGCACGAAGAGCTGCGCCACCGACCTGACGGTGAGTTCGCGAAACGCCATCCAGCCCACCACCAGCGCGTAGACCACGGCGAAGGCCGAGACCTCGGTGGAGGTCGCGACGCCCGAGGTCACGCCCTTGCCTATCATGGCCACCATCACCAGCGCCACCGTTGCGCCGCCCAGCAGGCGGAACATCGGCGTGCGCACGTCGAAGGCTTCGTCGGGGTTGATGCGCGTGCCCACGTAAACCGTCACGGCCGCCAGCGACAGCGCCAGCACCGCGGCCGGCACCAGCCCGGCCATGAAGAGGCCGGCGATCGAGATGTTGGCGACAAAACCCATGATGATCATGTTGATGCAGGGCGGAATCGTCTCGGCCATCACGGCCGTGCAGGCCAGCAGGCCGGCGGTTTCATTCGGGTCCTGTTTGGTCTTGCGCACGGCCGGCATGATGATGCCGCCCACCGCCGCGATATCGGCCAGCTTGGAGCCCGACACGCCCGAGAAGAAGGCGGTTGCCGTGATGGTGATCAGCCCCAGCCCGCCGCGCACCCGGCCGAACATGCGCAGCAGCAGCTCAATGAGGCGCGACGACATGCCGTTGGCCTCCATCAGCAGGCCGGCCAGCACGAAGAAAGGGATCGCCAGCAGCACGTAGTGGTCGGTGCCGGCCATCACCTGCTGCGAATACACCAGCATGGGCAGGGAAGGGTCGGCCATGAAGAACACCAGCGAGGACAGGCCCAGCACAAACGCAATCGGCACGCCCAGCACCAGCCCGCCGATAAAGCCGGCGGTCAGCAGCATCCAGGGCTGGATGGCATGGCCCGGCACCAGCATGTTCCAGCCGACCACCGCCGCCACGATGGCGATGCCGACGCCCAGCGTGGACCAGACCACGCGCGAAGGGCCGTTGACCGCGTTGGCCAGGCCGAACAGGGTCATGAACAGGCTGCCGATGACCACCGGGAAGGTGTAGATCCACTGCGGCAGGCCGATAGGCGTGGTGCTGGACCAGGAATCCACCAGCAGGCCCACGGACGAAACAAAAAGGCTGGCCGACACGGCCACGATGATCCAGCTGGCGAACTGGATCAGCGCCGGTTGCCAGCGCGCCGGCAGCAGGCCGCGGAAGATGTCCACGCCCACGTGCTGGCTGCGCGCCAGCACCGTGGCCGCGCCGAAGAACACCAGCACGATCATCAGCGCGCGGGCCACTTCCTCGGCCCAGTCGAAGGGTTCATGCAGGAAGTAGCGGAATATCACCGAAACAAACACCACCAGCACGTCGACGGCCAGCACCACGCCCGCCACGTATTCGGTCACGCGCATCAGCCAGGCCAGCCAGCGGCCCGGCGAATGGCCGACGCTGAAGCCGGGGGCGGACGCGCGCGCCGGGTTGTGCGAAACGGCCTCGGGGGCCGCCGCGGGCAAGGCTGCCGACATGCTGGCTTCCATGTTCAGCCTCGCGCCGCGTTGATCGCCGTGAACAGCGGCGCGGTTTCAGGGTATTGCTTGGCGAAGCCGGCCCAGAGCTTGGTTTCCATTTCCTTGCGGACCTGGTCGCGCTCGTTCTTGGCCATGGGGCTGAAGGTGATGCCGAGTTTCTTCAGGTCCTCGATGCCCTGCAGGCCTTTTTCCGTGCCGGTCTTGCGCAGCTGGATGGTTGAATCGGCGGCGGCCTTCATGAAGGCGGGGCGCAGCTCGGCCGGGATCCTCTCGACGCCGCGCTTGCCCATGATGCAGACCATGGGGCTGAACAAATGCTCGGTCATCCAGCAGTATTTGACGACCTCGTTGAGCTTGCTGGCCAGCACCGTGCCCGAATCGTGTTCAAAGCCGTCGACCACGCCGGTCTGTGCGGCCATGTAGAGCTCGCCAAAGGAAATCGGCGTGGGGATGGCGCCCATGATCTTGAAGGTCTCGATAAAGGCCGGCGTGGGCAGCACGCGCAGCTTGACGTTCTTGATGTCGGCCAGCGACTTGACCGGCTGCTTGGTGTAGACGTTGCGGGCGCCGTAGTGAGCGCTCCAGGTGATGACCTGGCAGCCCGTGCCTTTTTGCAGCATCTCGTTGAGCCTGGCGCCCACGCCGCTGTCCAGCGCCTTGGCCACGTGCTCGTAGCTGTCGAAGAGGTAGCCCAGGTCCAGCATGCCGAGCTGCGGCGTCACCGTGGCCCAGATGGACGAGCCGGTCAGCATCATGTCGATGGAGCCGACCTTGACCTGCTGCACCACGTCGCTTTCCTTGCCGAGCTGGTTGTTGGGGAAGTAGTCGATGCGGATCTTGTCGCCCACGGCCTTTTTGAGGTTGGCCTCCATGAGCTGCTGCCAGGCGAAGTGCGAGGAGTTGAGGTCGGGCAAATGCGCGGACGACAGGCGCAGCGCGACGGTGGACTGGGCCTTGGCCAGGCCGGAAAAACCCGTCGCCATGGCGACGGAAGCGGCGGACGTGGACTGGACGAAGCGGCGGCGTGAAAGGGAAGTCATTTTTTGTCTCCTGAGGTGTTTTGCGGTGCGCTGGGGAATCTCGGCGTTCTTTGTAGAACGATTTACTGTATCGTTACACCAAATTCCACGTCAAGCCGGGTGAGGGCGGTTTTTGATAGGTGTTTTCCTCCGTAAACGCATGTTTTGAAGCGGTTTCGACGCAAGCGAGGCACCACAAAGCGGCTGGAAACCGGAAGGCTGCTTCAGGGAGTCGGCAATCGCGGAAAACCCGGGTCTTGACGCGGTGGGAGGGCGGCGCAGAATGCACCAAGCTAGAACCTGTTCACGGTCTAAACGGAGCCGGGTTGGGGTGCAATCGGGATGAGTGGGCCGACCAGGAACGCCGCATGGGCTAATGCCCATGCAAGGGCCTGGGTGGCTCAATCGCCCGATTTCACCCCAACCCGGAGGGCAAGCGCCTTCTCGGGCGGTCTGCGGCGTTGCGGCGCTAGCCCATAGCTGCACTATGGGCGTCGCACCGCGCCTTGCATCCCATCCCGAGAAGGGGCTTGCGCGGCCCCGTTTAGGCCGTGAACAGGTTCTCAACTTGTATGTACAAGTTGGGCACGATTCGTGCTGGCCTTTGATGACCCGGGTGCAATCGCCACAAGCGGTTCAATGCACTGTTTTGAAAAACCGTCCAACCGAAGGAAATCATCTTGAACCACATGCTTCCCCTCCTGAGCCGCCGTGTCCTTTGCGCCACCGCTGCGGCCGCCATGCTGGCCTGCAGCGCCGGCGCCGTGCTGGCCGCCACGCCCAAAGACACGCTGGTGCTGGCCTTCGGCTTTGACGACATCATCACCATGGACCCGGCCGAGGCCTTCGAGTTGTCGGCCGGCGAAATCATGGGCAACACCTACGACCGCCTGCTGCGCCTGGACGTGAACGACCCGTCCAAGCTGGTGGGCGACGTGGCTAAATCCTGGAACGTCTCGGCCGACGGCAAGACCTACACCTTCGAACTCAAGCCCGGCGTCAAGTTCGCCTCGGGCAACCCGCTGACGGCCGAGGAGGTGGCGTATTCGCTGCAGCGCGCCGTGATGCTGGACAAATCCCCGGCCTTCATCCTCACGCAGTTCGGCTTTTCCAAGGACAACGTCAAGGACAAGATCAAGGCCACCAGCCCGACCACGCTGACCCTGGAAACCGACAAGGCCTACGCGCCGACCTTCGTCTTCAACTGCCTGACGGCCAACGTGGCCGCCATCGTCGACATGAAGCTGGTGCAGTCCAAGGAAGTCAACGGCGACTGGGGCTACGCCTGGCTCAAGACCAATTACGCCGGCTCCGGCCCGCTCAAGCTGCGCGAGTGGCGCGCCAATGAGATCGTGGCACTGGAGCGCAACGACAACTACTACGGCACAAAATCCAGACTGGCGCGCGTGATCTACCGCCACGTGAAGGAATCAGCCACGCAGCGCCTGCTGCTGGAAAAAGGCGACATCGACATCGCCCGCAACCTGAGCCCGCAGGACATCGCGGCGTTGTCCACCAACAAGGACGTGAAGCTCACCTCCACGCCCAAGGGCACGGTCTACTACATCAGCCTGAACCAGAAGAACCCCAACCTGGCCAAGCCCGAAGTGCGCGAGGCCATGAAATACCTGGTCGACTACGGCGCCATCGGCGATACGCTGATCAAGAACATCGGCGTGATCAACCAGAACTTCCTGCCGCAAGGCCTGCTGGGCGCCAGCACCGTCAAGCCCTACAAGCTCGACGTCGCCAAGGCCAAGCAGTTGCTGGCCAAGGCCGGCTTGCCCAACGGTTTCAAGGTGACCATAGACATGCGCACCATCCAGCCGGTGCAGGGCATCACCGAGGCTTTCCAGCAGACGGCCAAGCAGGCCGGCATCGACATCGAGATCATTCCCGGCGACGGCAAGCAGACGCTGACCAAGTACCGCGCCCGCACCCACGACATGTACATCGGCCAGTGGGGCGCCGACTACTGGGACCCGCATTCGAACGCAGACACCTTCACGCGCAACCCCGACAACGCCGACGACGCCAAGGCCAAGCCGCTGGCCTGGCGCAATGCCTGGGCCATTCCCGAGCTGACCAAGCAGTCGGACGCCGCCGTGCTCGAGCGCGACGCCGGCAAGCGCAAGAAGATGTACGAGGACCTGCAGGCCGAGTTCCGCAAGACCAGCCCCTTCATCATGCTGTACCAGCAGACCGAGGTGGCGGCCTTCCGCAACAACGTCGACGGCCTGAAGCTGGGCCCGACCTTCGACAGCAACTACATGTTCAACGCGTCCAAGCGCTGAGTTGGCAGTCCCCGACCCCACCGCCGCCGGCATGGCGCCGCTCACCGCGGTGAGCGCGCGCACGGCCGGGCAGCGCTTTGCGCCGCACGCCAAAAGCTTTGGCAATTTCCTGGTGGTGATCCTGCTCACCTACCTGGGCCTGCTCGCGGTCACGTTTTTCATAGGCCGGGTGATTCCCATAGACCCTGTGCTGGCCATCGTGGGCGACCGCGCGCCGGCCCATGTGATTGAACGCGCGCGGCAGGAGCTCGGCCTGGACAAGCCGCTGTATGAACAGTTCTACATCTACCTCGGCAAGGTACTCAAGGGCGACTTCGGCACCTCGGTGCTGACCGCCAACCCGGTGATGACCGACATCAAGCGCGCCTTCCCGGCCACGCTGGAGCTCGCCAGCCTGGGCATCCTGATAGGCGCGGGCCTGGGTGTGCCGCTGGGCGTGTGGGCGGCAGTGCGGCGCGGCAAGCTGGTGGACCAGGTGGTGCGCGTGATCGGCCTCGTGGGTTATTCGGTGCCCATCTTCTGGCTGGGGCTGATGGCGCTGGTGGTGTTTTACGCGCGCCTGGGCTGGGTTTCCGGGCCGGGGCGCATGGACGTCACCTATGAGTACACGCTTACGCCGGTGACCGGTTTGCTGCTGCTGGACACCGCCATGGCCGGCGAGTGGGAGGCTTTCCGGAACGTGTTTTCGCACCTGATCCTGCCGGCCTCGCTGCTCGGTTATTTCGCGCTGGCCTATATCAGCCGCATGACGCGCTCCTTCATGCTCAATGAGCTCGCGCAGGAGTACGTGATCGCCGCGCGCGCCAAGGGCTTGTCCGAGTCGCGCATCATCTGGCGCCATGCATTGCGCAATGCCATGGTGCCGCTGGTGACGGTGATCGCGCTGTCGTATGCCGGCCTGCTTGAAGGCTCGGTGCTGACCGAAACCGTGTTCGCCTGGCCGGGCCTGGGCCTGTACATCACCAACTCGCTGCAGAACGCCGACATGAACGCGGTGCTGGGCGGCACCATCATCGTGGGGTCGATTTTTGTGGGCTTGAATTTACTGTCCGACGTTCTCTACAAATTGCTCGACCCCAGGACACGCATCCGATGACTTCCAAAGCCGCTTTTCTTCGCGACTGGCTGGCATCGGACAGGCCGACCTCGCGCCGCCAGGCCTTTATGGGCCGGGTCTACCACGGCTGCCGCGATTTTTCGCGCAACCGGCTGGCCATGCTGGGGCTTTTCATCGTGCTGGGCCTCATCCTCGTGGCCATCTTTGCCGACGTCCTCGCGCCGTACTCCGCTTACACCGGCGACCTGCGCACCACACGCCTGCTGCCGCCCTCATGGCTGCACTGGTTCGGCACCGACGACCAGGGGCGCGACATCCTCTCGCGCATCATCATCGGCTCGCGCATCACGCTGATGGTGGTGATCCTGGTGGCGGTGCTGGCCGCGCCGCTGGGCCTGATCGTCGGCACCGTGGCGGGTTATGCCGGCGGCTGGGTCGATGCGGTGCTGATGCGCATCACCGACATTTTTCTGGCGTTTCCGCGCCTCATCCTGGCGCTGGCTTTTGTCGCGGCGCTGGGCCCCGGCATCCAGAACGCCGTGATCGCGATCGCCATCACCTCCTGGCCGCCGTATGCGCGCATGGCGCGCGCCGAGACGCTGACGATTCGCCAGACCGACTACATCGCCGCCGTGCAATTGCTGGGCGCCTCGCCCTGGCGCATCGTGCTGGGCCACATCATGCCGCTGTGCGTGTCTTCGGTGATCGTGCGCGTGACGCTGGACATGGCCGGCATCATCCTGACGGCCGCCGGCCTGGGCTTCCTCGGCCTGGGCGCGCAGCCGCCCATGCCCGAGTGGGGCGCGATGATCGCCAACGGCCGCCTCTATGTGCTGGACCAGTGGTGGGTGGCCGCCGCGCCGGGCGCCGCGATTTTTGTCGTGAGCCTGGCCTTCAACCTGCTGGGTGACGGCCTGCGCGATGCGCTGGATCCGAAGGCAGCCAAATGACGGACGCCAACATTCCCCTGCTGGTGGTTGACGACCTTCGCGTCAGCTTTCCGCGCCGCGACGGCGGCATGACCGAAGCGGTGCGCGGCGTGTCCTTCACGCTGGGGCGCGAGCGCCTGGGCATCGTCGGCGAGTCGGGATCGGGCAAATCACAAACCGGCCGCGCCATCATGGGGCTGACCGCACCGGAAGGCCGCATCAGCGCCAAACGCCTGGAATTTTCCGGCGTCGACCTGCTCAACTGCCCGCCCGCCAAACGCCGCGCGCTGCGCGGCGGCCGCATCGCCATGGTGCTGCAGGACCCGAAGTTTTCGCTGAACCCGGTCATGACCATAGGCGCGCAGATTGTGGAGACGCTGCAGGCGCACACCCGTGTCTCGTCGGCTGAAGCCAAAAAGCGCGCGCTCGCCGCGCTCGAATCCGTGCGGATCGACGACCCGGCGCGCGTCTACAAACTCTATCCGCATGAAGTCTCGGGCGGCATGGGCCAGCGCGCGATGATCGCGATGATGCTGATCGCCGACCCGGACCTGCTGATCGCCGACGAGCCGACATCTGCGCTGGACGTGACCGTGCAACTGCAGGTGCTGTCCATCCTGGACACCCTGGTGGCCGAGCGCGGCATGGGCCTGATTCTCGTCTCGCACGACCTGCGGCTGGTCTCCACCTTCTGCGACCGCATCCTCGTGATGTACGCGGGCCGCGTGGTGGAAGAGCTTGCCGCCGGCGGCCTCGCGAATGCGCAGCATCCCTACACACGCGGGCTGATGGCCTGCCTGCCGCAACTGGGCGCATCCACCCATCCGCTGGCCACGCTGGACCGGCAACCGGAGTGGGCGCTGTGAACGCGCCGGTTTCTCCCGCATCGCTGGGCCTGGAAGTCAGCGGCCTGCGCGTGGTCTACGACGGTTTTGTCGCGGTCGCCGATACCTCGTTCACCGTGGCCCCCGGCGAAAGCTTCGGCATCGTCGGCGAATCGGGATCCGGCAAGTCCACGGTGCTGCGCGCCATCTGTGGGCTCGCGCCGCGCACGGCCGGCACCGTCAAATTGCTGGGCCAGGACAGCGCGCCCGGCAGCAAGGCCTTCAGGCGCCAGGTGCAGATGGTGTTCCAGGACCCCTATGGCTCGCTGCACCCGCGCCACACGGTGGACCGCATCCTGGCCGAGCCGCTGGCCATTCACGGCATCGCCGACGCGGAAGCGCGCATTGAGCGCGCGCTCGAAGAAGTCGGCCTCGGCACGGGTTTTCGCTTTCGTTATCCGCACCAGCTTTCGGGCGGGCAGCGCCAGCGCATCGCGATTGCGCGGGCCCTGATCCTGGAGCCGCAAATCCTGCTGCTGGACGAACCCACCTCGGCGCTGGACGCCTCGGTGCAGGCCGAAGTGCTCAACCTGCTTGAAGAACTGCGCCGCCGGCGCGGGCTCACGTTTGTGATGGTGAGCCACGACCTGGCCGTCGTCACCCACCTGTGCGAGCGCCTCATGGTGATGCAGCGCGGCCAGACGGTGGAGATGCTGGCCTCGGCCGACCTCGCGGGGCGCAAGGCCAGCAATCCCTATACGCTGAGCCTGATGGAAGCCTCCACAGGCTTCAAGCGCCGTGCCGCAACCGAGGCACCTGCCACCGCGTAAATCGTTACCACGCACGCTGGCGCGCCGACAGTCCGCGTGATTTAATTTCCCTCCAACCTAACGAGCCCTCACCATGATCAATTGGGAAGCCCACGCCTGCCTGCCGCTTCACCCGGCAGCCGATTTTTCACCCATGGACGCGTTGCGCGCCGCGGGCGTCAACTATGTCTCCATCAACGTCGGCATGGACATGAACCCGGTGGCGCAAATCATGGCGGTGATCGCCGCCTTCCGCGCGAAGATCGCGGCCAGCCCCGAGCGCTACAGGCTGGTGTCCAGCGTGGAAGAAATCCGTGAAGCCGCGGCCGCGGGCCAACTCGCCATCGGCTTTGACCTCGAAGGTGCGATACCGCTGCAGGAGCAGACCGAGATGGTGGCGTTGTACCGCGAGCTCGGCGTGCGGCAGATCCACTTCGCCTACAACCGCAACAACAGCGTGGCCGACGGCTGCCACGACGAGGCGCGCGGCCTCACGCCGCTGGGCGTGCGCATGGTGCAGGCCGTCAACAAGGCCGGCCTGCTGATGGACTGCTCGCACACCGGGCGGCGCTGCAGCCTGGACATCATGGCCGCCTCATCGAAGCCGGTGATCTTCAGCCACGCCAACCCGCTGGCGCTGGTCGAGCATGGCCGCAACATCACTGACGAGCAGATACGCGCCTGCGCCGCGACCGGCGGCGTGGTCTGCGTCTCGGGCGTCTCGGCTTTCCTGGGCACGCGCACGCCCACAGCCGACGACATGGCGCGGCACGTGGCTTACGTCGCCGGCCTGGTCGGCGCGCAGCATGCGGGCATAGGCCTGGACATCAGCTTTCGCCAGGACGAACTCAACGACAACCCGCCCGGCGACTACGACCCCACTTACTGGTGGCCGAAGTCGGCCGGCTACAACCGCGCGGTGCAGCGCATGACCTACACACCGGTCGAAACCTGGCAGCTGCTGCTCGGCGCGCTGCGCGAGGTGGGCCTGAGCGCCAGCGAGATCGAAGGCGTGATGGGTGACAATATGATGCGTGTCGCCGCCATCGCCTGGCAGCACGCCTGAAACCTCACAACATCACCGGCTGCACCCATGTCATCCATCACCCTGCGATTCCTGGCCGAACCCAGCACCGTCAACTTCGGCGGCAAAGTGCACGGCGGCACCGTCATGAAATGGATTGACGAAGCCGGTTATGCCTGCGCGACCAGCTGGGCCAAACGCTATTGCGTCACCGTCTCGGTGGGCAGCATCCGCTTCCAGCGCCCCATCATGATCGGCGACCTCGTCGAAGTCGAGGCGCGCCTGGCCTACACCGGCACGACCAGCATGAACATCGCGGTGGAAGTGCGCGCCGGCGACATGAAAATGGGCGAGATGCAGGTCATCACCGAATGCCTGGTGGTCTTTGTCGCTGTGGACCTGGACGGCAAGGCGCTGCCCGCCCAGGAATGGCGGCCGGAGACCCCCGGCGACTTCGCGCTGGCCCAGCGCGTCAAGGCGCATCTGGACGCCGCGCGCAACATGCAGCTGGGTTGAACCGCAGCGCTTTCGGCACTTCCATGCAAAGCAATACCATAGAACCTGTTCACGGTCTAAACGGGGCCGCGTTGGGATGCAATCGGGATGAGTGGGCCGACCGGGCACGCCGCATGGGCTCATGCCCATGCAAGGGCCTGGGTGGCTCAATCGCCCGACCGCCCAGCCGGTCGGCTGGGCGTCGTGCAGCTGCCCCAACGGGGATGCAAACGCGACCGCGTTTGCGTCACCCCAACCCGGAGGGCAAGCGCCTTCTCGGGCGGTCTGCGGCGTTGCGGCGCTAGCCCATAGCTGTACTATGGGCAGCGCACCGCGCCTAGCATCCCATCCCGAGAAGGGGCTTGCGCGGCCCCGTTTAGGCCGTGAACAGGTTCTTACAGGCCGCGACCTGGCGGCCGCCCTCACGGTGGTCGTGCTGTGGGGCGTGAATTTTGTGGTGATGAAATTCGCGCTGCGCGACTTCACGCCATTCCAGTTGGGAACCGCCCGCTATGTGTTCGCCGTGCTGCCGCTGGTGCTGCTGGTGCGCCCGCCCAAGGTGGCCTGGAAATGGATAGCCGCCTACGGCCTGCTGCAGGGCGTGGGCCAGTTCGGCATTTTGTTCCTCGCGCTCAAGGTCGGCATGACGGCGGCGCTGGCTTCGGTGCTGCAGCAGACCCAGGTGTTCTGGACGGCGCTGTTTGGTTTTGTGCTGTTGCACGAACGCGCCAGCCGCCCGCTGCAGGCCGGGCTGGTCCTCGCGGCGCTGGGCCTGGCCTGCTTCGCGCTCAACTATGTGGGCGCGGACGGCGGCGGCGCCACCACGCCGCTGGGCTTTGTGCTGACGCTGTGCGCGGCGTCCATGTGGGCCATGTCCAACATCGTGGCGCGGCGTGTGCAGCAAACGTACAAGGACTATTCGCCGCTGGCTTTTGTGGTGTGGAGCAGCCTGGTCGCGGTGCTGCCTTTCGCCGCGCTGTCCTGGGCCTTCGACCCCGAAGCCCTGCGCTGGCACTGGCTGGAGGCGCGCGCATCGAGCTGGGCCGCCGTGGCCTATCTGGGCTGGGCCGCCACCATCCTGGGTTACGGCTTGTGGACCAACCTGCTCAAGCGCCACCCCGCGAACCGCGTCGCGCCCTTCAGCCTGGGCGTGCCGGTCGTGGGCCTGGCCACCGGCATGCTGGTGCTGGGCGAGGTCGTCACGCCCTGGCAATGGGCCGGCACCGCGCTGGTCGTGGCCGCGCTGGGTTGCGTGATGCTGGGCGGGCTGATTTTCAAGCCGCGCCCGCAGCGGGCTTGAGGCCGGCCTCCTGCCCGCCGAACCAGGCCGCCAGCAAGTCCAGCGTGTAACGCACCTTGGCGGGCTGTTCGCCGCGCCGCGGCGTGACGGCGTACACCGGCAAATCCGCCATGCGCCAGCCGGGCAGTACCGGCAGCAGCCGCCCTTCGGCCAGCGCCTTGCGGTCGTCCTCGCTCACACCCATGCTGATGCCCCAGCCTGCCACGGCCAGTGCGTGCAGCGCCGTGACCTGCGAGGCCTGCACCCGGCCCTCCAGCCGCAAGGTCTCGCGCTCGCCCGCCGGGCCCAGCAACTCCAGCATGTCCGCGCTGGTGTTGCTGTTGGGTTTGCTGGCCAGCCAGTCGTGCCGCAGCAAGTCCTGCGGCGCGGCGGGCCAGCCGCGCTCCGCCAGGTAGGCCGGTGAAGCGCACAGCTGGCGCGGCATGCTGCCCAGCTTGCGCGCCACCAGGCTCGAATCGGCCAGCTCGCCCACACGCAATGCAATGTCCACGCGCGCTTCGATCAGGTCTATCAGCGTGTCGTCCAGCAGCAGGCGCAGCGTGAGTTTGGGATAAGCGCGCAGCGGCGCCAGCGCCGAGGCCAGCAGGCTGCCGAAACCTACGGGCGCGGCCAGCCGCAGTTCGCCCTCAGGCTCGTCGCGCAGGCGCACCAGGGCTTGTTCCGCCGCGCGTGCCGCCGTCACCATGGCGGCGCACCCGGCGTGGTAGCGCTCACCGGCCTCGGTCAGCGTGAGCCGCCGCGTCGAGCGGTGCAGCAAGGCCAGGCCCAGCGCCTGCTCCAGTTGGCGCAGGTGCTGGCTTACGGCTGAAGGCGTCATACCCAGGCGGCGCGCCGCCGCCGTCAGCGAGCCGGCAGCCACCACCTCGGCAAAGACAGCCATGCGTTTGAGTTGGTCCAGGGATTTGTCGCTCATTGATTAGTTTTACTTCACAGTGTTAGCGGATTCTGCCGACTATTCAGCAGCTTGTGAAGTAATCAAACTCAAGACTTCATTCATCTCAA
Organism: Polaromonas sp. YR568; assembly: GCF_943369415.1. Classification (GTDB taxonomy): domain Bacteria; phylum Pseudomonadota; class Gammaproteobacteria; order Burkholderiales; family Burkholderiaceae_C; genus Polaromonas. The sequence goes on from NZ_CALRNF020000016.1 coordinate 56,561, forward strand.
GGGAAAGTTTCATGAACATCGCACTCATAGGCGCCACCGGTTTTGTAGGCGCACCCATTCTTTCGGAACTCCTGAGCCGCGGCCACAAGGTCACCGTGCTGGCCCGCGACCCGGGCAAAATCACGCCGCAAGCCGGTCTCAAGGTGGTGGCCGCCGACGCGCTCGATGCCGGCCAGGTCGCCAAGGCTGTGGCCGGCCATGACGCGCTCATCAGCGCCTACAACCCCGGCTGGAGCGAGCCGAAAATTTACGAACTGCACCTGCGGGCCAGCCAGGCCATCGTGATCGGTGTGAAGCAGGCCGGCGTCAAGCGTCTGCTGGTGGTGGGCGGCGCGGGCAGCCTGTATGCGGCGCCCGGCCTGCAGCTGGTGGACACGCCGCAGTTCCCCGCCGAATACAAGCAGGGCGCGCTGGCGGCGCGCGAAGCGCTGAACCAGCTCAAGCTCGAAACCTCATTGGACTGGAGTTTTGTCTCGCCGCCCATCGGCCTGGCGCCCGGCGAACGCAGCGGCAAATATCGCCTTGGCGCGGATGATTTGCTGCCTGGCCAGGGCGACAAGCCGGCTGGGATTTCGGTGGCCGATCTGGCCGTGGCGATTGTGGATGAGGTGGAGACACCTCGGCATGTACGGCGCCGGTTTACTGTGGCCAATTGAGCGGATTGGCCTGGCAGCGGGGGGGCGGGGCTGGGTCTTGCTCCGGCTTGCGCGCTCCTGCGCTTTGCATTGGCTTGCTGGCCGCCGGGCCGGTCCCGGCCAGCCGCCTTAGCAGAGGAACACAACCATCAATTCAAGCCCGCCCCCGCAGGAAGCGAAAACTCAAATCTCGATCTTGCTACCCAGCTCCACAACAGAGTTATTCGGCAAATTCAAAAAATCCGCCGCCCCACTCGCGTTGTGGTGCATCTGCGCGAACAGCTTTTCGCGCCACGGCGCCATGCCGCTGCCTATCGTAGGGATCACGACGTCGCGGGAAAGAAAGTAGCTGGTGGTCATGGACTCCAGCTCGCAGCCGCGGCCCTTGATCTGCTGCAGGGCCTTGGGCAGGTCCAGGTCGTTCTTGAAGCCGTAGTGCACGTTGACCTGCCAGCAGTCGTGTCCCAGCGACTCGATCTCCAGGCGCTTGTGCATGCCTATCCAGGGAATCTCGTGGTTGCGCACCGTCACGAACAGGTTCTGCGCGTGCAGCACCTTGTTGTGCTTGAGGTTGTGCAGCAGCGCATTGGGCACGCTGCCGGGCTCGGCGGTCAGGAAGACCGCCGTGCCTTCGACGCGGGCCGGCGGGCTGACGAAGACGGCGTCCAGGAAGCTGGGCAGGTCGATCGCGTCGGCGCGCAGCTTTTCGTTGAGCAGGTAGCGGCCTTCCTTCCAGGTGATCATCAGCGTGAAGACCGCGCCGCCTATCAGCAGCGGGAACCAGCCGCCGGCGAACAGCTTCATGAGGTTGGAGGCGAAGAAGGCGAAGTCGACGACAAAGAAAATGCCGGTGGCGGCGATGCACAGGCTGAGCGGGTACTTCCAGCCGTAGCGGATCACGTAGAAGGTCAGGATGGTGGTGATCAGCATGTCGGTGCAGACCGCGATGCCGTAGGCCGCCGCCAGGTTGCTGGACGAGCGGAACATCACCACCGCGAGCACGATGGTGATGAACAGGCCCCAGTTGACGAAGGGCATGTAGATCTGGCCCGTGTCGCGCACGCTGGTGTGCTGGATATTGAGGCGCGGCAGGTAGCCCATCTGGATGGCCTGCTTGGTCACGCTGAAGGCGCCGGTGATCAGGGCCTGCGAGGCGATCACCGTGGCCATGGTGGCCAGGCCCACCAGCGGCAGCAGCGCCCATTCGGGCGCCATCAGGTAGAAGGGGTTTTTCACGGCGGCGGGGTTGCTGATCAGCAACGCGCCCTGGCCGAAGTAATTGAGGACCAGGCAGGGCATGACCACCGAAAACCAGGCCAGGCGTATCGGCTTCTTGCCGAAGTGGCCCAGGTCGGCGTACAGCGCCTCGGCGCCGGTCACGCACAGCACCACGGCGCCCAGGATGATGAAGGTGGTGCCCGGGTTGTTCCACATGAACATGACGGCGTAGTGCGGGCTCAGCGCCACCAGGATGTGGGGGTTGGTGGCGATCTGCGAAATGCCCAGCAAGGCCAGCACGCCGAACCAGACCAGTGTGATGGGCCCGAAGAATTTGCCGATGCCGGCGGTGCCGTGCTTTTGCACGGCGAAGAGGGCGAACAGGATGACCAGGGTGATCGGGATCACGCCCTGCTTGAAGGCCGGCGAGACGACTTCCAGGCCTTCGACCGCCGACAGCACCGAAATCGCCGGCGTGATGACGCCGTCGCCGTAAAACAGGGAGGTGCCGAAAATGCCGACGACCAGCAGGGTTTTGCGCAGCTGCGGCCGGTCTTTCACGGCGGTGGAGGCCAGCGCCAGCATGGCGATCAGGCCGCCTTCGCCGTTGTTGTCGGCGCGCAGCACCAGGGCCACGTACTTGATGGAAACGATGACGGTCAGCGTCCAGAAGAAGATGGACAGGATGCCGTAGACGTTATCGGGGGTGAAGGGAACGTGCCCGGAACCGAAAACTTCCTTGACGGCATACAGGACACTGGTTCCGATGTCGCCGTAGACGACGCCGATGGCGCCCAGGGTGAGCGCCGCGAGGGATGATTTTTTACTGGACACAAGAACTTCCCGTCTTTGCGCCTGGCCCGTTCGAGCGGGTCCAAAAGCGGCGGGAATGGTTACCTTTGGGAGTGCTATTTTGCGCCCAGGTGCCGGGCTTGCAAGTGGGCGGTCCTGCCTAAATCCAACTAAAGGCGGTTTTGTTGCACCGCAACAACTTGTAACAGAGTAGTCCGAATAGATGACGAAAGCCGGCGGTTTTACCCTTGCTGGTTAGTGCTATCTATTTAAGAGTGCACCGTGTCCGGCCCCGAAGGCCCAAACCGGATGGGCCATGAAAAAAGCCCCTTGCGGGGCTTTTTCAGTCGTAGACCTCGGCGTCCGGGTCTGTGGCCTCTAGTTCGTAGCTCGCGGCCAGCATGGCCAGACGGGCGATCACGCCATACATATAGAAGCGGTTGGGGCTGCTGGATCCGGGCTTTTCGCCGGGCTGCGGCAGGCGGCCGCTGTCGGCGAAGGCCAGCGGCACAAAGCTGGCGCCGGGCGCGTTGAGGTTTTCGTCCACGCCGCGCTCGGCATGCACGCGGTAAAAACCGCCGACCACGTAGCGGTCCATCATGTAGACCACCGGCTCGGCCACGGCGTCGTTGACGCGCTCGTTGGTCAGCACGCCTTCCTGGATGATCACCTCGGACAGCGCCTGGCCGTCCTTGGTGGTGCTCATCTTGTTCTTGGTCTTGCGGTTCAGGGCGTCCAGGTCCTTCACGTCGCGCACCGTCATGATGCCCATGCCATAGGTGCCGTTGTCGGCCTTGACGACGACAAAAGGCTTTTCGTTGATGCCGTATTCCTTGTACTTGCGCTTGATCTTGGTCAGCAGCGCGTCGACGTTGGTGGTCAGGCATTCCATGCCGGTGTTCTCGGCGAAGTTGACCTCGCCGCACTGCGCGAACATCGGGTTGATCAGCCAGGGGTCTATGCCCAGCAGCTTGCCGAAGCGCTTGGAAATTTCTTCGTAGGCCTTGAAGTGGTGCGACTTGCGGCGCACCGACCAGCCCGCGTGCAGCGGCGGCAACAGGTATTGCTCGTTAATGTCTTCCAGGATGCCGGGGATGCCGGCCGACAGGTCGTTGTTCAGCAGGATGGTGCAGGGGTCGAAGTCCTTCAGGCCCAGGCGCCTGTCGGTGCGGATCAGCGGCTCAATCGTGATGCTCTCGCCGGTCGGGAGGTTGAGCGTGGTCGGTTCCTTGATGTCGGAGCTCAGCGAACCGAAACGCACGTTCAGGCCTGCCTGGTGGAAGATGCGCTTGAGCTGCAGCACGTTGGACAGGTAAAAGCTGTTGCGCGTGTGGTTCTCGGGCACGACCAGCAGGTTGCGCGCTTCGGGGCAGATTTTTTCGATCGCGGCCATCGCGGCCTGCACGGCCAGCGGCAACATCTCGGGCGTCAGGTTGTTCCAGCCGCCGGGGTAGAGGTTGGTGTCCACCGGCGCCAGCTTGAAGCCCGCGTTGCGGATATCGACCGAGCTGTAAAACGGCGGCGTGTGCTCCATCCACTCCAGCCGGAACCAGCGCTCGATGGCGGGGGTGGAGTCCAGGACGCGTTGTTCGAGTTCGTTGATGGGGCCGTTCAGGGCGGTGATGAGGTGCGGAACCATTCGGCCACTTTCGATTGGGGAGTCTGTTATGTACTTCGGTTATATCTGACCGAATTTTAGGGATATTGGGATGCAATCCCCGGGTTACAAGGGGTAACGCCCATGCCGGCCATCCAAAAATCCGTGGGCCGGGCTCGCGGCCCGGCATGCCTTCAGGTGCGCACTTCGCCCTGTCCCAGCACCACATATTTGAGGGAGGTCAGCCCCTCGATGCCCACAGGTCCACGGGCGTGGAACTTGTCGGTGCTGATGCCGATTTCGGCGCCCAGCCCGAACTCGAAACCGTCGGCGAAGCGGGTGCTCGCATTCACCATGACGCTGGCGGAGTCCACCTCACGCAGGAAACGCTGGGCATGCATGTGGTCGCGCGTCAGGATGGCGTCGGTGTGGTGGCTGGAATAGTGGTTGATGTGGGCGATGGCCTCGTCAATGCCTTCGACCACCTTGATGCTGATGATGGGCGCCAGGTATTCCTCGTACCAGTCCTGCTCGGTCGCGGCCGTGGTGTTGGCGTCTTTCACGCCGGACAAAATGGCCAGCGCCTCGGGGTCGCAACGCATCTCCACGCCCTTGGCGGCGTAGATCGCGCCGATTCTGGGCAGGAAGGCGGCGGCCACACCGCGTGCCACCAGCAGGCCTTCGCTGGCATTGCAGGGGCTGTATTTCTGGGTTTTGGCGTTGTCGGCCACCTTCACGGCCATTTCCAGGTCGCAGGGGTCGTCGACGTACACATGGCAATTGCCGTCCAGGTGTTTGATGACGGGTACCTTGGCGTCGCGGCTGATGCGCTCGATCAGGCCCTTGCCGCCGCGCGGGATGATGACGTCCACATACTGCGGCATGGCGATCAGGTGGCCCACGGCCTCACGGTCAGTGGTGGGCACCAGCAACACCGCGTCGGGCGGCAGTCCGGCGCCGGCCAGGGCCTGCTGCACCAGCGCGGCCAGCGCCTTGTTCGATTCGATGGCTTCCGAGCCGCCGCGCAATATGCAGGCGTTGCCGCTCTTGATCGCCAGCGACGCCGCTTCAATCGTCACGTTGGGCCGACTTTCGTAAATCATGCCGAACACGCCTATGGGCACGCGCATCTGGCCCACGCGGATGCCGCTGGGCTGCTCCTTCATGCCGATGATGTCGCCGATCACGTCGGCCATGGCGGCCAGCTGTTCGCAGCCCTGGGCCACGGTGTCAATGATTTTGGGCGTGAGCTTGAGCCGGTCCAGCAGGGGGCCGGCGAGACCGGCGGTCTGGGCGCGCTCCAGGTCGCGCTGGTTGGCGGCTTCCAGTGCCGCCGTATTTTTTCGCAGCGCTTTCGCCAGGTTCAGCAGGGCCTTGTTCTTGACGCTCGCCGGTGCGCGCGCCATCTCGGCCGAAGCCGTTTTGGCCCGGGATCCCAGCAGTTCCATCAACTGCGGGACATCGCTGGCGAGTTCGCTGGAGGAGGAAAGGGCTTTGTGGGAGTCGGGCGCGTTCATCCGGCCATTTTAGGCCTGCCGGAGGGCGCCTATTGCAGCCGGGGCTAAGCTTGCCTGGCGCGGCCCGAACCTTGCGCGGCGCATTGCTCGCACACCATGCCAGCCAGCCGGTGCAGTGCCTGCCAGCCGTCGGCGGGCCAGTCAGGTTGCTTGAGGCCTTTGACGATGCCGTCGACCTTGTGCGCGGCGTGCAGCAGGTTGGCCAGGGTGGTGTCGCCGATTTGCGGCAGCACGCGTTCGAACAGTTTTTCCTTGATGCCCCAGACGCGGTTTTCACGCAGCGCCATGGGCATGGGCCGGCCCGCTTGAATAGCATCTTTCACGCGCTTCATGCTGCGGATGTCCTCGGCCAGCGCCCAGTGCACCAGCACTTCGGATTCGCCCTCGGACTGCAGGCCGTCCAGCATGCGCGCCACGCGCACCGCCTGGCCGCCCAGCACGGCTTCGGACAGCTTGAAGACGTCGTAGCGCGCCACGTTGAGCACGGCGTTTTCGACCTGGTCGAAGCTCAGGATGCCGTCGCTGCTGCCGGACTGGGCCGGGTAGAGCAGGCCCAGTTTCTGGATTTCCTGGTGCGCGGCCAGCAGGTTGCCCTCCACCCGGTCGGCGAAAAACTGCAGCGTGCGCTGGCCTTCCTCGCCGGCGGCCACGCGCTGGCCCTGCTGCTGCAGGCGCTGGGCGATCCACTGCGGCAGGTTGCGCCTGTCTATCGGGTCGAACTTGACGGTGACGCCGAAACTTTCGAGTGCGCCGAACCAGGCGCCCTTGGCCGTCATGCTGTCCAGCCGCGGCAGCATGACCAGGGTCAGCGTGCTGTCGTCGCCCTGCGCGCGCTCGGCGATCTGCTGCAGCGCGACCGAGCCGTCCTTGCCGGGCTTGCCGCCGGGGATGCGGATTTCGACGATCTGCTTGTCGGCGAACAGGCTTAGTGAACCGCCGCTGGCCAGCACTTCGCTCCAGTCGAAGTGCGCGCCGGCCACGGTGTGCACGGTGCGCTCGGTGTAGCCCTGCTCGCGCGCCGTGGCGCGCAGCGCATCGGCAAATTCCTGCACCAGCAGCGGTTCGTCGCCGTGCAGGGTGTACAGGCTTTTCAGGCCGCGCTTGAGGTGTTCCTGGAGTTGGGCGGGGGCCAGATTCATGAGGGGAGTTTAGCGGCTGGAATCGACGTCAAAGCTTGCTGGTCGACAGCAGCAGGCTGGTTTCGGTGTTGGCGATGCCTTCGAGCAGGCGAATGCGGCTCAGCACGCTGTCAAAGGCTTCGAGGCTGTCGGCCTGCAGCTCGGCCACCATGTCCCAGCGGCCATTGGTGGTGTGCAGCGCGCTCACGGCCGGGTCGCCGCGCAGGGCAGTCAGCACGGCCGCCGTGCGGTTGCCTTCCACCGCCACCGTCATGAAGGCGCGTATGCGGTGGCCTTCGGCCTGGGGTTTGAGGCGCACCGTGTAGCCGGTGATGGTGCCGTCGGCCTCCAGCCGCGCCAGCCGGTTCTGCACTGTGCCGCGCGAGACGCGCAACACCTTGGCCAGCGAGGCGACGGAGGCCCGGGCGTTGTCGCGCAGCAGGGACAGCAGTTGGCGGTCGGTATCGTCCATACGGCCATTTTATTGGCGAAATGCCAAGCAAGGCTGTCTATTTGTACAAACAATGCATGAATTTGATCAACTTACTGACTTTTATTTGCCACTGAGGCTGCGGACAATCGAAAGGAACAAGGTTGCGGGCACGGTCGCCCGCGCCCGCAACACAAGACCGGGAGCCCCATCATGGTTGACTACATTGGCATTGAAAGCATTCAAAAGATCGTGCGCCAGCGCGGCGCCGCCGCCTTCATCGAAGGCCTGGCCGGCGAAATCGAGCATGACTACCGGCGCTGGAACGATTTCGACAAGTCGGCGCGCCACGCCATCCACTCGCCCGATGGCGTGATCGAGCTGATGCCGACCAGCGACGGCCACCAGTATTCCTTCAAGTACGTCAACGGCCACCCCAAGAACACCGAGCTGGGCCTGCTGACGGTCACCGCCTTTGGCGTGCTGGCCGATGTGGACACCGGCTACCCGCTGCTGCTGTCCGAACTCACCATCACCACCGCGCTGCGCACCGCCGCCACCTCGGCGCTCGCCGCCAGATGGATGGCCAGGCCGGACAGCCGCGTGATGGCCATCATCGGCAACGGCGCGCAAAGCGAATTCCAGGCGATCGCCTTTCACCACATGCTGGGCATACGCGAAATGCGGCTGTTTGACATCGACGCCGCCGCCAGCGACAAGCTGGCCCGCAACCTGCATGCGATGGGGCTGAGCGGCCTGCGCGTGGTGATTTGCCCATCCGCAGCGCAGGCCGTGCAGGGAGCCGACATCGTGACCACCATCACCGCCGACAAACGCAACGCCGTCATCCTGACGCCGGAGATGATCCAACCCGGCATGCACCTGAACGCCGTGGGCGGCGACTGCCCCGGCAAGACCGAGCTGCACGCCGACATCCTGCTGCGCAAGGACGCCCGCGTGGTGGTCGAGTTCGAGCCGCAGTCGCGCATAGAAGGCGAGATCCAGCAGATGCCGGAGGATTTCAAGGTGGCCGAATTCGCCGACGTGCTCAAGGGCACGGCCGTGGGACGCGCCTCGCCTGAAGAGGTCACGATTTTCGATTCGGTCGGCTTCGCGCTGGAAGACTACTCGGCCCTGCGTTACCTGCACAAGCTGCAGCTGGCCGACGCGGCCAACCGCCGGCAGATAGACCTGGTGCCGCGCCTGGACAACCCCAAGGACCTGTTCGGCTTGCTGGCGCCGGCCGCAGCCCGTACAGTCAAGCCAACCTGCCCAGCCACCACCCCTGAAATGGCCCGTTGATGACCACCACCGTTGACCTGATAGGCGCTCCCACCGACATAGGCGCGGGCAGCCGCGGCGCTTCCATGGGCCCCGAGGCCCTGCGCGTGGCCGGCATACGCGAGGCGCTGCAGGCGCGCGGCCTGGACGTGGCCGACACCGGCAACCTGGCCGGCCCGACCAACCCCTGGCTGCCGCCGGCCGACGGTTACCGGCACCTGATGGAGGTGGTCGACTGGAACAAGGCGGTGCACGAAGCCATGTACCAGAGCCTGGCCGCCGGCCGCCTGCCGATTTTGCTGGGCGGCGATCACTGCCTGGGCATAGGCTCGATCAGCGCGGTGGCGCGCCACTGCCGCGCCACCGGGAAAAAACTGCGCGTGCTGTGGCTGGACGCGCACACCGACTTCAACACCAACGCCCTCACGCCCACCGGCAATGTGCACGGCATGCCGGTGGCGGTGCTGTGCGGCCACGGCCCGGCCGAACTCACCGGCATAGGTGGCGCGACGCCGGCCATGAGTCCCTCAGCCATCCGGCAGATCGGGATCCGCAGCGTGGACGAGGGCGAGAAACGCTTTGTGCGCCAGCAGGGGCTGGAGGTGTTCGACATGCGCTACATCGACGAAATGGGCATGCGCCATACCATGGAAAAAGCGCTGGCCGGCATGGATGCCGATACCCATCTCCATGTGAGCTTCGACGTCGATTTTCTGGACCCGTCCATCGCGCCGGGCGTGGACACCGCCATCAAGGGCGGGCCGACCTACCGCGAGGCCCAGCTGTGCATGGAGATGATCGCCGACACCGGCCTGCTGGGATCGCTCGACGTGATGGAGCTCAACCCGGCGCTGGACGTGCGCAACGGCACGGCCGAAGTCGCCGTGGACCTGATCGAAAGCCTGTTCGGCAAGAGCACGCTGATGCGCGCCTGAGGCCTGCTTCCCCCTTGGCCTACAGCTCCGTCACAGCCGCCAGGCGGCGCAGGATCTGCTGGACCACGTCGCCCTGCATGTCGCGGTAGAGCAGGGCCTCTTCGGCTTCCTTGGCCAGCACTGCGGATTCGTTGAAGCTGATGTCGCGCTGCTGCAGGATTTCAGTATCGGGAATCAATTCTTTGCCCGCGGGCGTGCGTAGCCTGAAGCGAAAGCGCAGGCGCAGCTGGAACTCGCGCACCTGGCCCGCGGCATTGAGGCTGAGCACCACTTTTTCACGCTGGTCGCCCAGCACGTCCAGGATCACCTGCGCCTCGTTGATCCTGCGCGGGTCCGTGATCACCTCCACCTTGCGGGTGGACTGCAGGGACCTCCTGAGTTCCACGCCCAGCTGTGAGTTGATGGCGGAAAAAAGCGTAGTGAAGGCGAAGTTGGGCGCCTTGCGCAGCGCGAAGCCGCATCCGCTGAGGCTCAGGGCTGCGGCGGTGGCCGTCAGGGAGAGGAATGCGCGACGCTGCATGGGTTTGCCTTCTGGGGTTGGATGCGGTCTCAGATGACGATGTTGACCAGCCGGCCCGGCACCACGATCACCTTCTTGGCGGGCGCACCCGCGGCCTGTTTGGTGAAGGCTTCGGATGCGAGTGCAGCCGCCTCGATGGCGGCCTTGTCCGCGCCGGCCGGCACCGTGACGGAACCGCGCAGCTTGCCGTTGATCTGCAGCACCAGTTCGATCTCGTCCTGCTGCAGGGCGGCCGCGTCTACTTCGGGCCAGGGGGCGTCGAGCAACCCGCCGTGCTGCGCGGCGTAACCGAGCTGCGACCACAGCGCATGCGCCAGGTGGGGCGTTGCCGGGTACAGGCAGCGCAGCAGGATGCTGAAGCCTTCGCGCAAGGCGGCGTTCGAACCGGCGGTGGCCGCACCCTTGAAGTCTTCCAGCGCGTTGAGCAGCTTCATGTTGCCCGACACCACGGTGTTGTACTGCATGCGCTGGTAGTCGTAGTCGATCTGCTTGAGCACCGTATGGATTTCCAGGCGTAGCGCCTTGGTGTCCTTGTCGGCAGGCGCGCTGCCCGCGGGCTGTTGCATGCCGTGGAGCTTGACGCCGAAATTCCAGACACGGCGCAGGAAGCGGTAAGAGCCTTCCAGCGCAGCGTCGTTCCACTCGAGCGTGGTGTCGGGCGGCGCGGTGAACATGGTGTAAAGCCGCGCGGTGTCCGCGCCGTACTTCTCGATCAGGTCCTGCGGGTCCACGCCGTTGTTCTTGGACTTGGACATCGTGGTCCAGCCCTCGTAGGGCACCGGCAGGCCGTCGGCCTTGGCCGTGGCGGAAATCACCTTGGCATGCTCGTCGCGCACGATGTCGAGTTCATGCGCCCAGAAGTACTGCTTGCCGGTGGTGGTGCGCGAGAAAGCCTCGTTGAGCACCATGCCTTGCGTCAGCAGCTTGGTGAAGGGCTCGTCGACCTTGACCAGGCCCAGGTCGCGCATGACCTTGGTCCAGAAGCGCGCGTAGAGCAAGTGCAGGATGGCGTGCTCGATGCCGCCTATGTACTGGTCCATGGGCATCCAGTAGTCGGCGCCTTCAGCCACCATCTGCTGGTCGTTCTTCGGGTCGCAGTAGCGCATGAAGTACCAGGACGAGTCGACAAAGGTATCCATGGTGTCGGTCTCGCGGCGGCCGGGCTTGCCGCAGACGGGGCAGACCACGCCGGCGTGAAAACCCGCGTGTTTGTGCAGCGGATTGCCCGAGCCGTCGGGCACGCAGTCCTGCGGCAGCACCACGGGCAGGTCTTTTTCGGGCACCGGCACCGCGCCGTGTTCTTCGCAGTGGATGATGGGAATGGGCGTTCCCCAGTAGCGCTGGCGGCTTACCCCCCAGTCGCGCAGGCGCCAGGTGGTTTTTTTCTCGCCCAGGCCCTTGGCGGCGAGGTCGGCCGCGACGGCGTCGACGGCGGCCTTGAAATGGAGCCCATCGTATTTGCCGGAGTTCACGGCAACGCCATGACCTTTGATGCCATACCACTCTTGCCAGCGATCGGTGGTGAAGTCTTCACCGGTGACGCCCTGGTTTGCAGTGTTTACTACGCGGGCCTCCACCACTTGTTTCATGGGCAAGCCATACTTTTTGGCGAATTCGAAATCACGCTCGTCATGCGCCGGCACGCCCATCACGGCGCCGTCGCCGTAGCTCATGAGCACATAGTTGCCGACCCAGACTTCGACCTTGTCGCCGGTGAGCGGGTGCGTGACGAAGAGGCCGGTGGGCACGCCTTTTTTCTCCTGCGTGGCGAGTTCGGCTTCCGTTGTGCCGCCGGCCTTGCTTTCCTCGATGAAGGCCGCGACCTTGGGGCTGGAGGCTGCTGCGTGCAGGGCCAGCGGGTGCTCGGGCGCCACGGCGCAGAAGGTCACGCCCATGATGGTGTCGGCGCGCGTGGTGAAGACGTACATCTTTCCATCGCCGATCAGCTTGCCGGAGGCGTCCTGCACGTCGTGCGTGAAGGCAAAACGTACGCCCTCGCTCTTGCCTATCCAGTTCTCCTGCATCAGCTTGACGCGCTCGGGCCAGCCGGGCAGCTTGTGGCTGACGCTGTCGAGCAACTCGTTGGCGTAGGCGGTGATCTTCAGGTAGTAGCCCGGGATCTCGCGCTTTTCCACGGTGGCGCCGGTGCGCCAGCCCTTGCCGTCTATGACCTGTTCGTTGGCCAGCACAGTCTGGTCGACCGGGTCCCAGTTCACGACCTGGGTCTTGCGGTAGGCGATGCCTTTTTCCAGCATCTTGAGGAACAGCCACTGGTTCCACTTGTAATAGCCCGGGTCGCAGGTGGCGACCTCGCGGCTCCAGTCGATGGCCAGTCCCATCGCCTGCATCTGTTTTTTCATGTAGGCGATGTTGTCGTAGGTCCACTTGGCCGGCGGTACCTTGTTTTTCATCGCGGCGTTCTCGGCCGGCAGGCCGAACGCGTCCCAGCCCATGGGCATCAACACGTTGTAGCCCTTCATGCGCAGGTGGCGCGTGAGCATGTCGTTGATGGTGTAGTTGCGCACGTGGCCCATGTGCAGCTTGCCGCTGGGGTAGGGCAGCATGGAGCAGGCGTAATACTTCTTGCGGCTGGCGTCTTCCGTCACGCGGTAGGCGTCGGCAGCGGTCCAGTGGGCTTGAGCGTCGCGCTCAACGTCGAGATGGTTGTATTTGTCTTGCATGGAAAACCGGGAAGGCGGAAAACGGAACAGGAAAGTCGCGGGGAGCAGGGCGGCGCGGCCGATTTGCCGCGAATCCCCGATTTTAGGGGCAGGGTCGCTTAGCGGCCCGCAGACGGGACGGAAGGGCTGTCGGCCACAAAGCCTATGCGGTTGAGCCCGGCTTTTTGCGCCACGCCCATCACCTGCACCACCTTGCCGTAGGGAACACCCTCGTCGGCGCGCAGCTGGACTTCGGTCTCGGGGCTGCGGCCGGCGGTCTCAAGCAGCCGGGCCGCCAGCTGGTCCAGGCTGAGGGGCTGGTCGTTCATAAAGGCCTGGCCGGTTTTGTCGACCACCAGCGTGACGAATTTCGGGGTGTCCGCCGGCTTGGCGGCGTCGATTTTGGGCAGGTCCAGCCGTATGGTGCTGGCCAGCAGGGGTGCCGTGATGATGAAGATGACCACCAGCACCAGCATCACGTCCACCAGCGGCGTGACATTGATGTCGCTCATGGGCTGCGGCCCCGGGGTGCGCTCAAGGCGTCCAAAAGCCATGGCTAGCCTCTGTGCGCGAGCAATTCGCGCAGGTCGCGGGCAAAACCTTCGAGGTCGGCTTCGATGCGGCCTATGTGGCGGCCGAAGATGTTGTAGGCCAGCACGGCAGGAATGGCCACGGCCAGGCCGGCGGCCGTCATGATGAGCGCTTCGCCGACGGGGCCCGAGACTTTGTCGATGGTGACCTGTCCGGCGGCGGCCATGCCGACCAGCGCGTGGTAAATGCCCCAGACCGTGCCCAGCAGTCCCACAAAAGGCGCGGTGGATCCGACGGTGGCCAGCAGCACCTGGCCGAACTGCAGCTTGTGCAGGACGGCGTGCAGGGCGTCACGCAGCACGCGGGTCAGTTGCTGGGATCTGTCGCCTGCCGTGGCCAGCGTGTGGCCGGCCTGGATATCCGTGGCGGCGATCAGCGGCAGCACCAGCGCCTCGCGGTCGAAGGCTGCGACTTTTTCGCGGGCCTGCTCCACCGAGGCCGATTGCCAGAAGGCGGCGGTGCTGCGCGCCACGTCGCCCGCGGCGCGCTGGAGCAGCCAGCTTTTCCAGAGGATCACGACCCAGCTCGCCACCGACATGGCCAGCAGCAGCAGCGCCACCAGCTGGCTGACGATGCCGCCCTGGGTCATCAGGCTGAAGAAGTCCATCAGGGGTGTGCCCCCGAGGCTGCCGCGGCCCGTGATGGTTTCATTTTTTCAGGCCCAGCACGTCGAACATGTCGAAAAGGCCGGTGGCGTGCCCGTCCAGGAAGCGCGCGGCGCGCAGGCTGCCCTGGGCGTAGTTGCTACGGCTGGATGATTTGTGGCTGATTTCGATGCGCTCGCCGGTGCCCAGGAACATCACCGTGTGGTCGCCCACCACGTCGCCGCCGCGCACGGCGGAAAAACCGATGGACAAGGGGTCGCGCTCGCCGGTCACGCCTTCGCGGGCATAGACGCCGCAGTCTTTGAGGTCGCGGCCCAGCGCGTCGGCGATGACCTCGCCCATCTTCAGCGCGGTGCCGGAGGGGGCATCGACCTTGTGGCGGTGATGGGCTTCGACGATTTCGATGTCGTAGCCGGTGGACAGGGCCTGGGCCGCCATCTCGAGCAGCTTGAAGGTGACGTTGACGCCCACGCTCATGTTGGGCGCCATGACGATGGCGATGTCTTTGGCGGCGGCGGCGATTTCGGCCTTCTGCGCGTCGGAGAAGCCCGTGGTCCCTATGACCAGCTTGACGCCCATTTCGCGGCAGGCCGCCAGGTGGGCCAGCGTGCCTTCGGGGCGGGTGAAGTCGATCAGCACGCCGGAGTCTTTCAGGCCCTGGCGGATGTCGGCGCTGATGAGGACGCCGCTGGCGCGGCCCGTGAACGCGGCGGCATCGCTGCCTGTGGCCGGGCTGGTGGCGATATCAAGCGCGCCGGTCAGCTGGCAATCGGCGCTGGCGCCGATCGCTTCGATCAGCATCTGGCCCATGCGGCCGCTAGCACCCGCCACCGCGACCCGGTGGCGGCGGGCCTGGGTGGCGCCGTTGCCGCTCACTGTTTCGGGCTTTCGAGGGGGGGGTAGGCGGTGGCCGGCGTGCCGGACGGCGGGCTCACGGGCGCGGCGGCCGCGGCGGGGGAGGGCTTGGACTTCTCGGCTGCCTTGCTCAGCTGCGCTTCGGTGGCTTCCAGCACCGGCACGTCGCCCAGCTTGCGCCGGCTGCCCAGCTTGGCGATGAATTCAGCCTCGCTCGGCATGGTGTCGCCTTCAAAGCGTTCCAGCTGGTCGTTCTTGAAGAACACGGTGTATTTATAGGACTGGGGTTCCACGCCCTGGCGTTTCAGGGTGAAGACGTAGTCCCAGCGGTCGGCGTGGAACAGGCTGGCCATCAGCGGGGTGCCCAGCGTGGCCTTGACCTGGTCGCGCGTCATGCCGGGGCGCAACTGCTCAATCTGCTCCTTGGACACGAAGTTGCCCTGGATGACGTCGATCTTGTAGGGTGTGACCCAGTTGACGGGATTGGCGGAGCTGCTGCTCATGCCGCTCAGGCTGCTGCAAGACGCCAGCACCGTGCAAGCCAGGAGCAGGAAAGCGGTTCGGGCGCTGTAACGATGATTTGCAGGCATGGCTGACATAGTAAGGGGGTGTAGCGATATGATTGTTCATTGTAGCGGCTGGGGGCTCCCGGCCGGCACCTGCCCTGAAGGGTCACAACCGCCGCGTCACACCGGTTTCACCCAGAGAGTTTTCCATGAGCAACATCGACGAACTGAAAAACACCGGCCTCAAGGCGACCTTGCCGCGCCTGAAGATCCTGGAGATTTTTCAGGCGGGCAAACAGCGCCACATGACGGCCGAAGACGTGTTCCGCGTGCTGCTCGAAGACCGTTCCGACATCGGCCTGGCCACCGTTTACCGCGTGCTCACGCAGTTCGAACAGGCAGGCCTGCTCAATCGCAGCAACTTCGAGTCCGGCAAGGCGGTCTACGAGATCAACGAAGGCCAGCACCACGACCACCTGGTGTGCCTGGACTGCGGCAAGGTCGAGGAGTTCTACGACGCCGAGATCGAAAAACGCCAGCAACTGGTCGCCCAAACCAAGGGCTTTACCATCGCCGACCACTCCCTGTCCATCTACGCCAACTGCACCAAGGACAAATGCCCGAACCGCAACGGCACGCCGGTGAGGCACCATCACGCTTGAGGGCTTAGAAGGGATCAGGCAGAGCGCAGAAGGTGTGAAGAAACCGTAGCGAGCGCCCCGAGGTCGCCAAGGCTCTGTTCCAGCAGGGGCCGCGGAACCGGCTTTGCCGGGCCGCAGGCGCAGCGGCCCCCTCGGGGGGCAGCGCATTACACGCAGTGAAAAGCGTGGGGGTCAATCATCTTGTTCCATGGCGCGGCGGTGCCGTTCGACGAATTCCTGGTAAGTATTGATCCCGCGCAGCTGCAGGATGGCGTTGCGCACCGCGGCTTCCACCAGCACGGCGATGTTGCGGCCGGCTTCCACCTGGATGATGACCTTGCGCACCGGAATGCCGAGCACGTCCTGCGTCAGCGGCTCATACGGAATGCGTTCGTAATCGCGTTCCAGCGTTTCGCGCCGCACCAGGTGCACGATCATTTTCAGGCGCATCTTGCGGCGCACCGCCGTCTCGCCAAAAATCGCCTTGATGTCGAGCAGGCCGATGCCGCGCACCTCGAGCAGGTTTTGCAGCAGTTCAGGGCAGCGCCCCTCGATGGTGGTCTGGTTGATGCGGTACAGGTCCACCGCGTCGTCGGCCACCAGGCCGTGGCCGCGTGAAATCAGCTCCAGGCCCAGTTCGCTTTTACCCAGGCCCGATTCGCCGGTGATCATCACGCCCATGCCCAGGATGTCCATGAACACGCCGTGCATCGAGGTTCGGTCGGCAAAGTGCTTGGACAAATAGGCCCGCAGCACGTCGATCACGAAGGCGGCCGACTCCGGCGTGGCGAACATCGGCAGCTGCGCGCGCTCGCACATCGACAGCAGCGTGTCGGGCGCCACCTGGCCGTCGGCCACGATGAGCACCGGCGGCTCCAGCGTGATGATGCGGGAGATGCGGCGGGCGCAGTCCTCGGGGCTGGCGTTGGTCAGGTAGGCGACCTCGCGCTCGCCCAGGATCTGCACGCGGTAGGGATGGATGTAGTTGAGGTAGCCGACCAGGTCGGCGCCGGAGCGCGCGGCCCGCACGGCCACTTCATCGAAGCGCCGCTCGGAGGCGCCCAGGCCGGCCACCCATTCCCATTTCAGGGAGGCGCGGTGGTCTTCAAATAAAACGTCGGCGCTGACAACGGTGGGCTTCATGCCGGCCTGTAGTTCGGGGGAGGTCCGGGGGACCTAGGAACTGACTTCGTGGACGGAGTGCCAGGAAGCGATCAGGTGGTGCAGGCCGGCGGCATCGGTACTCGTCTTGAGCTGCTCGCGCAAGGCGCTATCACTGAGCAGTTCGGCGATTTCCGAGAGGATTTCGAGGTGTTTCTGCGTGGCGGCTTCGGGCACCAACAGGAAAATCAGCAGGGCCACGGCCTGCTCGTCCGGGGCGTCAAAGCCGATGGGCGTCTGCAGCAGGAAGACTGCCGCCATCGGGGCTTTCAGGCCCTTGATGCGGCCGTGCGGAATCGCCACCCCGTGGCCCAGGCCGGTCGATCCCAGGCGTTCACGGGCGAACAGGCTGTCGGTAATCAGCGCGCGGTTCAATCCGTGCTGGTTCTCGAACAGCAGGCCGGCTTCTTCAAAAGCACGTTTTTTGCTGGTCGCTTCGACGCTGACCAGCACTTGGGAGGGGGGCAATATTTGCGAAAGACGGTTCATAACAATCTTTTAGTCGCCGAATTATGCACTTTGCAGCGGGTTTGCTGGAAAAAGAGGCATAAAAAAGCCGCTTGAGGCCTCAAGCGGCTTTTTTTACGCAACCCGCGCAAGCCCGGTACAGGGCGACGGGATGGAGTTTTCCGACCTGTCGCGCCGTGAAAAATGCCCGCCCCTGGCAGGGCGGCGCATTGGATCATGCAAAAAACGGGAGGGCCCTTCAGGCCTGGCGCTTGGCGGCAATGTGGTGGTGATCCTGGGTTCTGGTTTTGTAACGTCCGACCTGGCGGTCGAGCTTGTCGGTCAACTCGTCAACGGCGGCGTAGAGATCAGCGTGGGAACTCTCGGCAAACAGGTCGCGGCCCTTGACGTGCACATTGCACTCGGCCCGCTGGCGTCTTTCCTTTTCCTTCATGTTGTCCACTGTCAACAGGACTTTTACGTCCACTACCTGGTCGAAATGCCGGGTAATCCGATCCAGCTTGCTGGTCACGTAGCCGCGCAGCGCGGGGGTAACTTCAAGATGGTGACCGCTGATCGTCAAGTTCATAAAGAGACTCCTTTTCCAAAGTTGGAACTGGGTTTGAAAACACCACCCGCCCCCTGAGGGGAAGGCGGCAGACGGGGACAACGCTCTTGGATTCACTATGCGCCCGACGGCCATCATTTGCAACCGGGCATCCCCATAAATAATGCAACCTTGTGAAAAACACCTTGACCCCGATTCTCATTGGGCAGAGGGCGGGAAACGCGTGCCGGGAAGGATGCGGCAAGCCCTTGATTTCGCTGGTGTTTTTGGGGCCTCGCGTGGTGTGGGTACAAAGCCCCCGGCTTGCAGGAAATCCGCGCCGGCGGCATCATGCCTGCTGACGACGACCGCGACCAAGCCCAAAGCAAGGACGGGACAGGCATGTTCCGGGCGGCAAGAAGACCATAACAAGCAGCCTCTCCAAGACCATGCACCGCCCGTTTCCATCACGTTCGCCGCAGCGCCGGTCCCATGTCGCTTGAGACCATTATTTCCTCCGCACTGACGCGGCCCGACGAGGACCGCAATGCCCTGGTGCTGATGGGCGGCGGCGCGCGCACCGCCTACCAGGCCGGCGTGCTGCATGCGCTGTCGACCATGCTGAGCCTGCAGGCCGGCGCGGCCGGCGAGCGCTTTCCCTTCAGCATCCTGGTGGGCACCTCGGCCGGCGCGCTCAATGCGGCTTTCCTGGCCAGCCGCGCCGGCGAAGGCATGCAGGCCTTTTCCCAGCTCGCGAATTTCTGGACCACGCTGCGCTCCTCGCAGGTCTACAAGCTCAAGGTGCCGGCGTGGATACGCTCGAGCCGCATCGCGGCGGCGCTGTTTTTATCGCAGCAGGTGCGGGCCCAGCAGGCGCTGCTGGACAACACGCCGCTGGTGGACACGCTGCACCGGGTCATCTCGCTGGGCCGCATTGAACAGGCCCTGCAGGACCGCACCTTGCGCGCCCTCGCGGTCACCGCCTCCAGCTACACCAGCGGCGTGCACTGGACGTTTTGCCAGATGGCGGCGGGCCGGACTTCCGACCTGTGGAGCCGGCCCGGCCGCCGCGCCGAGTTCCAGCCCATCACCATCGAGCACCTGATGGCCTCCAGCGCCATCCCTTTCCTGTTTCCGTCCACGCCGCTGTGGGTGGACGGCCATGCCGAGTTCTTCGGCGACGGCTCCATGCGCCAGAGCTCGCCGCTGTCGCCCGCGATGCACCTGGGCGCCGGCAAGGTGCTGGTCATCGGCGTCGGGCAACCCGAGCGCGCCGGGTTTGTCGGCGGCGGCAACGGCGCCAACGTCAGCGGCCGGCCCACGCTGGGCGCGATTGCCGGCCACGCCATGGCCAGCGTTTTCCAGGACACCTTGCAGGCCGACGTGGAGCAGGCGCAGCGCGTCAGCAAGACCGTGCGCCAGATGCCGCGCGAAATCGCCGCGCTCATGCCCTACCGGCCCGTGGACATCCTGGCCATCGCGCCCTCGCAATCGCTGGACGCGCTGGCGCAGGCCCATGCGGGCGAGCTTCCCGCGGGCACCTACAACGCCCTGGCGGGCCTGGGCGCGCTGGGCGCCAAGGGCAGTCCCGGCGGCGCCGCGCTGGCCAGCTACCTGCTGTTCGAGCCGGGCTTTGTGAAGGCGCTGATGGCGCTCGGCGAGCATGACGCCTACGCGCGCAAAGACGAACTCATCGCCTTCTTTATGTAGTTCGCGCGGTAGCTTGACCGGGCCTGAAATGCCATAATCGCCGCTGATTCATTACGGAGAAATCCTTGGAAAGCAGCCCTAGTCGCTAGCTTTCAACACCGCAGACTGACGCCCAGCCGCGCAAAGGCCGACGTTCAAAAAGGGGGTTGAAAGCGATGCACCATCCCACCGCCCCTTTACCGCGCTTTCGCGCAAGGCCCGAGCGTACGCCTTGTGCAGGCCCCTGAACCGATAGGCAGCCAGTCATGCTCAATATTTTCACGCTCGCCAACGGCCGGCTTTTCCAGGAAGAGATCGAATCCCTGGAAGAACTCTCCAGGTTCCAGCCCATCTGGGTCGACCTGGAGTCCCCCACCCTCGAAGAAAAACGCTGGATCAAGCAGTACTACGGCCTGTCCATTCCCGAAGACGCGATGGACGAGGACATCGAGGAGTCCGCGCGCTTTTACGAGGAAGACAACGGTGAGTTGCACATACGCTCCGACTTCCTGATTGCCGACGACGCCGAGCCGCGCACGGTGCGCGTCGCCTTCATCCTCAATCTCGTCAACGACGACCTCAAGAGCAAGGGCGTGCTGTTTTCCATCCATGACGAGGACGTGCCGGTGTTCCGCCTGCTGCGCATGCGCGCGCGCCGCGCGCCCGGCCTGATTGAAGACGCCAAGGAAGTGCTGCTCAAGCTGTTCGACGCCGACGCCGAATACTCGGCCGACACGCTCGAAGGCATTTACGTCGAGCTCGAAAAAGTCAGCGCCCAGGTGCTGTCGGGCGACGTGACCGACGCGCTGGCCGGCGAGGTGCTGGGCGCCATCGCGCGCCACGAAGACTTGAACGGCCGCATACGCCGCAACATGATGGACACGCGCCGCGCCGTCAGCTTCATGATGCGCAGCAAGATGCTCAACGCCGAGCAGTTCGAGGAAGCGCGGCAGATCCTGCGCGACATCGACTCGCTCGATTCGCACACCGCTTTCCTGTTCGACAAGATCAACTTTTTGATGGACGCCACGGTCGGTTTCATCAACATCAACCAGAACAAGATCATCAAGATCTTCTCGGTGGCCAGCGTCGCGCTGCTGCCGCCCACGCTGATCGCCAGCGTTTACGGCATGAACTTCAAGCTCATGCCCGAACTCGACTGGTCGCTCGGCTACCCGTACGCGATCGTGCTGATGGTGGCCAGCGCCGTGGTGCCCATGTGGTATTTCAGGAAGCGCGGCTGGCTGAAGTAAGCCATGCGCCGGCAAGCGGCCGCATTTGCCGGTCTTGCCAGCGGGCCAGCAAGGCCATCGCCAGCGTTGCGCCTATCAGCGCCATGAACATGTCGGACTGCGTGTCCCACGGGTCTCCCTGCGTGCCCAGGAACTGGTCGGCCCCCTGGCCCAGCGCCAGCGCGGCCCACCATTCCAGCAGTTCATAGACGGCGCTGATCGCCATGGCGACGCACACCGACAGGAAAGCGGCCATGCGCCGGCTGGTGAGGTAAGCGCGCTGCAGCAGCAGTTCGCGCGCGACCATCGCGGGCACCAGGCCCTGCATGAGGTGGCCGATCCGGTCGTAAGGGTTGCGGCCCAGGTGAAGCGCCTCCTGCATCCAGAAGCCCAGCGGCACGCGCGCGTAGGTATAGGCGCCGCCCAGGATGAGCACCAGCATGTGCAGCGCGATCAGCACGTAAAGCAGCGTGGTCAGCGGGTAGCGCCGCCCGGTCGCCAGCAACACCGGGGCGGCGATCACGGCCGGCGCGACTTCCAGCACCCAGGTGCCGCGGTCGTAGGGCGCCAGGCCAGACCATACCAGCGCACCCAGCACGACCAGGCCGAGAGCGATCAGCAGCGGGCGCCGCTGCGTCATGCGCCGCCGTACACTGGTTCGCAACGCACGTCGGTCTTGACCGAGTTGGCGATGAAGCAGGCCTCGTGCGCATCGTGGTGCAGCTTGTCCAGTTCCTCGCGGCTGGGCTGGCGCTCGCCGGAAAACCTCACCTCGGGGTGCAGCGTGACGACGGTCATCGCGACCTTGCCTTCGGCGTTCTTTTCCATCACGCCGGTCGCCGCGTCGAAGTAGCGGTCCACACGGAACTTGCGCTTGACGGCCATGGTCAGGAACCACAGCATGTGGCAGCTCGACAGCGAGGAGACAAAGGCCTCCTCCGGATCCAGCGCCGAGGCATCGGACATCGGCAGCGGCACGACCGAAGGCGAGGACGAGCCCGGCACTTCCAGGCCGCCGTCAAAACGCAGCAGGTGCAGCCGGCTGTAGCGGTTGTCGAGGAAGTCGGCGCCCTTGCGTTCCCACAAGGTTTCCGCGCTGTAGTGCGACATGGGGTGGCTCCGATCGAAGAAAAACTCAGGAGAAGAAGTCCCGCAGCGCCCGCGCGGTAGCTTCGGGCTGCTCTTCAGGAATGAAATGCCCGGCCGGCATGGCTTGGCCGGTGACTTCGCCGCCGCATTGTGCCTGCCAGAGCACCATCGGGTCGAACAGGCGGTGCACCACACCGCGCTCACCCCACAGCACCAGCAGGTCGCAGGCCAGCTTCTGGCCCTGCGCGCGTCCGTCGCGGTCGTGCTCCAGGTCTATGCCGGCACTGGCGCGGTAGTCCTCGCAGGCGGCGTGCAGCGCCTCGGCATTGCAAAAGCTGCGCTCGTACTCGGCCAGCGCGCGCGGCTCGATGTAGTTGAGCCCCGCGCTGCCCCAGCCGCCCAGCTTGGCGTGCAAATAGGCCTTGGCGGTTTCGGGGTGGTTGGCGCCCATCATGATTTCGGGCAGCGGCGCAGGCTGCAGCATGTGGAACCAGTGGTAATAGGCGCGGGCAAAAACCATGTAGGGCTCGGTCATGCTGCGGCCCTCGTACATGTCCAGCGTGGGCGCGATGTCGATGACGCAGAGCTTGAGCACGCGTGCGGCATGGTCCAGCGCCAGCCGGTGCGCCACGCGCCCGCCGCGGTCGTGGCCGCACAGAAAGAAACGGTTGATGCCCAGCGTGTCCATCACGCCGGCCATGTCGTGCGCCATGTTGCGCTTGCTGTAGTTGCTGTGGTCGGGCAGGCCGGCGGTCTTGGAAGAGTCGCCGTAGCCGCGCAGGTCGGGCATCACGAGAAAGTAGTCCCGGGCCAGGCGCTGCGCCACACGGTGCCACATCACATGCGATTGCGGGAAGCCGTGCAGCAGCAACAGCGCCGGGCGTTGCGGCTCGCCCAGGATGGTTTTCGAGACGCGCGCGTTGATGGAGGCGCCGTTGACCTCGAAACTGCGCGATTCAAAGCCGTCAAACCAGGGCATGTGCGACTCCCGCTGAAGTTCAGTTCTTGCGTTGGGAAAGGTATTTTTGCAGATTCGCCGCCGCCTGGGCCCTGACCTTGGCGCGCAGAAAAGGCGTCCAGCCCAGCAGCAGGCCGGGCGCGCCCAGCGCCTGGCGCGACCAGGACCAGAAATTGAAGCGGTCGCGGTGGCGGCTGATGAGGCCTTGCTCGTTGAATTCGAACACGCCGTCGATCACGTTGTGCACCATGCGCCCGGTGGTGCTGAAGCGGTAGTCGGCTTCCCAGTGCGATTTGCCGGTGCGCGCATCGGCTTCAATGCCGCTTGACGTGAGCTTCCAGACGTCGGCGCCCTTGGCCTTGGTGAGGTCGCACAGCATGTGCCACATGCCGGTGACCTCACGATGGCCGCGCAGCGAAAAAACCTCGTCGTCGAACTGGGCGTCGGGCGCGTAGCAGGCGGCCATGGCGCCGGAGTCGAGGCGGGCGAAGGCCGCGTAGAAATTTTCAAGGGTGGCCTGGTTGGGATGCATGCTGTCTCCTGTCGTGGTCTCGTGTGTGATCGGGTCCGCGAACTCTATAGCGCCTGGCGCATCGCAGGCGTCGCTCACGCGTCAGCCGGCCTCATTCAGCAACTCCAGCAATCGTTGCAGCGCGTGCCGCACCGTCGCGCCACGCACCGCGGCCCGGTCGCCGTCAAAGCGCCGGACTTCCGACACCAGCCGTCCCGGCAGCGCAAAACCAAACCATACCGTACCCACGGGCTTGGCGGCGCTACCGCCCGTCGGGCCGGCCACCCCCGTGACCGCCACGGACACCTGGGCGTGCGAGCGGCTGATGGCGCCCGAGGCCATGGCGCGCGCCACTTCCTCGCTGACGGCGCCGTGCCTGGCGATCAGCGCGGCGTCCACACCCAGCAATTCCGTCTTGGCCTCGTTGGAGTAGGTGACAAAGCCGCGTTCAAACCAGTTGCTGGAGCCGGCCAGGTCGGTGCAGGCGGCGGAGATCATGCCGCCGGTGCAGCTTTCGGCCGTTGCCAGCATCCGGCCCTGGGCCTGGAGCAGGGCCGCGAGCTGTGCGGCCAGTTCGGGTATGCCGTTCACCAGAACCTCCAGACGGCGATCACCAGCAGCGCGCAGAAGGCCGCCACAAAATCGTCAAACAGGATGCCGAAGCCGCCGCGCCAGTTAAAGCCCTTGAAGGCCTGGTCGGCCCAGGCCACGGGACCCGGTTTGACCGCGTCAAAAAAGCGAAATAGCGCGAATGCGGCCAGCTGCGACCAGAAGTCGGCGGGCATCACCAGCCACAGCACCAGCCAGAAGGCCACCACCTCGTCCCAGACGATGCTGCCCGGGTCCAGCACCTTCATGGCCTTGGCCGTCACCGTGCAGGCCCACCAGCCGACCAGGGTGGAGGCTGCGATCAGCCACCCCATGTCGGCCGGCGTGAGCCACTGCTGCAACACCAGGAAGGCCAGCCAGGCCCACAGCGTGCCGGCCGTGCCGGGCGCGACCGGGCTGAGGCCGGACCCAAAGCCCAGGGCGATGAAATGCGCGGGATGCGCCAGCAGAAATTTCGCGGTGGGCCGGAAAGGCGTCGGCGTGGTGGTGTCGGTCATGGTGTGAGGGTGGGGCAGCGAATGCCCGGGGCATGGTTGATTTTGTCACACCGGTTTCACACGGCCCCTGCACAGTCCAGCGATCCACAGACACGAGGGATTCGGGATGAGCAAGCAGAAAAAGATTTTGGCCAGGATGAACGCACTGACCCTGGCGGCCGCCTGCGCGCTGTGCCTGGCAGCCGGCAGCGGCCGCGCCCAAACCTCGCCGGCCGCGCCGGCGGTGGAAGCCACGCTGGCGGGCCATGCGGCCTTGAGCGCCTACGCCTCGGTGGTCGCGCCGCGCGATGCGGGCGCCTTTTTCGCCACGGCGGGCAAATTCGCCAATGCCAGGCGCCAGCGCAATGAAACACTCGGCAGTGAAAGCGCCAACACCTTTGTGGGCGACCCGCAATACCCGCGCGCCTCCGGCGGCACGCTGCCCATGAAGGGCCAGTCGGTGCAGGGTTTTTCGGGCATCGTGTCCCTGGGCAAGGGCGAATTCCTGGCGCTGACCGACAACGGCTTCGGCAACAAGGTCAATTCGCAGGACGCACTGCTGATGGTGCACCGGCTGTCGGCCGACTGGGGCAAGGGCCAGGTCGTGCGCCGCAGCACCACCTTCCTGAGCGACCCGAACAAGCGCATACCTTTCCACATCCAGAACGAAAACACCTCCCGCCGCTACCTCACGGGCATCGACTTCGACCCCGAATCCCTGCAGGTGGTCGGCAATGAATGGTGGATAGGCGACGAATACGGCCCTTACCTGTTGCGCACCGACTTCCAGGGCCGCGTGCTCGGCGTAATCGAAACGGTCATCAACGGCAAGCTGCTGGCTTCGCCCGACCACTACATGCAGGGCCGCCTGCCCAACCTGCCCGGCGAAGCCTTGTTCGAGGTGCGCCGCTCCAACGGCTTCGAGGCCATGGCGAAGTCGCCCGACGGCAGCAGGCTTTATCCGATGTTTGAAGGACCGCTGTTCGACACCGCCACCAAAAGCGTGGAGAAGGCAGGCGACAAGACCTATGTGCGCATCAACGAGGTGGACGCCGCCTCTCGCCGCTACACCGGCAAGCAGTGGAAGTACCTGCTGGAAGAGGTGGGCAACGTCGCCGCCGACTTCCAGCTGCTGGATGCCACGACGGGCCTGGTGATTGAGCGCGACGACAGCACCGAAGGGCAGGCGCCCGTGTGCCCCAATGAAGCGCGCACTGACTGCTTCACGCGGCCCGCGCGTTTCAAGCGTGTCTACAAGATTGACCTGGCGGCGGCAGATGCGGACGGCTTTGTGCGCAAGGTGGCCTACATCGACCTGACCCGCATCGCCAACCCGAACCGCCTGGCAAAGCTGGGGCCCAACGAAGCGGTGTTTTCGCTGCCGCACCTCGGCCCCGAAGGGCTGGCGGTTGTCGATGGCACGCACATCGTGCTGGTCAACGACAACAATTTCCCGTATTCATCAGGCCGCGAGATCGGCAAGCCTGACGCCAATGAGCTGACCTTGCTCGATATCCGCGCGCTGGTGGAGGCGAAGTAAGGCGCCTGCGGTTTTACTGAAAATGGTCGAAGGATGAAAAGCGCCGCGTGAGCGATTTTCCTTCTGCGTCGACCAGCCGCAAGCCAGGTTCCGTTTCCACACAGCCTATGCGGGTCACAGGCGTTCCAGCTGACTGCGCGGCGGCCTGCACGGCTTCACGGGCCGAAGCCGGCGCCGTGAAAGCGAGTTCGTAGTCGTCGCCGCCGGCCAGCACGCATTCGAGTTGTTTGTCGTCGCCAATTCCGGTTGAGGCCCAATCGGCATGGGTGCGGGAAGCCAGCAAGGGCGTGATGGTCGCGGTGTTGATCGTCGCGCCCGCGCCGCTCGCGCGCAGGATGTGCTGCAAGTCGCCGACCAGGCCGTCGCTGACGTCGATGGCGGCCGAAGCCACGCCGCGCAGCGCCTGGCCCAGCGCGACGCGCGGCGAGGGCTGCTCCAGCCGCCGGCGCGCCTGCGCCAGCAAATCCGCCGGCAGTGCCGGCGTGCTGCGCAGCGCGTCCAGCGCCAGCCGGGCATCGCCCAGCGTGCCGCTCACATAGACGTCGTCGCCGGTTTTGGCTCCTGAACGCAGCAGCGCCTGGCTCTTGCCGTTCAGCACGGGCACTTCGCCGAACACCGTGATGCAGATGTTGAGTGGCCCTTGCGTGGTGTCGCCGCCCACGAGTTCACAGCCGTGGGCATCGGCCAGCGCGAACAGGCCTTTCGAAAAAGCCGCGAGCCAGGTTTCATCGACCCGAGGCAGTGCCAGGGCCAGCGTGAACGCCAGGGGTTTTGCGCCGCAGGCGGCCAGGTCGCTCAGGTTGACGGCCAGCGCCTTGTGGCCCAGCGTGAAAGGGTCCACGCCGGCAAAGAAGTGCCGGCCTTCGACCAGCATGTCGCTGGAGATGGCCAGTTGCGTGCCCGGCGCCGGCTGCAGCAGCGCGCAATCGTCGCCCACGCCCAGCACGGCGCGCGCGGCGGGGCGCGTGAAGTAGCGTGCGATCAGGTCAAATTCACCCATGGCGCAGAGCATACAGGCTGCGCTGCGGCCGCACCGATCAGACGGCTCAGGGGTACTGCTGGTGCGTGACACCGCCGCGGAAGCGGTCGGCCGCCTGGCGTATGACTTCAGCCAGCAGGCGCTCTTCGCCCTGCTTTTCGCGCAGCCAGCGCGCGTCGTTGTCGCCGCGTTCCACGCTGCTCCGCAGCAGGTGCAGCGAGGCGCCCGCGCCCATGCCGGTGGCGTGGCGCTCGATCTGCGCCATGGTCAGCAGGATGTGTTCGCGCAGCGGCATGTGGCCGCCGGTGGCCGGGTCCACGTAGACCGCGTCCAGGCCGAAGCGGCAGGCCTGGAAACGGTTGTAGGTATAGACCAGGTAATCGTCTTCGGTGGGCATGAAGGGCTGCTCGTGCATGAACCACGAAGCCAGCGACTGCACGAAGCCGGCCAGCGCGGTGGCGCGTTCGACCGTGAGCGGCGTGTCGAACACGCGGATTTCGATGGTGCCGAACTCGGGCTTGGGCCTGATGTCCCAGTAAAAATCCTTCATGCTCTTGACCACGCCGGTGCGCGTCATCTTGTCGAAGTACACGGTGAAGTCGGCCCAGGTCAGCGCGAAAGGCGCGCGGCCCGACAGCGGGAAGGCGAACACCGAATTGAGCCGCGCCGAGTCGAAGGCCGTGTCCTGGCCCTGCACATAGGGAGAGGAGGCCGACAGTGCGATGAAATGCGGAATGTAGCGCGACATGCGGTGCAGCGTGAGCAGCGCGCTGTCCGCGTCGGGGCAGCCCACGTGCACGTGCTGGCCGAAAATCGTGAACTGTTTGGAGAGATAACCGTAGAGCTCGGACAGCTCGCGAAAGCGCGGCTTGTCGTAGATGCGGCGCTCATGCCACTGCTGGAATGGGTGGGTGCCGCCGCCCACCACCGCGATGTTGAGCTTGTCGGCGCTTTTGACCAGCGCGTCGCGTATCTGCGAAAGCTGGCCCAGCACTTCCGACGCGTTGTGGCACACGCCGGTCGAGATCTCGATCATGCTCGACGTCATCTCGGGCACCACCGCTCCGGGCAGCGGGATTTTCGACATCAGGCGCAGCATGTCCTCGGCATAAGGCGCCAGGTCGTAGTCGTGTGTGTTCACGAGCTGCAGTTCAAGCTCCACGCCCAGCGACAGCGCGGCGGATTTCTGGAAGGGTTCAAGGCTCATGGACGGGTCCGGATGCGGGGCCGCGCGTGAGCGGCGCCCAGGGTTTGGAACTTTCACCGGCGCGGTAAATGGCCAGCGTGGCCAGCACCGCGCCCAGCACTTCCATCAGCAGGATGGCGGGCAGGGCCACACTGGCAATCTGGCGGCCCAGGGAGCCCGAGGCCGCCACGTATTGCGAGACCAGCAGCAGCGCGACCGAGGACATGGGCGACATCGCGCAGCCCACCCACAGGGCCTGCTTCCAGCTGGCGCCGCTGCCGACGTTGCCGATGGCCACACCGGCGATCTTGGCGATCATGCGCGCCACCACCAGCGCGATGACCAGGCCGGCCACGGGGCCGCTCCAGTCGGCCTGCGCCGCCACCACCGACACCAGCACGAACATCAGCATGGTCAGCATGGACGAGGCCGTGCCCATCTGCCGCGGCCAGGACCAGGGGCGCGGGTTGAGCTGCTTGAGCAGCATGCCGCCCAGCAAGGCCGCCAGCGGCGCCGAGCCGCCGAAATGGGCCGCCAGCGCGGCGCCCGCGGCGATCAGGGCCAGCAGCAGGATGGCGGTGTTTTCACTGGTGGGACTCATCACGCGCAGCGCCGTGCGCAGCGTGAGGGCCAGAACCGCGCCCACCACCACCGACAGGCCCAGCACCACCAGCACCGGGTAGAGCGTGCTGAGCACGCCGGCCGCGCCCGATTCGGGGCGGTGCATCATGCCGGCGCGCGCGCTGCACAGCGTGAGGGCGTAGAGCGTGCCCAGCGTGGACAGCACCAGTGCGCGCTCGGTGACGGGACCGGCGGCGCGCGTGTCTATGGCCACGCGCGACAGCACGGCCGGCGATGCGGCCATGGCCAGCAGGGCCAGCGGCTCGGCCACGGCCTCGCGCACGCTCATCGCGCTCAAGGCCCAGTAGACGAGGATGAATGTCAGCGCCGATTCGGCCAGGCTTTGCACCAGCACCATGGGGTTGTGGCGGAACCATCGCAGCGGAATGCGCCCGCCTGCTTCGAACAGCACGACGGCCACGCCCAGTTCCAGCAGGAACAGCCCGGTGCCCTGCAAGGGCCAGACCGCGCCGGTGAAACCGGCCAGGCCCGCGAAGCCGCCCACCAGCGAGTAGCCGACCACCTTGGGCAGCCCTGTGTAGCGATTCAGGAGATGGCCCGAAGCGGCGGCCAGCGCGAGCAGGATGGACCACTGCACCGTCGGCAAGCCCGCCGAAGGCTTGATCCATTCGGCCCAGATGGCCAGGATTTCATTCATGGGAATTTGTCTCCACTCTGATTGGACTTTGCAGACAGCCCTTGAAGGCGGCATGTTGCGCGTTTGGTCGGCCAGCTTGACAGCGTTTTACGGCGTGCGGCCCGGTGGGTTTGCGTGAAACGAAACTTGTTGCATTAATTTACCGGCCGCTCGCGCAGAGGCCTGTAGGACAACACCGGAAATAACGCCCTCGCGCTTGTCACCGCATGTAATGCGCAGGGCTTTGCAAGCCATGGCACATTGTTTGAAGAGTTCAGTGAGTACAAACCAGCGGGGGCCGAGGGTCCGGCTTCGCCGGCCCAAGGCGCCGCCCCCTCGAGGGGGGAGCAGGCTATACGCAGTGAGCCCGGACAGGGGTGGATGCATTTCACCAGCGGGGGCCGAGGGTCCGGCTTCGCCGGCCCCAGGCGCCGTCCCCTTGAGGGGAGAACAGGCTACGCGCAGTGAGCCTGGACAGGGGTGAGCCTATTCAGGCATAAAGAAGCTGCGCGGGTGGCTGCGCCAACGCGCCCAGATGGCCGCGCGAATGCGGGCGCGGTCCACGTTGCTCACGTTGTGCGCCTGCAGGGCCAGGCGGAACGCGAGGTAAAAACTCACGCCGAGGTTCAGCGCGCCTATCAGCGGAATGGCCGCGATGCACCACCAGATGGGGAGGTGCCTGAACGCATCCAGTCCCAGCGAGGCGCCTGCCGCGGCGAGTTGCCCGGTCGACAGCGTGACGTGGCGCGCTTCGAGTTCCACGCCGAAGAAACCGGTGAAGGGCGGGATCAGGCCCAGCATGAAACCCAGCGCGATGTTGGAGGCAAAGCCCGAGATGTTGTCGCGCATGAAGGTGGACCAGCGCGCAGCGCGCTCGCCGCCCAGGAATGCGGTGATGCGCGGGTTGTGGCGCATGGCCGAGTCCAGGCGGTGCAGCACGAACCAGTTTTCCGTCCAGCCCGCGATCATGCTGGCCGCGAACAGGATGCCGCCGGTAAAGCCCGCCCACATCAGCGTAGGGCCCAGCAGCGTCAGCGTGCCCAGCACATGCTGCGCTTCGGCGTTGCTGATCATGGGCCGGCCCAGCAGCAGCTGGATCAGCGTGTTGACCAGCAGCACCGCCGGCACGACCATGAACACGTTGCCGAAGACCGCCGCCACCTGCGAGCGCACCAGGTGCGTGACCTCGTCGACAAAGGCTTCGATGGTGCCGGCGGCATCGGCCGAGCCGAGGTCCTTGAGCTTGGCCGCCATGGCCGGCGCCGTCATGGCGGGCTGCTTGGTGGCCAGCGTGAAATGCAGCAGCTGGATCAGGATGAAGCTTGCCGAATACATGACGGCGGACCAGAAGCCGCCCCAGAAAGCCGACAGGCCTATGCCCACGATCATGAATTTGAGCAGCGTGGTAAAGGCCGTGACCGCGCCGCCGCCCATGGCCTTGCCCAGCATCTCGCGGTATTCGCCGCGCGTGCGGGTGATGTAGGTCTCGCCGGTCTCGGCGCTGCGCTCGGCCATCTTGGCCGACAGCAGCGTGGAATTGGCGCTGATCAGCGCGCCTATGCTTTTGCCTTCCTGCGCGGTGATGACGCGCCGCCCCAGCAGCTTGACGGCCGCCATCGCGGGTTTGGGTGACAGCAGGCTGTCGAGCAGCTCGCGCACGCGCAGGATGCGTTCGCGCAGCTGACGCAGGCGAAACACCATGCCCACCGAGATGCCGTTGTCTTCCAGGTGCGTGTAGATGCTGTTGACGGCCTGGCGGCAGGCGTCCAGCCGCTCGCGATACTGCCCGATGGCGGCCTGCAGCTGCGCGTCGTCGCGTTCGGGTTTGAAAAAAGCATTGCGCAGCCCGTCGATGTCGGCAGGCAGCGCATGGAAGGCGCGCGCATGCGGTGTGGCGCGGTTCATGCGCAGGCGCAGCTCGGGCGCAAAACCGGTGGCCCGTATCTGCGCCGTACAGTAAGTCAGCGCGTCCATCAGGCTGTAGTGCCACTGCAGCGCATCCAGGTCGGGGCTGGCCGACAGCAGCAGCGTGAGCCGCGCGATCTGCGGCTCCTCAAGCGCGCCCATCCACTGGGCATCGAAGCGCGTGGGCGCCACCAGGGGAAACAGCTCGGAGGCGTCTATGGTTTCGGGCGTGCCCGGCAGCAGCTTGCGGCGCAGGCGCTCGGCCAGTTCGCTGACGAAAGCCGTGCGCGGCGCAAACCCGAAATCGGCCAGCAAGGTGGTGATGTCGACGGTCTGCATCAACGTTTGCCACCAGGCCTGCAGGCGCGCGCGCAGCTCGGGTTGCAACTCGACGGCGTCCATGAAGGACTGCACCCGCGCGACGGCCGCCGGCACCGAGGTCTGGTCGCCGCGTATCCATTCGAAGAGCTTGATCAGCCAGACGTGGCGCCCGGCCAGGTCGGCATCCGGGTCCAGCGCCTTGAGCAGGGAGGCCAGGTCTTTCATCGTACGGTCAGCCGTGCGGTCAATGCAGGACGCGGGCGGGCGGGGCGATGCCGCTGCCATTGCCGCCGTCGTTGCCGTTATGGGCCTCCAGCACGAACATGGGGATCGCCACCTCAAAACGCTCGCCGTCCTCGGCCACGCAAAAATAACTGCCGTGCATGGTGCCGCTGGGCGTGCGCAGGCGCGAGCCGCTGGTGTACTGGAAGGATTCGCCGGGCTTGAGCAGCGGCTGGTGGCCCACCACGCCCAGTCCCTTGACTTCTTCGTTATGGCCCCTGGCGTCGCTGATGATCCAGTGGCGCGAGATCAACTGGGCGCTGACTTCGCCGGTGTTGGTGACCGTGACGGTGTAGGAAAAGCCGTAGACATGGTCTTCCGGCGCCGATTGCTCGGGCACGTACTGGGGGATGACTTCGCAGGAAAATTGGTATTTGGGCATGGCGCAAGGTATTAGAACCTGTTCACGGTCTAAACGAGGCCCCGTTTAGACCGTGAACAGGTTCTCGTCCATGTTAACCGCCCGCTGCGCTGTTGGCCGGGCGAAACAGCCCCGCCGGCAGAGGGGGACGGCGGGGGCCGCGGCTTGCTGCGACAATCCTGGCATGCCTCAAAACCAGCCGCCCACCTACCGGATCGCCCCTTCCATCCTCTCCGCCGATTTCGCCCGCCTGGGCGACGAGATCAAGACGGTCATCGCCGCCGGCGCCGACTGGATCCATTTCGACGTGATGGACAACCACTATGTGCCCAACCTGACTTTCGGGCCCATGATTTGCCAGGCCCTCAAGCCGCACGCCAAAAAAGCCGACGGCACGCCGGTGCCGGTGGACGTGCACCTGATGGTGCAGCCCGTGGATGCGCTGGCAGCGGCCTTCGCCGACGCCGGCGCCGACCTGGTCAGTTTCCATCCCGAAGCTTCCGGCCACGTGCACCGCAGCGTGCAGGCCATCAAGGCCAAGGGCTGCAAGGCCGGGCTGGTGTTCAACCCGGCCACGCCGCTGGACGTGCTGGACTGGGTGATCGAGGACATCGACCTGATCCTGATCATGAGCGTCAACCCGGGCTTCGGCGGGCAGAGTTTCATCGACTCGGCACTGCGCAAGATCGAGCAGGCGCGCAAGCGCATCGACGCTTCGGGCAAGGACATCCGCCTCGAAGTCGACGGCGGCATCAAGACCGACAACATCGCGCGCGTGGCCGCGGCCGGTGCCGACACCTTTGTGGCCGGCAGCGCCATCTTCGGGAAACCCGATTACAAGGCGGTGATTGACGCCATGCGGGCGGAACTGGTGAAATGAGCCTGAGCGCGGCGATGCGGACCCGCATGCGCCAGTCCCGGTAACCGGCCATGCCGGACGCCGGCCACCGACATTCAGATGGAGGAGCCGCATGATGGAAGCTGTGAACCAGCCGCAAGGCGGGCCGCGCCCCTTGCGCCGCTCCCGCATCCTGGTGGTGGACGACACGGCGGACATCCGGTATTTTCTCGTCACCCTGCTGCAGGATCGTTATGACGTGACGGCCGCCGCCTCGGGCGAAGAAGGCCTGCAGGTCGCGCTGTCCGACAAGCGCCCCGAAATCATCCTGCTCGACGTGATGATGCCCGGGATGGACGGCTACGAGGTCATGCGGCGGCTGGCGCGCGACCCGCGCACGGCCGACATCCCGGTCATCTTCCTGACCGCGCTCGGCAGCGTGGAAGAAGAGCAGTTCGGGCTGGACCTGGGCGCCACCGACTACATCACCAAGCCCATCAGCCCGCCCGTGCTGCTGGCGCGCGTGCGACTGCACCTGGAGCGCAGCGCCAATGCCAAGCGCCTGAAGACCTTGTCCGAGCAGCTGTCGCGCTACCTCGCGCCGCAGGTCTACCAGTCGCTGTTCGACGGCTCCCGCCAGGCCGAGATCCAGACCCAGCGCAAGCGCCTGACGGTGTTTTTCTCGGACATCAAGAACTTCACGGCCTCCACGGCCCAGTGGCAGCCGGAGGAAGTTACCTTTCTCCTCAACAGTTACTTCGAGGAGATGTCGCAGATCGCCGCCGAATACGGCGCCACCCTGGACAAGTTCATCGGCGACGCCATCGTCATCTTCTTCGGCGACCCCCACACCCTGGGGCCGCGGCAGGATGCGGTGCAATGCGTCAGGATGGCCGTCGCCATGCAGCAACGCATGGGCGAGCTGCAGCAGCGCTGGAAGGACATGGGCATCCACAAGGCCTTCGAAATCCGCATCGGCATCAATTCCGGCTTTTGCGACGTGGGCAACTTCGGCAGCAACCTGCGCATGGACTACACCATCATCGGGCGCGAAGTGAACCTGGCGGCCCGGCTGGAGCAGGCCGCGGAGCCCGGCGAAATCCTGATGTCCCGGGACACCCACGATCTGGTGCAGGACGACATCGAAGTCGAAGCGCGCAAGCCGGTGCTCGCCAAGGGATTTTCCGAGCCCATCACGGTCTATGCGGTCCGCCAGGCACCGCTTGCGCCGGCCGGCGCGGCAGGGATGATTCAATGCGACCGCCCGGGCATGCGTCTGGAAATCGATGTGGGCCGCCTCACGCCCGCGCAGCGTGTGGACGCCGCCGCCGAACTGCGCAAGGCGCTGGGCAGCCTGGAGGCGCCCGCCGCCGCAAGCACGCCGGCTTCGCGCCTTGCCGCCGTGCGGGCGGCGGATGCGGCGGACCCGGAAGAAGCCGCGCTGCCTGACAGCATCGCCGGGCTGGACGTGGCGCTGGGACTGAGCCGGGCCATGGACATGAAAGGGTTTTACCTCTCGATGCTGCGCCGCTTCATGAACGGCCGCACGGACGCCCCGGCGCGCATCCGCGAGGCGCTCCAGGCCGGCGACCTGAAGGAGGCTGAACTGCTTGCGCACTCGCTGCGCGGGGTCGCGGCGCAAATCGGCGCCACCCAATTGCCGCTCGACGCCGATGCGCTGGAGCAGGCGCTTCACGCCAACGCGCCGCGTGCCCGCATCGACGAACTGCTGCTGCGCATGGAGGCATCGCTGGCGGAATTGATGACGGCGCTGCGCTCAGGCCTGCCGCCGGCGGCCCCCGGGTAAACCCCTTAAATGCCCGGCGGGCCCACTTGGTGTATCTTCGTCATGCGGGTGCGCGCCGTTTGAGCGAGCCCTCACACTCAAGTCCCGCACGCGGACCATTAGAATCAGACAGGGCGCCCAGGCGCATGTCATGCCCCTTATTCGGGAAAGGAGCTACACCGTGCACTACAACGACGTTTTCGCAGTAACGCCCAAAGGCCAGCAGGAACTGCGCAGCGCCGCCACCACGATTTCGCCCACCGAACTCGAACTCCTGGTGCGCCTGGACGGCATCCTGTCCATCGCCCAGATCCGCCAGAGTGTCGGCGGCGCCGACGCCGCGATGATCGAAAGCACCATGGGCCTGTTGCTGGCCAAAGGCCTGGTGGCCCTGGTCCAGGTGGACCCGTTCGCCATCACGATGCAATTCCAGCTGAGCCCGGCGGCGCTGACGGCCGCCGACGCCGAAGCCGACGCCTGCGCGGCTTCGCTCAAAAAGTCCAATTACTACGTGCGCATTGCGCGCCAGCGAGGCACTCCCCGGGTGCGCGCGCCGGGCGAGCGCCTGTCGGCCATCGTCGTCGACGACGAAGCGACCCTGGCCAAGTTCCTGCACCACTACCTGACCTTCGAAGGCTTTGATGTCCGGGTCGCCGGAAGCCGCGCCGAGGTGGTGGCCGAATTCCGCAAGCCGCCGATTCCCGACCTGGTGCTGCTGGACGTCATGCTGCCCGACGCCGACGGCTTCGACATCCTGCTGCGCATACGCTCGCACCCGCAGCTCAAGGACGTCCCGGTGATCATGCTGACGGCGAAGGCGACCCGCGAGGCCGTCCTCAAGGGCCTGGCCAGCGGCGCCGACGCCTACATCACCAAGCCGGTGGAGACTGAGTCGCTGCTTCAGGCGGTTCGCACCGTGCTGGGTTCGCAGTAGCGCGGCGTGGCCAGATGAGCCGCTTTTCCTGTGACCCAGGCCTGCCGGCTCAAGCGCCATGAAGCTGCCTTCCCGCGCGACCATCAATGTCGCCCTGGCCATCGGGATGATCCTGATCATCCTGAGCATTGCCGCCTCCTACCTCACCATCAACTCGCTGATCAGCGGAACGCAGAGCGAAACGCGGGCCCGCGAAACCATGCTGCTGCTTGAGCAGGTCATCTCGGAATTCAAGACGGCCGAGTCCTCGCACCGGCGACACCTGCTGACCAACGCCGACGAGGATCTTGCGGCCTACCGGCAGTCCCTCGTGTTGAGCCGGCAGGCACTGGAGCGCGGGCGCACCGCAAGCGGCGCAAGCCCGGACTGGGGCGCGCTCGAGGAGGCCATGACCCGGCGCTTCGAATTCATGGAGCGGGCCACGGCCGCCCGGCAGCAGCAAGGGCCTGAGGCGGCAGCGGCCATCGTCGGCAACGGCCCGAACCGGCAGCTCCACGACGAGATCGATGCGCTGGTGGGCCGCATCAAGCTGGCCGAGTCACAGGCCCTGGAACGTTCGAAAGAGGAAACGCGGCAGACCGCGCAGACCGTCAAGCAACTCATCCTGCTGGGCGGCTTGCTGTGCCTGAGCGTGTTCGGCTGGGCGATACAGATGATTTCGAAGACGCAGGAAAAGCGCCGCCGCATTGAAGCCAGGCTTTCGGACAGCGAAGCCATGAGCCGAGCCGTGACCGAAAGCATGGCCGAAGGGCTGGTGACAGCTACCGAAGAAGGCATCATCGTCAACGCCAACAGCGCCGCGCGCCATCTTTTCGGCTACCGGCTCGACGACCTCGTGGGCAAGGACGTTGCCATGCTGCTGCCCACGCGCTATCGCATGGGCTTCAAGGCTTTCTTCGCCAGCCTGGGCAGTCGCCACCGCGGCTTTCGCGAATGGGACGTCAAGGTCCTGGGCCTGCGCCACGACGGCGTCGAGTTTCCGGTGAACGTGTCTTTCGGCGACGTGAACGTGAGCGGGCGCAGGCTCTTCACCGCCATCATTCACGACATCACCGAAAGCAACCGCATCAGCGAGGCCTTGCGCGACAGCGAGGCCCAGTTGCGGGAATTGACCGACGCCGTCCCGGCCCTGATCGCCTATGTCGACAGGGAAGAGCGCTTCCAGTTCCACAACCGCGCCTATGAAGAGGTCTTCGGCCTGCAGCACGAGCAGATACACAACAAGACCATGCTGGAAGTCCTGGGGCCTCAGCTGTACGGCCAGGTCAAGGGCCACGTGCAGGAGGCTCTCGCCGGCTATTCCGTGCGCTACGAGCGCGAGCAGACGACCCCCGCCGGCGAGCGGCGCGAGTACGTCATGAACTATTTCCCGCGCTACGGCGAGGGCGACGAGCAGGGCACCATCATCGGCTTCTCCTCGCTGGGCAACGACGTCACCGAGCTCAAGCGCATAGACCGCATGAAGACGGAGTTCGTCTCCACCGTCAGCCATGAGCTGCGCACGCCGCTGACCTCGATACGCGGCTCGCTCGGGCTGGTCTGGGGCGGCGTGACCGGCGAGCTGCCGGCCCAGGCCAGGAACCTCGTGGGCATCGCCAAAAACAACTGCGAGCGCCTGATCCGGCTCATCAACGACATCCTGGACAGCGAAAAAATCGAATCCGGCAACATGCGCTTCGAGCTGCAGGCGACGGAACTGGAGCCCCTGCTGGAGCAGTCCCTGGCCGCCAATGAAGGCTTTGCGGAGCAGCACGGCGTGAAGCTGGTCCTGCACAACGCCAGGGCGCCGGTGCGGGTCTGCGTCGACAGCGACCGCCTGATCCAGGTGGTGACCAACCTGCTGTCCAATGCGATCAAGTTCTCGCTGCCCGGAAGCGCCGTGCAGGTGGCGCTGCACACGCAGGGCGGACGCGCCCGGGTGGAGATCAGCGACAACGGCCCCGGCATTCCGGATGAATTCCGCGAGCGCATTTTCCAGAAATTTTCCCAGGCCGACTCATCCGACACGCGCCAAAAAGGCGGCACCGGCCTGGGCCTGAGCATTTCCAAGGCCATCATCGAGCGCATGGACGGAAGCATAGGCTTCACGACGCAAGACCAGGTGGGCACGACATTTTTCTTCGAGTTGCCCCTGTGGCGCGAAGCGCCGCCGGTCACGGCGCCCATGGGGCTTTACGAGATCGCGCGCCCGCGCGTGCTGGTCTGCGAAGACGATCCGGACGTGGCCAAGCTTATCGGCATGATGCTCGACAAGGGCGGCTACGACGCAGACATGGCGCACACCGCCGAGCAGGCGCGCGATTACCTCAAGATGGAGTCCTACGCGGCGATGACGGTGGACATCAAGCTGCCCTATGAAAACGGGCTCTCGTTGATACGCGGCATGCGGGCGAACAAACGCACGGCCCGCCTGCCGGTGCTGGTGCTGTCGGTCACCGCCGCGGAGGCGCGCCAGCATGCCGCCAACCAGTCGCTGGGGATTGCGGGCTGGCTGGACAAACCGCTGGACGAGCAGCGCCTGCTGGACAGCCTGCGCCGCGCGATCAAGGCGCGGCCCGGCGCGAGGCCGGGTTGACGCGTTGACAGCCGGCCGCGCGCGGCCCCTGATGCTCAGGGATAGAGCATTTCCTTGTTGATGCTGACGCAGCCGCCCGGCATCCTGATCAGGTACACATGGTGGGTGGGTGAATACGGCAGGACGCTGATGTTGCGGCCTATCACGTTGAGCGGCTGCGCATAGCGGAAATCCTGCTCCGCGACGTCCTGGCAGGACTTGTTCCAGGTGCTGACGGTGTCGTAGCCGACGTCGCAGCCGCCCATCAGGCCGGGGCTGAAAAACGCGCTGACGAGGGTCGTTCCCGCGGGCCCGTTCTTTTCAATCGAGGCCGAGAAGGTCGAGGTGGCCGGCGCCACGCGATTGGCCATCAGCATCACCGCATAACCGCCTTCCGGCCCGGTCAGCACCGGCCCCAGTGTGCGCAGGGCCCTGGAGCAACTGGTGATTCCGGCGCCGGTTGCGAGCCGTTCAAAGGTGTTGGCGCCGGGTGGCACGGCGGCCAGCGGCGGCGTTGCCGGCTGGGTCAGCGTCGGCCCCGGCGCCGCGGCGGCGAGCAATGCGGTGCAGGCCACCGCCAGCCGTCGGGCCGTCTGCTTGCGGCTGTCTGGAGAAAAAGGATTCATGGCGTTCCCGTCACGTGCCTGGCCGCGGTTGAATAGGCATGCCCTGCGCGGCTCATTACCCGGGCATGGCGCTAGCGTAACGCAGAAAGCCGGGCTCTTAATCGCGGGGCGGCTGTACCCGCTTGTCAAAATCCGCCCTGTCGTGGGCCAGGCTGTCGCGCTGTTTGTCGAGTTTTTGTGTTGCGTTCCGGTCCTTTGCCGCACAGACGGCGGCGACCATGACCAGGGCGGCGACCACCCCGGCAAGAAGCCAGAGACTCGTGATTTCCGAAATATGCACTGTTCGCACCTCCCAAATTTGCCTAAAGGGGAGCGCAGTCTACGGGGGCTCGATTGCTGTTGTCTGTGCGGTGGGTAACTTGCGGGCAAGGGTATTGCCGATCCGCCGGAAAGCAGGCGCATACTGGTGCATGTGGAAAATTCGTCAGATGCACGGCATAAGGGGCGACAAA
This sequence comes from Polaromonas sp. YR568, assembly GCF_943369415.1. Classification (GTDB taxonomy): domain Bacteria; phylum Pseudomonadota; class Gammaproteobacteria; order Burkholderiales; family Burkholderiaceae_C; genus Polaromonas. The sequence continues at coordinate 96,203 of NZ_CALRNF020000016.1, forward strand.
ATCCACCCCGCATTTAGCGAACGCGGCCTGCGTTGCGCTGGAGTAAACGCATCGTCCGCATCGCTGCGTGAACCGCCGCCGTTCCCTTGCGCTTCGTTCCGTCAAACGCGCATGGTCCATACCCCAAAGGTTGCGAAATGAACCGCGACGAGACGCTGATTCAGGCTGTCGAGCGCTCGGAGGCCCAGGCGCTTGAACTGACCGGATTAAAGCTTGCCTTGCAGGCTTCCGAAGACAATGCCCAGCGCTTGCGCAGCCTCGCCGCCATTTCAGCGGACTGGTATTGGGAGCAGGATTGCGACCACCGTTTCACCGGCTTTTACACCGAACAGGACACCGGCAAGCTGGACGCCGCCGTGCTCGAATCCGCCGTTGGCCGTTACCGCTGGGACTTGTCCGGAATCACGCCGCTCGGCATGTCGTGGGACGAGCACCGCGCGGTGCTTGATGCGCGCCAGCCTTTTCGCGATTTCGAGTACATGCGTGAACTGGAAGGCCAATCGCTGCGCTATTTTTCGATCAGCGGTGTTCCCCTGTTTGACGGCAATGGCCGGTTCATCGGTTATCGGGGGACGACGCGCGACATCAGCGAAAGCAAACGCGCGGAGCAGGTGCAACGGCGGGCGTTTCGCATTCTTGACGACATTGTCGACAGCATCCCGATTGCCTTTCACCTGAAGTCGGTGCGAGACGGGCGCCATGAGGTGATCCTATGGAACAAGGCCGCTGAAGCCCTGTACGGGGTCAGCAGCAGGGAGGCGCTCGGACGCACGGTGCACGAGCTCTGGCCGAAGGCGGATGCGGACCGCATACACGCCGCCGATCTCGAGCTGATTGAGCAGGGCGTCATGCAGGACTTCCCCGACTGTATTGCCTTGACCCGGCATCGCGGCGCCATCCATGTCCACATGCGCAAGGTCCCGCTCAAGGACGACCGCGGCGTGGTCACCCATATCCTGGTGGTGGCCGAGGACATGACGGCGAACCAGGCGGCGGCGGCACGCCTTCGGCACAGCGAAATGCGCTTTCGCAGCCTGACCCAACTCTCCTCTGATTGGTATTGGGAACTCGATGAGGAGTTTCGCTTCACGCTGCTGTCGGGCGGCGCCGGAGGCGAGATCAAAACCACGGTTGCCGGATCCCTCGGCAAGACCCGCTGGGAGATTTCAGACCACCCGGCCAACGATGCCGCCTGGATTGCGCATCGCTCGCAACTCGAGAGGCATGAGACGTTTCGCGGCTTTGAGTTCGAGTGCGAGAACCCCGGCGGCTTGCGGATACTGAGCATCAGCGGAGAACCTGTTGTCGATGCCGGTGGAAAATTCACCGGTTACCGCGGTGTCGGCACCGACATCACCGCGCGTAAAGAGGCGGAGACGGCGCTGCGTACCAGTGAAGCACGCTTTCGCGCTGTAGTGGCCGTGCTTGCCGAAGCCATTCTGGTGCGTGATGCGGAGGGGAAAATCATCGACTGCAACGCCAGTGCGGAATACATGTTCGGGAAGACCCTGGACCAGCTCAAGGGGATGATTTCGGTCGCGGCAGACTGGCAGACACTGAACGAAGATGGTTCCATCATTCTCGAGAGGGATCGGCCGGCGGCCCTTGCCAGGCGAACCGGTTTGGCCCAGTCGAATGCGATCATGCATTGCCTCAAGCCGGATGGCAGCGTTTTCTGGGGAAGCACCAACGTGCGGCCGTTGTTCGACGGGATATCGAGCACTCCATACGGCTTCGTGAGCAGCATCAGCGATATCGGCGAACGAAAACGCGCCGAACTGGAGATTCTCAGGCTCAACGCCGATCTTGAAAATCAGGTTCAGCGCAGAACCCTCCAGCTGGAAGCCGCCAACAAGGAGCTCGAGGCATTTTCCTATTCCGTGGCACACGATCTGCGTTCTCCGTTGGGCACCATTGACGGTTACTGCGCCCTGTTGCAGAAGCTGGATCGGCCGAATACCGGGGATCGTGTACACCACTACCTGGATCGCATACGAAGTGGAGTTCGGCAGATGGTTGAACTTACCGACGGCCTGCTGTCGCTGACCCAGTTGTCGCGTGCCAATGTCAATTGGGAGACGGTGGACTTGAGCGCGGATGCGAACAGCATCCTTGCACGATGCCTGGAAAAAGATCCGGCTCGCATCGTTCATGTGACGGTCGAGCCCGGGCTGCTGGTGCAGGGCGACAGGGCCTTGCTGCGCCAGGTTCTGGAGAACCTGATTGCCAACGCCTGGAAGTTCAGTTCCAGGAAAACCGATGCGGAAATTCATGTCGGCAAGGAACTGGACGTGGATCTGCAGGCCATTTATTTTGTCCGGGACAACGGCGCCGGCTTTGACATGGCGCGTGCCGACAAGCTCTTCAGCGTTTTTCAGCGCCAGCACTCATCCGAGGATTTTCCAGGCAGCGGCATTGGCCTTGCCACAGTCAACCGCATCATCGCCCGCCACGGCGGCAAGATCTGGGCCCATTCCGCGGTCGGCCAAGGCAGCACGTTCTACTTCACGTTGGGGGCTGCGTAGGCAGTCTTTCCCGGCCTCCATGGCCGGCTTCCGCGCATGCGGGTGTTCGCGCCTCATTGAAAAACAAGCTCCGTTTAAGATGCAGCACCTGTCTTGAACGCCATGGCCTTGTTTTGAACTCCATAGTCTTGAACCTGAAAAATTTCGACGCTGTCATGGTGGACCTCGACGGCACGCTGGTCGATACCCTGGGCGACTTCGTGGCCGCCGTGAACGCCATGCTGGCCGACCTGCACACGCCGGGCCGGGCGCGCCACCAGCTGGACGCGGCGACCGTGGGCCGCATGGTCGGAAAAGGCTCGGAGAATCTCGTGAGGGCGGTGCTTGAACACGCGGCGGCCGATTTACCGGCGCGCTACGACCAGGCCTTTTCGAGCTACCAGCACCACTACGCCGCCATCAACGGCCGGCATTCGGTGGTCTACCCCGGGGGGCTGGAAGGCCTGCACAGCTTGCAGCAAGCCGGGCTCAAGCTGGCCTGCCTCACCAACAAGCCGCTGGCCATGGCGCGCCAGCTGCTCAAGCTCAAGGGCCTGGACGGCTTCTTCAGCGAAGTCTTTGGCGGTGATTCCTTTGAGCGCAAAAAACCCGACCCCCTGCCGCTGCTCAAGACCTGCGAGGCGCTGGGCACCGCGCCCGCCCGCACCTTGATGATCGGCGACTCCAGCAACGATGCGCAAGCCGCGCGGGCCGCAGGCTGCCCGGTGCTGCTGGTGACTTACGGCTACAACCACGGCGAGCCGGTGCGCGATGTGGACGCTGACGGTTTTATCGACTCGATGGCCGAACTGTGCTTTCAAAAATGACAGGGCGGAAACGGCAACGGGGCTTGCGCCCCGTCTATCGTGTGAAGCCGCGTGACCTCAGCTCGCTCAGTTCGTCTTGCCCAGCAAGGAGTCCTTGAGTTTCCAGTCGGCGGGCTGGGGGCCCAGCCAGATGCGCACCAGGGCGTTGAAGAATTCGACTTCCTTGAAGGGTTCGCCTTGCGGTTTGCCCTTGACTGAAATGATGGTGCCGGTGCCGGGGATCCAGTCGATGGTGAAGCCTTCGCCGGCCACCAGCTTCTTCTGGTCGGCAAAGAGCTGGCCCATCTTGATCAGGCCGGGGATCAGCTTGGACATTTCCGCCTTGGGTGCGTTCTCCGTGAAGGCGGTGGTGAAGCTCTTGCCGAGCTCGTTGGAGTCGATGTCGCGCAGCAGCGTGATGCTGATGCGCTTGGCCCCGGGCATGGCGTAGACCTCATCGGGGGTGGCTGCCTTTTTGGGCAGGTACATCGCGGCCACATAGACCTTGAACACGGCTTTGTAGCGAATGCCGGCGCCGTTGAGCTGCAGCTTGGTGCCTTGAACCTCAATCGGGTCGTCGAGCTTGACGCCCGAAACCTCCATGGGTGCGGCGAGGGCGCCGAATGAAAGCATCAAGCCGGCAAGGCCGGCCATGCATCGTGTGGTCAAAGTCATGGCTTGTCTTCTCCAAAGGTGGTGGAATAGAACGAGTGTTCTTTTTTTATAAGCTCATTCTCAATTCAGTTACCGATCCTTACAACAGGGTTTGCGATAGGCCTTGGTACCAGTTGTTGTAACTTTGCCAAGGGCGCCTGGAGGCTCTTTGCTGTTTGCTACACTTTGCCCTTCATGTTCATACATCGCATCATTCAAACAGGTTGTGGCGACCGGGGAGCCTGGCCCTGGCGTACCTGTCATTTCTCGCTCGCCTGAGGCGCATGCGGGCCGGCACGCTGAAGCGCTGCCATCGGTCCGCGCACTTGCCGCAGGTTCTGCGACACCCCCTTTCCTCTCGATGCTTTCCCGCAGCCCGCGGGAGCATCCCGGCCCCGGTTATCGGGGAATTTTGAATGACAGGCGGCGGCGCCCCTATGCGCCTTGCCTCCTCGCGAAGGAATCCACGTGATCACAGAACTCGAATTTAAAAGCCTGGCCGGCCAGGGCTACAACCGCATCCCGCTGATGGCGGAGGCGTTTGCCGACCTCGAAACGCCTCTTTCCCTTTACCTCAAGCTCGCGCATTCCAAAGACGGCGGCAAATTCAGCTTCCTGCTCGAATCGGTCGTCGGCGGCGAGCGCTTCGGCCGCTACAGCTTCATCGGCCTGCCGGCCCGCACGCTGGTACGTGCCTCGGGCTTCGGCGCCGGCCGGGTCACCGAGGTGGTGACGGACGGCCGTGTCGTGGAGACCTCGGCGGCCAACCCGCTGGACTTCATCGCCGACTACCAGAAGCGCTTCAAGGTCGCGCTGCGGCCCGGCCTGCCGCGGTTTTGCGGCGGCCTGGCCGGCTATTTCGGCTACGACGCGGTGCGCCACATCGAGAAAAAACTCGAAGCCAGCTGCCCACCCGACACCCTGGGCTGCCCCGACATCCTGCTGCTGCAGTGCGAGGAACTCGCGGTGATCGACAACCTTTCGGGCAAGCTCTACCTGATCGTCTACGCCGACCCGGCCCAGCCCGAGGCTTATGCCAACGCCAAGAAGCGGCTGCGCGAACTCAGGGAAAAGCTCAAGTACTCGGTCAGCGCGCCGGTGGTCAAGCCTTCGCAGGGCTACCCGGCCGAGCGCGATTTCGCCAAGGCCGACTACATCGCCGCCGTGGAGAAAGCCAAGCGCCTGATCGAGGCCGGCGACTTCATGCAGGTGCAGGTCGGCCAGCGCATCAAGAAGCGCTATACCGAATCGCCCCTGAGCCTTTACCGCGCCCTGCGCTCGCTCAATCCTTCGCCCTATATGTATTACTACCACTTCGGCGACTTCCATGTGGTGGGGGCTTCGCCGGAGATTCTGGTGCGCCAGGAACAAGTCAGCGAAGGCCAGAAAATCACGATCCGGCCGCTCGCCGGAACCCGCCCGCGTGCTTCTTCGCCCGAAGCCGACAAGGCCGTCGAGCACGAACTCGTCAACGACCCGAAAGAGCGCGCCGAGCACGTCATGCTGATAGACCTGGCGCGCAACGACATAGGCCGCATCGCCAAGACCGGCACGGTGAAGGTCACCGAGGCTTTCGCCGTCGAGCGCTACAGCCATGTGATGCACATCGTGAGCAACGTCGAAGGCATATTGCTGGACGGCATGACCAATATGGACGTGCTCAAGGCCACCTTCCCGGCCGGCACGCTGACCGGCGCGCCCAAGGTCCATGCCATGGAAATCATCGACCAGCTCGAGCCCACCAAGCGCGGCCTCTACGGCGGCGCCTGCGGCTACCTCAGCTATGCCGGCGACATGGACGTGGCCATCGCCATCCGCACCGGCATCATCAAGGACCAGACACTCTATGTGCAGGCGGCTGCCGGCGTGGTGGCCGATTCGGTGCCTGAGCTTGAATGGAAGGAAACCGAAGCCAAGGCGCGCGCTCTGCTGCGGGCGTCCGAACTCGTCGAGGAGGGCCTGGAATGAGCCCGGCTGTCCATCCACCCGTTGAGCACTGCCACACCATGGCCGACGTGCGCCGCAACATCGACGCGCTCGACGATCGCATCGCGGCGCTGATTGCCGAGCGCAGCGCTTACGTCGCCCAGGCGGCGCGCATCAAACAAAGCGCAGGCGAGATCGTCGACAAGGTGCGCATCGAATTCATCGTCGACCGCGTGCGCGCGCAGGCCCGCGAGGCCGGTGCCCCCGAAGGCGTCATGGAGGCGGCCTACCGCGCCATGATTGCCGCATCCATTGACTTTGAGCGCGGCGAATTCAAGCGCCTGCGCCAGGAGGCCTGAACATGAAGCGCAGCAAACTCTTGATGATCGACAACTACGACAGCTTCACCTACAACATCGTCCAGTACTTCGGTGAACTGGGCGCCGAGGTCGAAGTGTTTCGCAATGACGAAATCAGCGTGGCGGACATCGCCGCGCGCGGGCCCGACCTGCTGGTGGTCTCGCCCGGGCCGTGCTCGCCGGCCGAAGCCGGCATTTCGGTCGCGGCGATCAAGCACTTCGCCGGCAAGCTGCCCATCCTGGGCGTCTGCCTGGGCCACCAGGCGATAGGCGCGGCCTTCGGCGGCAAGATCATCCGCGCCCAGCAACTCATGCATGGCAAGACCAGCGTGATCACCACCACGCGGCAGGGCGTGTTCGCCGACTTGCCCGAGCAGTTCACCGTCAACCGCTACCACTCGCTGGCGATTGAGAAATCGTCCTGCCCCGATGCCCTGGCGGTCACGGCCTGGACAGACGATGGTGAGATCATGGGCGTGCGCCACAAGGAACTGCCCATCCAGGGTGTGCAGTTCCACCCCGAATCCATTCTCACCGAGCACGGCCACGCCATGCTGAAAAACTTTCTGGAGCAAACCGCATGAGCCAAGCTTTCACAGACCTGCGCAGCGACACCGTCACCCGGCCCACGGCCGCCATGCGCGAGGCCATGCTGGCCGCGCCCCTGGGCGACGACGTGTTCGGCGACGACCCTTCCGTCAACGCGCTGCAGGAAAAAATCGCCGGCCTGCTGGGCTTCGAAGCCGCGCTTTTTGTGCCCACCGGCACGCAGAGCAACCTCTGCGCCATCCTGAGCCACTGCCAGCGCGGCGACGAGTACATCGTCGGCCAGATGGCGCATTGCTACCGCTGGGAAGGCGGCGGCGCGGCGGTGTTCGGCAGCGTTCAGCCGCAGCCGCTGAACCACCACAGCGACGGTACCCTGTCCCTGGACGAGATCGAGGCATCCATCAAGCCCGACGACGCGCATTTCGCGCGCACACGCCTGCTGGCGCTGGAAAACACCCTGGGCGGAAAATTGCTGCCCTTCGACTATGTGCAGCAGGCCACCGCGCTGGCGAAAAAGCACGGCCTGAGCCGGCATCTCGACGGCGCGCGGCTGTTCAACGCCGCGGTCGCGCAGGCTGCGCAAACCGGCAGCAGTGCGCTGGCGGAAGCCAGGCGTATTGCCGGCTGCTTTGACAGCGTTTCCGTCTGCTTCAGCAAAGGGCTGGGCGCGCCCGTCGGCTCGGCACTGTGCGGCTCGCGCGAGTTCATCGCGCGGGCGCACCGCATCCGCAAGATGGCGGGCGGCGGCATGCGCCAATCCGGCATGCTGGCGGCTGCGGCCTCACACGCGCTGGACCACCACGTCGGGCGTCTGGCCCAGGACCATGCGCTGGCCAAACACCTGGCCGACGGCCTGGCCGGCATCGAAGGCCTGCAGGTCGAAGCGCCGCAGACCAACATCGTGTTTGTCGACCTGACGGGCGCGGCGCGCGAGCAATCGGCGGCCCTGCTCAAGCACCTGGGCAGCAATGGCATACACGCCACGGGCCTGTATCGCCTGCGCTTCGTAACCCACCTGGATGTGGATGCCGACGGCGTGGACCGCGCCGTGGCCGTGATCCGGAAATTCTTCAAAGCCTGAGCGCTTCACGCTTCGACGTTTTACGCTGAAAGACCATCATGGATCTGCACCATCTGCTCTTTTTCATCGCCGCCGGCCTGTTGCTGAACCTCACGCCCGGCCCCGACGTGCTCTACATCGTCACCCACGCCCTGCGTTCGGGTGCGCGCGCCGGCATGGTCGCGGCGCTGGGCATCACGGCGGGGTGCTTTGTGCACATCTTCGCAGCGGCCGTTGGCGTCAGTGCCCTGATGGCGGCTTCCGCCACGGCCTTCACCGTCCTCAAGTGGGCCGGCGCGGCTTATCTTGTGTATGTCGGGCTGCGCATGCTGCTGGCCAAAGCGCCCGCCGCCGGCGAGCCGTCCGCCATGAATATCGTGGCTCATGAGGTTCACGCTTCGGCCGCCCCCGTCTTGAAGCGCATCTTCTTCCAGGGCTTCTGGACCAATGCACTCAACCCCAAGGTGGCGCTGTTCTTCCTGGCCTTTGTGCCGCAGTTCATCACACCGGACATGACGAACAAGCCGCTGGCGTTTTTGCTGCTGGGCCTGCTGTTCAACTTCAACGGCCTGTGGGTCAACTTCGGCTGGGCCCTGGCGGCGGCCTGGCTCGCCAGGCGGGTGAGCGCGGTGCAGTGCGGCATGCACTGGCTGGAGCGGGGTGCGGGCCTGATGTTCATCGGCTTCGGACTCAAGCTTGCGACTTCCGACAATCCGGCCCGCTGATGCGGCCTTCATAAGAACGACAGGAGAACACTCATGCCTCATCCCCACAAGATCACCCCGCAGGAAGCGCTGCAGCGCACCATTGAACACCGCGAAATCTTCCACGACGAGATGCTGCACATCATGCGGTTGATCATGAGCGGCGAGATGTCGCCCGTGATGATGGCCGCGCTCATCACCGGCCTGCGCGTCAAGAAAGAAACCATAGGCGAGATCACCGCCGCGGCGCAGGTGATGCGCGAGTTTTCCACCAAGGTCCATGTGGCCGACAAAACGCACCTGGTCGACATCGTCGGCACCGGCGGCGACGGCTCGCACACATTCAATATTTCCACCTGTTCCATGTTTGTGGCGGCGGCGGCCGGCGCCAAGGTCAGCAAGCACGGCGGGCGCAGCGTCAGCAGCAAGTCCGGCAGCGCCGACGTGATCGAGTCGCTGGGCATCCACATCGGCTTGACGCCGGAAGCCATCGCGAAGTGCATAGAGCAGGTTGGCGTGGGCTTCATGTTCGCGCCCAACCACCACCCCGCCATGAAAAACGTCGCGCCCATCCGCAAGGAGTTGGGCGTGCGCACCATCTTCAACATCCTGGGCCCGCTGACCAACCCGGCCGGCGCGCCCAACATCCTCATGGGTGTGTTCCATTCCGACCTGGTGGGCATCCAGATCCGCGCGCTGCAGCGCCTGGGCGCCGAACACGCGATAGTGGTTTACGGCAAGGACGGCATGGACGAGGTCAGCCTGGGCGCGGCCACCGTGGTCGGTGAGCTCAAGAACGGTGAAATCACCGAATACGAAATCCATCCCGAAGACTTCGACATGCCGATGGCCAGCAACCGCGCGCTGCGCGTGGAAACGCCCGAGCAGTCCAAGGCCATGCTGCTGGGCGTGCTGGACAACCAGCCCGGCGCTGCGCGCGACATCGTGATCCTGAATGCCGGCGCGGCGCTGTATGCGGCCAATGTGGCCGACTCGATGAAGGCCGGCATCGTGCTGGCCCGGGCGGCGCTGGACTCGGGCGCGGCCAAGGCCCGCCTGCAGCAGCTCATTTCCACCACCCAACAACTGGCAGCCTGAACACCATGTCCGACATCCTCGACAAAATCATCGCCGTCAAGCGCCAGGAAATCGCCGAAGCGATTCGCCGCAAGCCGCTGGACCTCATGCGTGAAGACGCCGAATCGCGCGTGCTGACGCGCGACTTCGTGGGCGCGCTGCGCGCCAAGATCGCGGCGGGCCAGCCCGCGGTGATCGCCGAGGTCAAAAAAGCCAGCCCGTCCAAGGGCGTGCTGCGTGCCGATTTCATCCCCGCCGACATCGCGCAAAGCTATGCCGAAGGCGACGGCGTGCTCAGCGCAGCCTGCCTTTCGGTGCTGACCGACAAGCAGTTTTTCCAGGGCAGCATCGACTACCTCAAGCAGGCCCGCGCCTCCTGCAGCCTGCCGGTGCTGCGCAAGGACTTCATGGTGGACCCTTACCAGGTCTACGAAGCGCGCGTCATGGGCGCCGACTGCATCCTGCTGATCGCCGCCTGCCTGGACGATGCGCAGATGAAGTCGCTCGAGGCGCTGGCCATGTCGCTGGACATGGCGGTGCTGGTCGAGGTGCACGATGAGGCCGAACTGGATCGCGCGCTCAAACTCAAGACGCCGCTGATCGGCATCAACAACCGCAACCTCAAGACCTTCGAAGTCTCACTGGACACCACGATCGAGATGCTCGGCAAGGTGCCGGCGGACCGCCTGCTGGTCACCGAATCCGGCATCGCCACGCCGGCCGACGTGAAGCGCCTGCGCGACGCCGGCGTGAATGCCTTCCTGGTCGGCGAGGCCTTTATGCGTGCGGAAGATCCGGGGCTGGCCTTGGCCCAGCTGTTTGGAAATTCATCCACTAAATAAACAGGAACAGGCGGCGCATATGAATCCTCCGCTCGGCACCTCGGCAAATGGCACACCAACCCAGCTGACAAGCGCGGACCCCGCCGACTGGCCGGTGGCACCGGGCTGGCGCGCTACCACAGAGGCTTTTTTTGAGAGCGCCACCGGCCGCAAGCTGCTGGACTTCCTGCAAGGCCGGCTCGCGGAAGGCGCGACGATCTTCCCTCCCCAGCCATTGCGCGCGCTGGAACTCACGCCGCCCGAAGACGTGCGTGTGGTCATCCTGGGCCAGGACCCGTACCACGGCCGCGGCCAGGCCGAAGGGCTGGCATTTTCTGTCGCGCCGGGCGTGGCCTTGCCACCTTCGCTGCGCAACATCTTCAAGGAATTGCAGCGCGACCTGGGCACGCCGCCGCCCGCCTTTCCAACGCCCGGCGGCAGCCTGGTGAAGTGGGCCACGCACGGCGTGCTGCTGCTCAACACCTGCCTCACGGTGGAAGAAGGCCTGCCTGCGAGCCACGCCGGCCAGGGCTGGGAAGTGTTGACCGACACGCTGATCCGCCAGGTGGCGGACGGCGACCATCCGGTGGTCTTCATGCTGTGGGGCGCCCATGCGCAGAGCAAGCGGGCCCTGATCGACGCGAAGCGCCACAAGGTGCTGGTGGCCAACCATCCCTCGCCGCTGTCTGCCATGCGCCCGCCGCTGCCTTTTATCGGTTGCGGCCATTTCTCGCAGGCGCGGGAGTGGCGCGACGCGCACAAGAAAGGCTAGCGCTGCGGCCGCCAGCACTAATTAAATAAGGGCCGAGCGGTCCCGCTAGAACTCTTGGGGAAGGCTGCCGACATAGTCGCGCCGGATATTGACCGTACTTTGCTGGCCCAGCGCCTCAAAGTGGCGGCGCAGCCAGCGTTTGGCCGCGCCCTGGCCCATTTCAAAGAGCTTTTCAATCATCGCGCCATCGGCCGACATCTTGCTCGACGAAGGCAGGTCTTCCAGGGCCTCCCCGCCGTCGATGCGGTGCAGCAGCAGGCTTTTGTACTTCACGCCCTCCTGCAGGCGCCCGTCGGCCAGCAGGCGGTTGATGAAATCGATGGTGCGCATCTGCGACAGCAGGCTGGCGTTGAAGGTCAGCTCGTTCACGCGATCCATGATGTCGTGCGGCGTGTGGGGAACCTCCGGGCGCCGCAAGGGGTTGATCTGCACCACGATGATGTCCCGGCTGCTGCACTCGCTGATCAGCGGCAGCAGGGACGGGTTGCTGGAAAAGCCCCCGTCCCAGTAGGGCTGCCCGTCGATCTCGACCGCCTGGAACAGTGTCGGCAGGCATGTGGAGGCCATCACGGACTGCAAGGTCAGGCGTTTGCCCGAGAAAATCTCGGCCCGACCCGTGGTCACATGGGTCGCGGATACAAAAGTCTTTGGCAATTGCAGGCCGGCGACGGCGGGAAAATCGATTTCCGCCTGCAGCAGCTTGCGCAAGGGGTTGATGTCCAGCGGATTGGACTGGTAGGGCGAAAGCCACTGGCTCATCGTATTGCCGAAAAAGTTAGTGCCCACTTTGTCAGAGGGCCAGCCACCCAGAAGCATTTTGCTGATCCCATCGGCCATGGAGCCCAAGCTGCCCATGGCTGCCACGCCCTGCCATATCCGCGCCAGCGACGCGCGGGCAGCTTCGCGGGGATTGGGTGTTCCGCTGTCTTTATGTGCGGCGACGGCAAATCCGTGCGCCAGCGCTACGGCATTGACGGCGCCCGCGCTGGCGCCGCTGATGCCGTCGAACTGGATGCGCTCGTCCTGCAGCAGGGCGTCCAGAACCCCCCAGGTAAACGCCCCGTGGGAGCCGCCGCCCTGCAATGCCAGGTTGACCCGGCGCAGGGAAGCCGCTTCTGGCTGCGAGGAAGGGGAGGGTGCGTCGCTCATGGGCCTAGTTTGACAGGCGCAAAGCCGCGCCGGTCATGGCGCGGGCCCCGACGGCAATTTTTAATGCTTTTGCGATGCCCCGGCATTTCGTTCGACATAAAACCGTGGCATAATCCGAGGTTCGCTTGAAGGATGGGTGCCCGAGTGGCTAAAGGGGGCAGACTGTAAATCTGTTGGCTAACGCCTACGCTGGTTCGAATCCAGCCTCATCCACCAGATTTTGTTGATTTTTGGCAAGCGGCCAGTGCAAGGCAGTCGCGTAAAGCGGGTTTTGAGCTGCGAGTGGTTGGTGTGAGTTGAATTGGCAGAGCTGCGCGGGAGTAGTTCAATGGTAGAACCCTAGCCTTCCAAGCTAATGACGCGGGTTCGATTCCCGTCTCCCGCTCCACGAAACTGCGGTTTTGGGGTGTTCGCGGGCTCTGCTGGTTGATCTTGCGCCGGACTGCAGTGAGAGGTTTTTAAGTCTTTTGGCTTTTTGAATTTAAGCCCTTTTGGCTCAGTGGTAGAGCACTCCCTTGGTAAGGGAGAGGTCGCGGGTCCGATTCCCGCAAAGGGCACCATATTTTGAGTTGGCGCGGCGCGCAAAGCGTCGTTGCCGGCTGTAGTGAGTCACTGGTTTTGTAACTCTTTATAAATTTCTGGAGTTGAAAAATGGCAAAAGGCAAATTTGAGCGGACCAAGCCGCACGTCAACGTTGGCACGATCGGCCACGTGGACCATGGCAAGACGACGCTGACGGCGGCGATCACGACGGTTCTGGCGGCCAAGTTCGGCGGCGAAGCCAAGGGCTACGACCAAATTGACGCGGCACCGGAAGAAAAAGCACGCGG
>NZ_CALRNF020000017.1:0-103659 GCF_943369415.1 Polaromonas sp. YR568
ACCGAGCACCGCAGGTTGCCCGTAGCGAAGCGAAGGGACGCAGCAACCAGGGTCGCCTTTTCTTTTGCTTACTTTTGGTGTTTGCGTAACTTCGCTGCGCGAAGTGAGCAAACCCCGCGCGCGTAGCGCGCCTTTGGCGAACAAAGAAAACCCGCTTTGCGGGTTTCGGTAAAAGTGAGTCGCATGCCGGGCGACCCCGGCCAGCAACTCCATGCAGAGGACACGCAAGCCGGCAAGACCCGGCCTCAATAAGGTTTCAGCCCCGCTTTGGAATCAGCAAACCCTTCACCACAGCCGGCCGCGCCACAAAACTCTCCAACACCCGCTTCACATTAGGGAAGTTAACAAACTCCACAAGCTCACCGGCTTCATAAAAGCCAACAAGATTCCGAACCCACGGGAAGATCGCAATATCAGCAATGGTGTACTGATCCCCCATGATCCAGTCGCGGCCTTCGAGCCGCTTCTCGAGCACTCCAAGCAGCCGCCTGGACTCAGCCACGTATCGGTCGCGCGGGCGCTTGTCTTCAAATTCCTTGCCGGCGAATTTGTGGAAGAAGCCGAGCTGGCCGAACATGGGGCCTATGCCGCCCATCTGGAACATCACCCACTGGAGGGTTTCATAGCGGCCTGCCGCGTCCTGGGGGATGAACTTGCCGGTCTTCTCGGCGAGGTACAGCAGGATGGCGCCGGATTCGAACAGGGCCAGCGGTTTTCCGCCGGGGCCGTTCGGGTCGATGATGGCGGGGATCTTGTTGTTGGGATTCAGCGAGAGAAAGGCCTCCGACATCTGGTCGTTGGTCTCGAAGCTCACGAGGTGGGGTTCATACGCCAGGCCGGCCTCTTCGAGCAGGATGGAAACCTTGACGCCGTTGGGCGTGGGCAGCGAATACAGCTGGATGCGCTCCGGGTGCTGGGCGGGCCATTTTTGGGTGATGGGGAAGTCGGCGGGGAAGTTTTGTTGGGGTTGGGTCATGGTGGGCGGATTGTGGAATGAAAGGCCGGTGCGCGGCGCAGCGTCCACTGTATTCCGGATGGAGAAAACGGGTATTGCGGCCCCATCAAGGCCGCGACCCCTTCTGCCCTGCCCAGGCGCGGAGCCGGCCCCGGGGGCTCAGGGCACCAGCACCGTCTTGAGGCTGGTGCGCCAGACTTTGGCCAGTTTTTCCCAGCCGCCCTTGTTGGGATGGATTTCGTTCTGCCAGTCATGGTCGTTTCCGGTCGTGCCCGGTGTGGCGGGGATCAATGTCCCGTTGGTGGGAACAATGTGCACGTTGGGCCGGCCGGTGGCCCAGCCGCCCACGGCGGCCTGGACTTCGCCGAACAGCGCCTCCGTCAGGTCGGGCCACAGCGCGGGGGGAATGCTGTTTTTGACATAGGACGTGTAAAGCCATGGGCGCCCGTTCTGGAATGCAGGGGCGTTGCGCGCTGTAGGGGTGTCGTAGCTATTGAGAAAAATCGGCACATCGCGGTGCCGGCTGGCCTGGACCGCGTCGTACAGCACGCTGAAATTGGGGTCCAGCCACTTCTTGACCAGGTCGCTCACGCCTTCGGGCCGCAGGCAGTCGCGGCCCTGGGCCGGCGGGGCTTGCACCGCCAGATTTTTGAGAAGCCCTTCACCGGGCTTCTCATCACGCGCCGCGTCGATGAAATCGTTGCCGCCGGCGCTGAGCAAAATGGCGTCGAACTTCCAGCCAAAGGCCGTCCTGACCCACTGCACGAAGTCGCGCTTGTTCTGGCCCATGCGCCGCATGGTGTCGCCGAAGATGGCGAGGTTGATGAACAGCACGGCCTCGCCGCCGGCATCCATTTCAGGGGCCAGGCTTTGCAGCAGCGAGGTGTGCACCATGGCGCTGCGGTCCATCCAGGAATCGCCTTCCACCAGGATGCGGTACTTGAATTGCTCGGGCGCAAGGCCGTTGTTCAGGTGTCCCGAAAACTCGTTGCTGTACATCACAAGGCTTTGCATGGCGGAATCCTTTGGGGTTGAAGTGAAGAAGACGTGAAAGGAGGAATCAAGGGGCAGGGCCGGGCTCGCGAAAGATCCGAGAGCCGATCAGCACACCCAGCTTGCGGTAGCTTTCCCACTGGGCTTCGTCGAAGAACTGGTCAAACGTGGTCTGCTGCGGGAACGAGGGGTTTTTGACCTGGTACTCGAACAGGTCGAGCGGGGCGCTCTGGATCAGGCGGGGTTTGAGCACCAGCAAAAAGGTTTCATCCTTGCTGCCCGCATAGCTCACGCGGTAGAGCAAGGCGCACTTGTTGTCGGGCGCGACCGGAAGTTGGCCCTGGGGGTCGGCCGGCGGGCACAGCTGGGCTTCGTCGGTGGCGAAGTAGTCCCCCACATCGGCGGAAAACCCGGGGAAGGCGGCCGGCCCGACACACTCGAATTCCGCCCGGAAATCAATGCGCGCCAGGCGCATGAGGTTGGACAGGTCTTCGTAGGTGTAGTGGGGGTCGGCGCCGCAGTCGCAGCACACGATAAAGCCCACGCGCCGGCGCAGCAGTTCGAAGACGCCGGTGTTCTCGAAATGCCCGCCGTCGCTGAGGTACCAGTGCGAGCCGTCCGTGCCGAGGAAGCGGGCGCGCAGTTCGCGCTGCAAGTAGGTCTGGTTGCGCCACGGCAGAAAAGGTGTGTTGGCATCTTTTTTGCCGGAATCCCACCACCAGCCCAGGCGTATGTTGGTGATGGTAAAGAGCATGGCCTGCCCCAGCGAGGTGCCCCGGCCCAGGCCCGTTGAGAATGCCGCGCCAGACACGCCCATCCATTGGCCCATGGACAGCTCGGGCGGCGGGGGTTTGAGAACTTTGGCCAGGTTTTTTGCTTTGGCCAGGACTTTCGCTTTGAGGCTGCCGTTGGCACCGGCGTCAGTTTCGGTCTGGACATCGGCGAAATTACCGGTGCTGGAATCCCAGAGTTTGCCCTCCACCATGATCCCTTCGGGCGTGACCGCCAGCGGCAGGCCCTGCCTGTCGCGCTGGGTCAGCTGGTCGCCGGTGCCGGTGGTGGCGTTGATGGTCACGTTGACGATGTGCGCCGGACCAAGATGATTCTTCCCGTAGTAGTCCTTGCGCGAAAAGTCGTCGCTCTCGTCGGCCTCGGTCACGTCCATGTTGGCCTTGCCCTCAAACCGTTTTTTGTTCGAGGCACCCAGGTAGGCGCGCGTGAGGCGCGCGCCGTACATCACCTGCAGGCTGGAGAGATTGATGAAGCCCAGAAACCAGCCCGCCGCCGCCGTGGCGAACAGGCAGAAAACCACCAGGATCACCGGATAAAGGTATGGCCACAGTTCTGGGAAGCCCGGGCCGGAACCGGCCTGGGTAAACATCGCTTCGATCAGGAGTTGCCCGCAGTCCGGCGCCGGCATCTGCATTCCAAACAGCAAGGCTGCGGCCACACAACTCCAGATCACTGCCAGCAGCAGGACCAGTGCCACGCCGACGACGCCAAGAATGGCGTTCAGCGGGAGCTTGCTGAGCCAGCCGTCTTTGCCGGGCTGGGCCAGCACGGGTGCGAATTTCCGGACCGCCGCCACCAAGGCGGTGACGACGCCGGCCACACTGAAAATCGCACCCGCCTCCGCCCCGCTGGCCGTCAGCCAGAGATAGAGCGTTTGGCCCGCGGTTTCAACCAGCGCCAGCAGGCCGATGATCCATGAAATAGTCAGCACGTTGGAAAGCCATCGCGTGATCCGGTTGCGAAACAGCCGGGCTACCTGCGGCGGACGGTATTTGGCGAAATTAAATGCAGCCAATGAAAAAAACAGCGCGACGTCCAACAGCACCAGCAAAAAGGCCGGTACGGGAACATTCAGGAACAATTCGTCGACGTCGTTTATCGATTCCGCGACCTGGCACCAGATGAGCGCGGCAAGGGCGACGCCCACAAGCAACAAACCCAGCGCCACACGAGCCGGCACGGTAATCGGCTGCCACCCTTTTCCGGGCTCGGCATTGGACTTGTCCTGGTCGAGCCAGTACGCCACGCCACAAGGTATGACCGCGACCAGGAGCCAGATTCCCAGCACGCCGAACCACGGGCTGTACCAGATCCTGAGGCCCTCCATCGGCAACTGCGGCTGCATCATGGTTTCGAGCGCGATTGCCAGCGTGTCTATCCCTAAAAACGTCACCTGCAGGCTGCCAAACCGCACGGCAAACATCAGCAGGAACACGGTGAGCAGCGTGACACCGATGACATAGTGCACGGCGCACAGGTTGCGGATGGCGATGGCGACGTCGTAGAACAGGTCGCCGGTGTTGTTGGGCGCCAGGTAACGCCCGTTCTCGCGCAGCCAGCGCAAGGGGTGGTCAGGCTTGTCGCGTGACTCCGGGTCCTTGCTCAGCCTGCCGGGCGGGTCGGTGGCGAGCGCGGCGTATGCTTCGCGTGCCGCCGCGGTGGCGACCTCATCCGGGACCGGCCTCTGCGCATCCCTGGTGCGGAACAGCGCGGAAAAGAATCCCCCGATGTACCCGCCTCCGCTGACGGTGGACAGGAAATCAAAACGGGCCAGCAAGGGCCAGGGCGGGTCTGGGGCCTCCGGCGCCTTGG
The DNA here is from genome assembly GCF_943369415.1 of Polaromonas sp. YR568. Taxonomy (GTDB): domain Bacteria; phylum Pseudomonadota; class Gammaproteobacteria; order Burkholderiales; family Burkholderiaceae_C; genus Polaromonas. The sequence goes on from NZ_CALRNF020000017.1 coordinate 4,553, forward strand.
GCAGGGAGCCGTTTTCTTTCGGTAAATTAAAAGGGGCTTTTGCCAGCGCCTGCAGAACGCCCAGGCAAAAAGTTGCGCTGCGGATGCCGCCGCCGGACAGGGCCAGGCCCCAGGTTTCCCTGGGGCCTGTTCCATCGGCATAGACAAACTTCCTGCGTGACGCAATGGCCTTGCGCTCCGCCTCCAGGTCTTCGCCTGAAGCCTCCGGTTGTCGAGTGGTTGGGTCCACCATGTTTTTCTCCTTCACACGCACCGTTGCCGCGAATGTGCCGGGGCGATGCCATGAAGTGGCTGAATCGCCGGCCTCCTTGCGGAAAGATTGGCGTCAGCTTAGGCACGGCCCAGTGAAAAAACAATGTGCTTATTTCCCCAAATTTGCAGCGCCGGGCAGGCAGGGGCCCGGGCTTCATGTCCAATACAGGCATGGAAAACCCGAACACCCCGCAAGCCGCGCGCGGCGCCGCAGCCGCCGCCGGCAACGATACCGACCAGCGCCTGACGGAACTGGAGATCAAGGCGAGCTTTGCCGAGGACCTGCTGGACCAGCTCGACAAGGTCATCGTGCGCCAGCAGCAACAGATCGACGCCCTGCTGCGCGAGGTCGCCGACCTCAAGGCCGCGCCGGTGCGCGACGGCGACATCACCACCAGCCGCAGCCTGCGCGACGAGTTGCCGCCGCACTTCTGAAATGCGGGGAATTTTTATCCGCAGATGACGCAGATTCCCACGGATGAAATACCCGCAGGTGCGAAGTCGCGGGGAGTGGAGTTTCGATGAAACCTTCTTGTTTTTAATCTGCGCAAATCTGCGAAATCTGCGAAATCTGCGGATAAATTTGTACCCGCAGATTTCGCGGAACGGGCTGCCAGAGGCCTACCAGAGGTGTTTGCCGTCTATCACGGCCACGGGCGCCGCGGCCGCGTCGAAGCCGTCCAGCAGCCGCGCGTTGATGCCTATGCGGCGCGTGCTGCCGTCCCAGCTGCCGTCCATCTCGAAGGCCGGGCTGTCGGAGAAAGTGGACACGCCGCACTCGGGGCAGAAGTGGTGGTCCACCAGCTTGGTCTGCCAGCGGTAAATGGCGTCGGCAGCCGCGGGCGTGGTCACGTGGAATTGTTCAGGCGTGTAATAAGCGAGCAAGGCACCGCGCTTGCTGCAGAAAGAGCAGGTGCAGCGCGTGAGCTGCGCGGGCATGTCCCCGTCAATGCGAAAGGCGTTCTTGCCGCAATGGCAGCTTGCTGTGAGGATTGTCATGCGCGTCTCCTGTGTGGGGGTGCCGAGGTGGCAGCACCCGGAATAAAGGCCGATGGCGCCACATCGCACTTGAGCACCCGCTCCATATAGGCAATCGACTGCTTCCGGAAATCGGCCGATTCGGCGGCCGTGCAGTCGGCCGGCACGCGCAGCGTGTAGCCGCGCAGGAAACCGTCCATGGCGGTGAGCTGCACGCAGATGTCGGTTGCCACGCCGGTGATGATGATTTCCTTGGCCTCCATGCGCGACAGCAGCAGGTCCAGCGGCGAGCCCAAAAACGCCGAATGCCGGGGCTTGAGGAGGGTCAGGTCGCCGTGCTGGGGGCGCAACAGCCTTGCCATCTCGCCGGACGCGCCGCCGCCGCGGGCGCAACGCTCCACCAAGGTCTGGAAGTCGGACTGCCAGCCGCCGTAGTTGTCGTTGGCATAGATGGCCGGCACGCCGGCCTTGCGCAGTGCGGCCTTCAGTGCCGAGGTGGCGCGCGCGGCTTGCACCGCGCATTCGGCCAGGTCTTGCGCGCCCGGGAAATCCATGGGGTTGATGAAGTCGATCAGCAGCAGCACGCTGCGGCTGCGCGGAAGGTCTTCAGTGTTCATGGGGTGCCCGCGCCTCTTTGAGAATGCTGATCTGCCCGTCGGCTTCCAGGCAGGCGAATTTCATGTCGGCCTGGTCGCAATCGGCTTCGCGCAGGGCCTGCTCGACGTCGCAGACGGGGATGCGATGTTTCTTGAGGACCTCGCTGAAAATTTCGCCGTCGCGCCCGACCAGCAGGGGCCGGCCTTCCATCAGCGTTTGCAGGCGCGCGCTGCGCGAGGTGGCGAAGGCCACCAGGACGTTCAGGGCGACCAGCGTCGCGGCGGCCAGCAGGCCGCCGGTCACGGAGTCTTCGCCGCCATTGAGTCCGCTGGAGACGGATTCACTGAGCAGCATCACCACCAGCAGGTCGAAGGGCGTGAACTGCCCGACGGTGCGCCGGCCCGACACGCGGACCATGACCAGCAGCGCGCCATAGATGATGGCGGCGCGCACAGGCAGTTCCCACCATGCGGCGTGCAATTCGAACATCGTTGGTGCGCGGCGTCCGGCTGTTTATTTTTTGCCGAGGTAGCGGCGCACGGCGTCGGCCGAATGGCCCACCGCCTTGACGGCATCGCGCAATTCCTCCTCGGTGCAGCCCAGGGATTTCATCCAGTCGCGCAGCTCGTGGGCCTGCTCGAGGGCGATCAGTTTGCGGTCTGCGCCTGTCTTGCTTTTGTCGTCGGACATGGGGTGTCTCCTGGTGAAAAAGCAAATCGTAGGCCGCGTGCATTCGCCCCCGCTGTAGGACGGCAGCCACTGTGCGGGCAGGCTGTGTCCCGTGTCCGGGTCCTGCGCGCGGCGACGCTGCGGCTGAGGTCTTTTGGCCTCGCGACGGCTTCACCGCGAGGCGCGCAGCTCCCCGAAAGGCAACACCGCGCGCGCCGCCTTGCATGCCCGCGCGCACGAAGAAAAAGCTGGGATGCCCACGGCGCAGCGTCCTACACCGCGGTGCAACACCCAAAAATAGCATCGAACGTCCGCGACGCGGGACGCGTGCAGCGACCCGCACGCGGAGAAGCCGCTTTCTTCATCAACCCTTTTTTTGAATGAACCCCATGCCAAAACCCACAGGAATTTCGTCGAAAGCCGCACCCAAAAACACCGACAGCGCGCCTGCCGGCATCAAACGCGACGCGAACGCGGATGCGGCCGCTGAAAAGGCGGCGCAGGTCCAGGAGCTGGCGGCGGCCATGCCCTACAACCCGAACAAGGCCGGCGAGCACGGCTTTGCCAACGGCGTGTCGCCGCAGCCCGGCGCCACGGCCGAGCCGGCGTCCAGGCTGGCGACGGGCAGCACGCTGAGCGAGGACAACGGCTCGGAAAAAACCGGCAGCATGGCGCCCGAGGGCGTCAACGCGACCATAGAGCCGCTGGACCGCGTGCGCGTGGATTCGGGCGGGCGCTGGCTCACGACCAACCAGGGCGTGGCGATCGCCGACAACCAGAACTCGCTCAAGGCGGGCGTGCGCGGGCCGGCGCTACTGGAAGACTTCGTGCTGCGCGAGAAGCTCACGCATTTCGACCATGAGCGCATTCCCGAGCGCATCGTGCACGCGCGCGGCTCCGGCGCGCACGGCTTCTTCGAGTGCTACAAGCCCTTCACGCAACACACCAAGGCGGCGCCCTTCCAGGAGGAAGGCAAGATCACGCCGGTGTTTGTGCGCTTTTCCACGGTGCAGGGCGAGCGCGGCTCCAAGGACACGGCGCGCGACGTGCGCGGCTTTGCCGTGAAGTTCTACACCGACGAGGGCAACTGGGACCTGGTGGGCAACAACATGCCGGTGTTCTTCATCCAGGACGCGATGAAGTTCCCCGACCTGGTCCACGCGGTCAAGCCCGAGCCGCACCACCAGATGCCGCAGGCCGCGAGCGCGCACGACACCTTCTGGGATTTCGTCTCGCTGATGCCCGAATCCACCCACATGCTGATGTGGGTGATGAGCGACCGCGCGATTCCGCGCAGCTACGCGACCATGCAGGGCTTCGGCGTGCACAGCTACCGCTTCGTCAATGCCGAGGGCACATCGGTGTTCGTGAAATTCCACTGGAACCCGAAGTTCGGCACGCATTCGCTGGTGTGGGACGAGGCCGTGAAGATCTCGGGCGCGGACCCGGACTTCCACCGCCGCGACCTGTGGGAACGCATCGAGGCCGGTGTCTACCCCGAATGGGAACTGGCCGTGCAGGTGTTCACCGAAGAGCAGGCCGAGCGCTTCAGCTTCGACATCCTGGACGCCACCAAGCTGATCCCGGAAGAACTGGTCCCGCTGCAGCCGCTGGGCCGCATGGTGCTGAACCGCAACCCGGACAACTTTTTCGCGGAGACCGAGCAAGTGGCCTTCTGCACCGCGCACGTGGTGCCGGGCATTGATTTTTCCAACGACCCCTTGCTGGCGGGCCGCATCCATTCCTACGTGGACACGCAGATCTCGCGCCTGGGCGGGCCCAACTTTCACGAGATCCCGATCAATGCGCCGCTGGCCCCCGTGCACAACAACCAGCGCGACGGCATGCACCGCCAGGCGATTCCGCGCGGGCGCGTGGCCTATGAGCCGAACTCGCTGGCCGGCGGCTGCCCTTTCCAGGCGGGCGCGGCGCAAGGTTTTGTCAGCGTGGCGGCACGCACGGAGGCCAAGGAAGAGCAATCCAAGGTGCGGGCCAAGCCCGAGAAGTTCGCCGACCACTACACGCAGGCGGCGCTGTTCTACAACAGCCAGTCGCCGGTGGAACAGGCGCACATCGCGGCGGCCTTCCGTTTTGAACTCAGCAAGCTGACGGTGCCGGCGATCCGGGAACGCATGCTGGCGTCGCTGCGCAATGCGTCGGAGCCGCTGGCGCGCAAGGTGGCGCAAGGCCTGGGCATGGACCTGCCCGCGCCCATGCCGCTGGCCATGGCCAGGCCCGCCAAGCCCGAGGTCACGGTGTCGCCGGCGCTGTCATTGCTGGCACGGCCCGGCGACGGCGGCATACGCGGGCGCAAGATCGCGGTACTGGTCGCCCCCGGCGTGGCCGGCGCGGCGATTGACCAGGTGCAAGCGGCGCTCGCGGATGCGGGCGCCGTGCCGCGGCTGGTGGGCCCGCACATTGGCGCGCTGGCCACGGCCGAAGGCAAACCGCTGGACGCCGATGCCTCGCTGGAAAACGAGCCGGGCTTTTTGTTTGACGCGCTGGTGTTGCCGGACGGCGAGGACGCGGTGACGGCGCTGGCGGGCGACGGCCACACCATGGAGTTCATCAAGGACCAGTACCGGCACTGCAAGACCATCCTGGCGCTGGGCGCCTCGGCCCGCCTGCTGGAAAAGGCCGGCATCGCGCCCGCGTCCGTCGACACGGCCAAGGGCAAAAAGGGCGCGGCGGATGACGCCGGCCTGATCGTGCAGGCCTCGGGTGACACGGCCGGCGCGCTGAATCGCTTTATCCAGGCGATGGGGCGGCACCGCCACTTTGAGCGCGAGACGGACCCGCCTGCACTGTAAGCTGAAGCGGGCCTAGTGCGTGGCGGCGGCGGGCTTGGTGCCGGCTGCCGCCACGCCACCCGGCCTGAGCAGCAGCGCGCCCAGCACGGCGGCCACGGCCGCGAAGACGGCGCCGATCACAAAGGCCAGCTGGTAGCCGCCGTTGAGCGCCGCCAGCGCGTCGGCACCCGAAGCGGCCAGCGAGGTGGTGCGCGCCGCCGCCAGGCTGGCCAGCACGGCCAGGCCCAGCGCCCCGCCCATCATGAACGCGGTGTTGACCACGCCGGAAGCGATGCCCGACTCACTCGGGTCCACGTCGCTCATGGCGGCCAGCAGCACCGGGTTGAAGGCCATGCCCGCGCCCAGGCCCAGCAGCAGCATGCCGGGCAGCACGTCGGCCGCAAAACTGCCGGCCACGGGCGCGCGCGCGAACAGCGCCAGGCCCACGGTGGCCAGCAGCAGGCCGGCGGCCAGCGGCCCGCGTATGCCGAAGCGCATCACGATCTTGGCGGACAGGCCCAGCGAGAAGGCGGCCATGATGAGGTTGGCGGGCAGAAAACCGAGGCCGACCTGCATGGCGCTGTAGCCCAGCACCAGTTGCATGTAGAGCGCCGAGATAAAGAACCAGGCAAACATGGCGGCCGCCCACAGCACGCCCACCACGTTGGCGGTGGCGACGTTGCGCAGGCGGAACAGGCCCAGCGGCACCAGCGGGGTTTTCACCTTCGCTTCAATCGCCAGGAAGACGGCCATCAGCACCGCGGCCGCGCCCAGCAGGCCCAGGGTCTGGCCTGAAAGCCAGCCGGCCTCGTTGCCGTTGACGATGCCGTAGACGGCCAGCATCAGCGAGGTGGTGACGGTGACGGCGCCCCCCACGTCCAGCTTCGCGCCCGTGGTCTGGCCCTTGCCGCCGGGCAGCAGCATGAGGCACAGCGCGAAGACCGCGGCGCCTATAGGCAGGTTGACGAGGAAGATCCAGTGCCAGCTCAGCGAGTCGGTCAGCACGCCGCCCAGCAGCACGCCTATGCTGCCGCCGCCGGCGCAGACAAAACCGTAGACGCCCATGGCCCTGGCGCGTTCGGCCGGCTCGGTGAAGAGGTTCATGATGAGCGAGAGCGAGATCGCCGAGACCACCGCACCGCCCAGGCCCTGCACCGCGCGCGCCACGATGAGCAGCGCCTGCGAGTTGGCGATGCCGCAGGCCAGCGAGGCGACGGTGAACAGCGTGAGCCCCGCGAGGAAGAGCCGCCTGTGGCCGTACAGGTCGCCGAGCCGGCCGCCCAGCAGCAGGAAGCCGCCGAAGGTCAGCATGTAGGCGTTGACCACCCAGACCAGCGAGGTCTCGGTGAAATGCAGGTCGGTGCGTATGGAAGGCAGGGCCACGTTGACGATGGTGGTGTCGAGCACGATCATCAGCACCCCGAGGCACAGCACCATCAGGGCCCACCAGCGCTTGCGGCTGTCCATGTGTTGTTTCATCTGCGGTCTCTCCTCTGTTTCATCGATGAATGTTGCCGGTCAAATCAGGGCGGATTCTGGTCGGCCCCTGCGCGAAAACAAAGCCATGGCCGCGGATATTACGCCATGGGCGCCGGGCGGCCGCCGCGTCTTGTCCTACACGCCCCTCGGTTTTCCGCGGATAGCCAGGCCGCATGCGGCTGGCTAATTTATGGGGCAGAAAACGGGAGTCTTGCGGCATTTTTAAAACCACGCCTTTGAAGCACGCCGCGCACTTTTTCCATTGGGATCCATTTCATGCCGATGATTCATTCGCCCCGCCCCGGACGGCTCTCCACGCTGGCTGGATTTTTCGCCCTGGCCGTTCTGGGCGGCGCCGCCCTGCCAGCGATGGCCGAGCCCTCGCCCGCGCTGGACCGCGCGAGCTTTTCCCTAGGCGCTTTCCACGCCGACCCGACCTTCAACGCGTCGGTGAACACCAACTTCGGCCGGCTCGACTCGGGCGACGTGAACCGCAGCAGCGTGACCATGCCGCGCGTCAAGGCCGACGTGCTGCTGTTCGACAGCCAGGGCCTGTCCTTCGACTACTACCAGTTCAAGCGCGGCTACTCGGATTCGCTGGCCAGCAACTTCAACACCGGCGGCGGCACGGTGACCACCACGGGCACCGCCAACCTGGACGTGAAGGTGGACTTCGCCAAGCTGGCCTACAAATGGTGGCTGGGCTCGGGCAACACCGTGCTGGGCCTGGGCCTGGGCGCGGCCTACTACCGCGTGGGCCTGGACCTCAACGCGACCGCGGCCGTGGGCGGCAGCACCGGCAGCATCAGCCAGGGCGACAGCGACGACGCGGTGGCGCCGCTGCTGGAAGTCGGCCTCAGGCACGCGATTTCGCCGGACCTGCGCCTCTTTGCCGACGCCTCGGGCGTGAAGAAAACCGGCGGCCGGGCGCGCGGCGAAATCTACAACGCCGCCGTGGGCGTGGAGTGGTTCCCGGCGAAGAACGTCGGCGTGGTGCTGGACTACGGCCTGACCGACATCGACATTCACCGCGACGACAGCAATGCCCGCTTTCGCGTGAAGCTCAAGGGGCCTTCTGCCTTCCTGAAGGTCCGTTTCTAGCAGCTAATCACAAAACCAGCGAAGCGGTCCATTGGCGCCGTCACTGGTTGAGGATATGCAGGATGTTGCCGCTGGGGTCCTTGAACCAGGCGCCCTTGAAGTCGCCCGCGACGTGCGCGTCGCCCTGCAGCGCCATGCCGGGCATGTCGTAATGCTCAAACACCACGCCCCTGGCTTTGAGCGCCTGCATGATCTTGTCGAATTCGTCGCCGACGCCCCAGGTGCAGGAGGTGGCCTGGTTGGTGCCGGCGAATTGCGAGACGTAGACGACGACGGTGGCGGTGCCGCTCTGGTAGGTGAGCACGCCCTCTTCGGTGGCTTGCTGCGGCGTCAGGCCCAGCGTGCCTTCATAGAATTTCTTCGCGGCGGCAAGGTCCTTGACGGCGATGGTGGCCATGGCGTTCCGGTTGGCGAGCATGAGTGTCTCCTTTCACGCCTATGTTTCTGGCGGCGGCCGGGCTTGTCAATCGGACAAGGGCGGGAAGATGTTCTTTTGTGTTGTCGCGAGGCCTGTCCACATCTTTCCCCTTCCCCCGCTGGGGGAAGGCAGGGATGGGGGCTCTGCGGCCGGCACATCCAAAGCTGGTCATGCAATCAAGCGCCGCCGGCCCCAATCCCAACCTTTCCCCAAAGGGGGAAGGGGCAAAAATGGCCTCAGCCCATTGCGCCGTTTTCCTCCAATTCAAGCCCTGGCACAGGCCTATCGCGCAAAGAAGTGTGTCCAGCGCCAGCCTTGGTGTAAACCGGCGCAACACCCTGCAAAAACACTGGCATTGGGGGCGGGAGTAGCATCCAATGGTCGCTATGACTTACTTACGCAGGAAGCCCATGAAACAGCCCACGACAACGACCACTTCCGCCAAAACACTTTCCCGCCTGAACCGTCCCCGCATGTTGATGCTGGGCTCCTTGCTGGCCTTGGCCACTGCGGCCGCCTTGCTGGCCACGCAGGCGCACGCGCAGACCCCGGAAGCCGCCGCGCCTGCCGCGACGCCCACCGCCGCGCCGGCACAACCAGTAGCCGCCTACGACGCGAAAGACCTGGAACGCGCCTTCAAGTTCATGGACAAGACCGGCGACGGCAAGGTCAGCCGCGACGAAGCCTCGAACTTTCGCGGTGTCTCCAAACATTTCGACGAAGCCGACGTCAACAAGGACAACTTCCTCTCACCCGAGGAATTCAACAACGCCATGAATCGCAGCCGGCAGCCCTGACACGGCCCAGGCGTACCCAGGCGCAATAAAAAAGCCGTGCGGCTTGTGGCCGCACGGCTTTTTGCTTTCCGAACGCTGATCAGCTTCAGTTCTTCAGTTTCACGTTCCAGAAGAAGGGCCATAGCGCGGGCTGGTAGTTTTCCAGTTTGGTGGACTTGGCCGACAGGCTGTTGAATTTTCCGATGTCGATGTAAGGCACTTCGTCATACACGAGCTGCTGCACCTTGCCCCAGATCGGCCCACGCTTGGCGGGCACCGGCGTGTGGTTGAACTCGAGCAGCGCGGCCTGCTTGCCCGGGGTGTTCCACCAGCCGGGCGCGCCGTCGCCGAGCTGCGGCGGCGACAGCATGGGTTCGGGCAGCAGGCCCGAATGCGTCACGTAGATGTCCCACGCGGCGGAGTCGTTGCGGCGCTGCACCAGCGTGGCCCAGTCGACCACGTTGAGTTCGGCCTTGATGCCGGCGCGCTTGAGCTGCTCGGCCATGACCACGGCCATGTTGTAGTGGAAGTCGTACTGGCGGCTGGTCAGGATGCGCACCGTCTCGCCCTTGTAGCCGGCGGTTTCGGCCAGGGCCTTGGCCTTGGCCGGGTCGCGCTGGTTGTAGCTCTCGGCGCCGGCGACAGAGTAGTAAGGCGAGCCTTGCGGAAAGTGGTTGGCCTCGGCCGTGAAGAAGCGCGTGTCGCCGAAGCCGGCGGCCATCATCTCGCCGGGGCCGATGGCGGTCTGGATGGCCTGGCGCATGCCCTTGTTGGCGTTGATGCCCTCACGCGTGTTGAACACCAGGTAAGGGAAACCGAAGGCCGGCGTGATCACCGCGGTGGCGCGGCCGCCGGCTTTTTCCAGGCGGGGCAGCGCGTCTATGGGCAGCAGGTCGGCGAAGTGGAACTGGCCGGACATGGCGCCTTCGACGCGCGTGTTGGGCGTGGGCACGGGGATGAAGCGCAGCTCTTCGATGAAGGCCTCGCGCTTGCCGCCGTAGCCGTTGGCCGGTTCCTTGCGCGAGGTGTAGCCGTCAAAGCGGGTCAGCACCACATACTGGTCGGTGCGGCGTTCCTTGAACTTGTAGGGGCCGGTGCCGACGAAGTCGCGCAGCGGGATCTGCACGGCTTCCTTGGCCATGATGGCGGCCATGCCGCTGGGCAGAGCCAGCTGCGCGAGCAGCGGCGCGTAAGCCGACTTCAGGGTGAGTTCGACGGTGATGTCGTTGAGCGCCTTGAGCTCGATGATTTCCTTGCCCACGGCCTTGCCGCGCGGCGCTTCCTTGATCCAGCGCTTGAGGCTGACAACCACGTCTTCGGCGTCGAGCGTGCGGCCCGAGTGCAGCTTCACGCCCTTGCGCAGCGTGATGGTGACGACCTTGCCGTCGGCGGAAAAGCGCGGCATGCCCTCGGCCAGCATGGGCACCACGTTCCATTTGGCGTCGAAGGTGTAGAGCGGCTCATACACGTGCTGCATGATGGTCCCGACCAGGTCGGTCGTGGCCTGCATCGGATCCAGCGAGGGCGGCTCACCGACCATGGCGAGATTGGCCGCGGAGGGGTTGGTCTGCGCCAGCGCCGGGACGGCGCCCAACGCGGTCACAAGACCCAGAACCAGTGCCGGAAGCAGCCGGCGCGTGTGGATGCGATAAGCCATGAAGCGCTCCTGTGTGAAAGTAATTTTCAGAATGTGTAGCGTATTTTGGTAGATGTGAGATTATGTAAGTGATTACCCTGACGTGTGTGACTTTAGTTTGAAATTAAATTTCCTTTTGTCGGGTAATTGCACTACAAATCCGGAAATGGCACGGGTTCGGGCCGCCGCATTGCACGGCCGAATTACATGAACGTGGATGGATTTTTGAAACCAGCGGGGTGAGTCCCGATGCCTCGCCTTTTATCTGCGTGATCCGCAGATAAGCGAAGAATTTCAATCCGCAGATTACGCAGATTTACGCAGATGAAGTCCAGCAGATGTGAAGCCATGCAGCGACGCATGGAGGCAAGAAAGGAAACCTTGAATGCAAGGTCCTCTCTCTTCAAATCTGCGCAAATCTGCGTAATCTGCGGATAAATTTCTCTTCGCGGATAAACGCCGCGTTCAGGAGAACGGGGGCACCGACTCCGGCGGAAGCGCCAGCCCCAGCACGCGCCTGAGGGTGTCGAGCAGCTCGTGGTTGGAGGTCTTGGCCTTGACCAGCACGGCGGCGGCCCGCGCGGCCTGGGAGCGGCTGACTTCCATCGCGGAAAAAATCACCACGGGCGGCGGCGATTGCAGGGCCTCGATGTCGTCCAGCAGATCCCAGCCCGAGTCTTCCCCGAGGTTGAGGTCCAGCAGGACCAGGCTGAAAGGCTGGCTTGCCAGCCTGGCGCGCGCCTCCTGCAGCGTGGACGCGAAGACGAAGGTCGCGAAGTCCTGCGCGATGGTGGCGGCGATGCGCTGGATGTCGGGGTCGTCCTCGACGTGCAGGATGACGGGCCGGTTTTCCACCGCGCCCTCGATGGCGCGCCGCACGCCCAGCACCAGCTGGTTTTCATCGATGGGCTTTTCCAGCCAGTCCGAGACGGTCAGCGCCTGGTCGTTGAACTGGATCTTGCCCTCGGCGGCCCAGGCCGAGATGACGACGACGGGCACGTCGCGCGTGAGCAGCCGCTCGCGCAGCTGGCGTATCAGCGCGATGCCGTCCTGGCCGGGCAGCGTCAGGTCGACCGTGACGGCGGCGTAGTACTGCTGCTCCATCCGGGCCATGGCCTCTTCGGCGCTGAAGACCAGGTCGGCGTCGAAGCCGCCCTTGTCCAGCATCATGCCTATCAGGCGGGCGATGTCGCGGTCGTCTTCGCAGACGAGCACGCGCGCGCGCTCCCCGCTCATCTCGACCGGACGCGTGGGCGGCGGCTCCACCCATTCGGGCAGCTCGAAGTAGAAGGTGGTGCCGGCGCCGGTGCGGGTCTCAAAGCCTATGCTGCCGCCCAGGCGCTCGATGATGGCGCGCGAGATGTTCAGCCCCAGCCCGGTGCCGCCTTTCTGGCGCGTGTCGGAGGAATCGGCCTGGGAGAATTTCTGGAAGATGCGCTTGCGGAATTCCTCGGGAATGCCCGGCCCGCTGTCGCGCACCTCGACGCGAACGCCGGACTCGACGCGCTCCACGATGATGTCCACGATGCCGCCGGCCGGCGAAAACTTCACCGCGTTGGACAGCAGGTTGGTCACGACCTGCGTCAGGCGGTCGTTGTCGGCCCTGACCAGCAGGTCTTCCTCGGTGCAGTGCAGGTTCAGGCTCACGTCCTTCGCGGTGCCGTAGCCCTCGTTGGCGGCCAGCGCCTGCTCCAGCAGGGGCTTGAGCTCCAGCACCTGCAGGTCCAGGGTCATCTTGCCGGACTCGATCTTCTCGATGTCCAGGATGTCGTTGATGAGGCGGATCAGGCGTTCGCAATTGCTCTTGGCGATGCCCACCAAGGTCTTGACGGCCTCGGGCAGCTGGCCGGCGACGCCGCCGGAGATCAGCCCCAACGAGCCGCGTATCGAGGTGAGCGGCGTGCGCAGCTCATGGCTGACGGTCGAGACGAATTCGCTCTTCATGCGGTCTATGCGCTTGAGTTCGGTGATGTCGTTGGCCAGCGAATAGAAGCCGACCACCTTGCCTTCGTCGGCGCCTTCTCCGTAGCGCGGGAAGTAATGGATCATGTAATCGCGCGTGCCGCTGCGGGCGGTTTTCTGCGCGCGCTCGTAGACCACCGGGTAACCGCGCAGCACCTCTTCCACGCGCGGGCGAACGGTCTCATAGACTTCGCCGCCCAGGATCTCGCGCAGGTGCTTGCCGTTCATCTCTTCCTGCCTCAGGCCGAAAGCCTCCTGGTAAGCGCGGTTGTGGAAACGCAGGCGCTGGTCGAAATCGACGAAAGTGATCCAGGCCGGCACGGTGTCGGTGATTTCGCGCAGCTGCGATTCGCTGGAGCGCAGCGCCTCGGTGACGCGGCGCATTTCCGTGGTGTCGCGGCCCGTGCCGCGGTAGCCGGTGAACTTGCCGGAGGTGTCGAAGATGGGCACGCCGCTGATGCTGAGGTAGCGGACCCGCCCGTGGGCGTCGCGCCGTATGCTTTCAAAGTCGCGAAAAACCTCGTGCCGCTCCAGCAAGGCCCTGTGCTCCGCCCAGACGGCGTCGCTCATGCCCACGTGGTCCAGCTCCCAGGGCGTCTTGCCGTAGGCCGCGCTGGTGATGCTCGATGCGTTCGTGGTTTCGCCGGACACCGCGACGAAGCGGAAGTTCTCGTCCTGCTCCCAGAACCAGTCGGAGGACAGCGCGGTGAGCGCGCGAAAGCGTTCCTCGCTTTCGCGCAGCACCTGCTCGGTTTCCTTGCGCTCGGTGATGTCCTGGATCTGCGCGATGAAACGCAGCGGCTTGCGGTCCGCGTCGCGTACCAGGGAGCAGCTCATGTAGCCCCACACGACGTGGCCGTCCTTGTGGATGTAGCGCTTTTCCATGTGGAAGGATTCGATCTCGCCGGCCAGCGCGCGCTGGCGCTGCTGCAGGTCCCATTCGATGTCGTCGGGATGGGTGAGGTCGTGGATGGTGCGCGACAGCATTTCCGCTTCCGAGTAGCCCAGCATCTGGCAGAAAGCGTTGTTGACCTTGAGCCGGCGCGAGTCGATGCCGATCAGCGTCATCCCGATGGCCGCATGCTCGAACGCGTTGCTGAACTGCGAGTCGTCCAGCATGAAGGCGTCGTTGTCGCTGCTGAAGGGGGTGCTTGCGGTGCCCTCCAGCGGCGCGAAATTCGACACGTCGTCGAAAGGGGCGCCCTCCCCCGTGCCGGACTGGTCGCCCCCGAGCGAGAAATAAAAAGTGCTGCCTTCGCCGACGGCGGACTGTGCCCAGATTTTTCCGCCGTGCCGGTCGATGATTCGCTTGGCCGTGGCCAGGCCTATGCCGCTGCCGGCGAATTCGTCGGGCGAATGCAGGCGCTCGAAGTTGCCGAAGAGTTTGTTGACATAAGCCATGTCGAAACCGGCGCCGTTGTCGCGCACGAAGAACACGGGGTGGGCGTCCTCGCCGGGCAGCCGGCCGACCTCGATCTCGGTGTGCGGCTTCTTGGCGCTGAACTTCCAGGCGTTGGCGATCAGGTTCCCCAGCACCTGCCTGATCAGGGCCTGGTCGCCGCGCGCCGCCATCCCGGGCTCGACCGTGAAGTGGGCGTCGCGCGCGGCGTCGGCGTCCTTGAGCCGGCGCACCGCGCGCAGCGCCTCGGCGCTGACGTCCACCGGTTCCCACACCAGGCTGGTGCGCGACAGGCGCGCCAGGGCCAGCAAACCGTCGGTGAGTTCGCCCATGCGCCGCACGCTGCTGCGTATGCGGTCCAGGAAGTGCAGCGCGCGCTCGCCGGCGCCGGGCGGCATGTGTTTTTCGAGCAGCGCGCAAAAACCGTCTATGGTGCTCAGGGGCGTGCGCAGGTCGTGCGCCACCGAGTACGAGAAAGCCTCGATTTCCTTGTTGGCCGCCTCCAGCTGCGCCGTCCTGCGCAGGACGCGGTTTTCCAGGTCGACGTTGAGCCGCACGATCTCCACCTCGGCCTGCTTGCGCTTGGTGATGTCGGCGACCGAGGTGACGAAGCCCGAGGGAATGTCGCTGCCGCCTTCGAACAGCGGCTGCACGTTGATGAGCCCCCAGAAGGTGCTGCCGTCGGGCCTGCGGTAGCGCTGGACCACGTTGCTTTGCGCCTGGCCGCTTTGCCGGGCGATCACGCTGGGCCACTCGGCTTCGGGCATCAGCGTGCCGTCTTCGCGCAGCCGCTCCCAGTCGTACGCCGCCGACGGCAGGCCTTTCACCTGCGCCAGGCTCTTGCCGAAGATGCGCTCGGCGCTGGCGTTGCAGTCGATGATCTTTCCGTCGGCATCGCGCAGCACCACGCCTTCGGCCAGCGCCTCGACCACCGTGCGAAAGCGCGCCTCGCTGGCGCGCAGCGCGATTTCGGTCTGCTTGCGCTCGGTGATGTCGGTGCCCACGCCGCGGTAGCCGGCAAAGCGGCCGCCGGCGTCAAAGACGGGCTCGCCGCTGACGCTGAACACCAGCACCCGGCCGTCCGCGCGCACGTGCTCATACTCGAAATTGCGGAAGGTCTCGTGCCGCTCGAGCTGGGCGCGGTGCGCCATCCACAGGCCCCGGTTGCGCGGCGTGTCGTCGGTCTCCCAGCGGGCCTTGCCGAGGTAGCTTTCCACGGGGGCGTCGGCCTTCTCGGTCGCGCCGCCGGAAAGCCGGGTGAAGCGGAACGCCTCGTCGAGCTCCCAGTACCAGTCCGAGGACAGCTGGGTCAGGCTGCGGAAGCGCTCCTGGCTGCTGCGCAGGCTGTCCTCCGCGGCCAGGCGCGCGGTGATGTCCTCGGTCGTGATGAGGATGTGGGTGACCCTGCCGCCGCTGTCTTTCAGCGGGAGCTTGCGCATGTGCACGCGTATCGTGCCGCGGTCGCGCGTCATGATGACCCGGTCGGGGAAATCCTGCATGACGCCGGTGTTCGCCACTTCCACGTCGGAGACGTTGATGTGGTCCGCATGCTCCTGCGGCCAGAGGTCGTGCACGGTGCGGCCCATGGCGTCTTCGCGGCGTATCCCGTACAGGCTTTCGGCCTCCTTGTTCCAGGCCACCACGCGCAGGCCGTCGCGCACCGATTTCAGGTGCACGGCAAACGGCATGTTGTCGACGACGTCGTCGAGAAAGCGCGCGGCCTTGCGCTCCTTTTCCTCGATGCGCCTGGCCGCCGTGGTGTCGCGCGTCGTGCCGCGGTAGCCGGTGAACTGGTTGTGCTTGTCGAAGACCGGCACGCCGCTGGCGGAAAAATAATGCGCCACGCCGTCGCCCAGCACGCGGATGTATTCGAAATCACGGAACGCCTGGCGCGCCTCCAGCACGGCGCGGTGGTGGTCCCAGGACATGCTCAGCGGGTAGGCGCCGGTCAGTTCCCAGCGGCGCTTGCCGATGGCGCTGTTGAGGTCGGGGTCGGGGCGGGCGCCCGCGCTGCGTTCGGCGCTGAAGTCGATGAAGCGGAACTCGGCATCCTGCTCCCAGTACCAGTCCGCCGAAATCGACGCCAGGCTGCGCAGGCTGTGCGCGTCGTCCCTGAGTTCCGCGATGAGATGGCGCTGCTGCGCGAGTTCGCCCGCCAGGCCCTCGTTGGCCGCGGCCAGCGCCAGCGCCTCCGCCTGCAGGCGTTCGTTGGCCTGGGCCAGGGTTTCGTCCCGTTTCACCATAGCCCCCGCACTGGGCACGGGAAGAAGGTCACGGCGGCGGGGAATCCCGGCAAACCATGCTGGCGGTGGGCTGCGGTCAACGCGCCTGGCGAACGGGACTTCATGCGCTGCGGATAACTTTCTTGGCAAAAGGCGAGACGCCTTGTCGTATTTTGCATGGCGCTCCGCCCCTGCAGTGTGTTGCGCCCCAAGAAAATGCGCCATAGGACAACACCCTGTTCTCTTTTGGGTGCGGCCTCTCGCATCATGCCTGTTATTTGCATACTAAAGGACTATTGAAAAACCCGCCCGCGGCGGGCGTGTTTTGCGCTGCGGCTCAGCCGGCCTCAAGCGGGCGCGGGTATTCCAGTGCCAGGCCGGCCGCCTGCCAGGCATCTATGCCGCCATGCAGCGGCCGCACGTTCCTGAAGCCCGCCGCCATCAGGCGCCTGGCCACCTGGGCGGCCGAGGCATCGTTGGGACAGGCGCAATAAACCACCACGGCCACGTCATGTGGCAGGTCCAGCGTGGCCATCTTGCGGTCCGGGTCCGACCACAGCAGCGCGCCCGGGATGATGCCGCCGTCGCCGCGGCCGAGTTCGGTGCGCACGTCCAGGATCACCGCCGGCTGGCCGCCCTGGGTGAGCTGCACCAGCTCATGCGGCGTGATGCGCGCCATGCGCAACTGGCGGTAAAAGCGCTGGCGCTGCCACCATTTGTGCGCGATGAAAAGCGTGAAGCCCGCCAGCAGCACCATCAGGCCTATGCGGCCCATCTGCTCGAAGACCGCCAGCACGTCGGCCACGGCGCCATGGAACACCATGCCGATGGCCAGGCCCACGCCGGCGTAAAGCGCCGCGCCTATCGCGTCAAACAGCAGGAAACGGCCGAAGGGCACGCCGGTGCGGCCGGCCAGCGCGGTGGCCAGCGAGGCAAAGCCCGGGATGAACTTGGCCAGCACCAGCGACCTGGCGCCCCAGCGCGTGAAAATGGACTCGGTCTGCCGCACGCAGGAATCGGGCGACAGCGAGATGCGGCACAGGGTCTTGAGCACGCGGCTGCCGTAGCGGTGGCCGGCCCAGTACCAGACACTGTCGGCGATCAGGCAGGCCGCCACCGCCGTGGCCAGCAGGCCGCCCGGCGAATACTGGCCGTTGTAGCTCAAGGCGCCGGTGAGTATCAGCACCGGGTAGGCGGGAATCGGCAGGCCGAGCTGCTCCAGCACGATGTTGAGGAACACGGCGGCCAGCCCGTAATGCTCCAGCCACACAATGATTTGGTCCATGGGGGTCCGTTTAGCTGTTCGCCAGGGGCGTTTTGCCCAAGCTTTAAATATAGACGGCTGGGGCCTGTCGGTAAATGGCGGGCGAGCTAATGCTCTGTTTCAGTATCTTGCTCCTTCCCCCGCTGGGGGAAGGCTGGGATGGGGCCGGCGGCGCCTGCGCTACCATGAACCCCTACCCCACCTTCCCGCTACCCAGAGAGCGACCCCCGATTGAAATACCTCGTAGCCGTCCGCGCCCTGTGCGAGTTCACGGCCAAGCATGGCGACCTGGACCTGCGCTTCACGCCCTCGCCTTCCGCCCAGGAAGGCATGGCCGGCCATGCGCTGGTGGCGTCGCGCCGCGGGGAATCCTATCAATCGGAAGTCGGCCTGGAGGGCGACTACAAGACACTGACGGTGCGCGGCCGCGCCGACGGATACGACCCCGACGAGAACCGGTTGGAGGAAGTGAAGACCTACCGCGGCGACCTGCACGCCATGGCCGACAACCGCCGCCACCTGCACTGGGCGCAGCTGAAGATCTACGGCTGGCTGCTGTGCGCCGAGCGTAACCTGCCGGACATCAACCTTACCCTCGTGTACTTCGACGTGGCCAGCACGCAGGAAACGCCGCTGACCGAGCACTTCAGCGCCGCCGCGCTCAAGGAATATTTCGAGGCGCAGTGCGAACGCTTCCTGGCCTGGGCCACGCAGGAGCTCGCCCATCGCCAGGCGCGCGACGCGGCGCTGACGGCACTCGAATTTCCCCACCCCGCATTCCGGCCGGGCCAGCGCGAACTGGCCGAGGCCGTCTACAAAACCGCCCAGGCCGGTGCTTGCCTGATGGCGCAGGCACCCACGGGCATAGGCAAGACGATTGGCACGGTGTTTCCGCTGCTCAAGGCGGTGCCCAAAAAGCAGCTCGACAAACTCTTCTTTCTGGCCGCAAAAACACCGGGCCGCAGGCTGGCGCTGGACGCGCTGGACCGCATCAAGGGCAGCACCCAGGCCCTGCCGCTGCGCGTGCTGGAACTGGTGGCGCGCGACAAGGCCTGCGAGCACCCGGGCAAGGCCTGCCATGGCGACGCCTGCCCGCTGGCCAAGGGCTTTTACGACCGCCTGCCCCAGGCGCGCAGCGCCGCCGTGCAGCACGCCGCGGCCCAGGGTCCGCTCGACAAAGCCGCGCTGCGCGAGCTGGCGCTGGTCCACCATGTGTGCCCCTACTACCTGAGCCAGGAACTGGTCACCTGGTCGGACGTGGTGGTGGGCGACTACAACTATTACTTCGACACCAGCGCGCTGCTGCACGGCCAGGCCGTCGGCAACCAGTGGCGCGTCGGCGTGCTGGTGGACGAGGCGCACAACCTGGTGGAGCGTGCACGCAAGATGTATTCGGCCACGCTGAGCCAGGCGCAGTTGCAGCAGGTGCACGCCGGCGCGCCGCGTGCCGTGCGCGGCGCGCTGGAACGGCTCAACCGCAGCCTGCAGGAACTGCACCAGGCGCAGAGCGAGCCTTACGAGGTCCATCCCGAACTGCCCGCGCCTTTCCTCAAGACCCTGGGCCAGGCGCTGACCCAGATCACCGACTTCCTGCTGGCCAACCCAACGCGCGTGGACGGCGAACTGCAGGACTTTTATTTCGAGGCCCTGCATTTTTCGCGCATGGCCGAGGCCTTTGGCGAGCATTCATTGTTTGACGTGACGCTGCAAGGTGACACCGGCCCGAGCGCCTTCGGCCAGGCGCTGGGCCAGCCGCTCGCCGTGCTCAATATCCGCAACGTGGTGCCCGCGCCCTTCCTGGCGCCGCGCTTTGCGGCCGCGCAGTCGGCGGCGCTGTTCTCGGCCACGCTGAGCCCGCAGAACTACTACGCCGATACGCTGGGCCTGCCGGCCGGCACGGTGTGGACGGAAGTCGAGTCGCCCTTCCTGGCCGAGCAGTTGCAGGTGTCGGTGGTCAGCGACGTCTCCACGCGTTTCCAGCACCGGGACGATTCGCTGTCACCCATCGTCGACCTGATGGCGCGGCAGTATGAAGGCAAGCCCGGCAACTACCTGGCGTTTTTAAGCAGCTACGACTACCTGCAAAAGCTGGTCACGCTGTTCCGCCAGCGTTATCCGAACATCCCGGTATGGGAGCAGACGCGCGGCATGGAAGAAGCCGCGCGCGACGCCTTCCTGGCGCGCTTCACGCCGGAGTCCAAAGGCATAGGCTTTGCCGTGCTGGGCGGCTCGTTTGCCGAAGGCATAGACCTGCCCGGCGACCGGCTGATAGGCGCTTTCATTGCCACGCTGGGCCTGCCGCAGGTCAACGCGGTGAACGAGCAGATCCGCGAGCGCATGGGCGCCAACTTCGGCGCGGGCCAGAGTTATGACTACACCTACCTCTACCCCGGCCTGCAGAAGGTGGTGCAGGCGGCCGGGCGGGTGATACGCACCACGTCCGACCGCGGCGTGGTCTACCTGATTGACGATCGCTTCACCCGGCCTGAAATACAAAGCCTGCTACCCGGCTGGTGGAAGGTGCAACGCCTGCGTGCCCGGCGCAAGGAACCCGCCGCCGCACTGTGAGCCGTCCATAAAAAAGCCCGCATTCGCGGGCTTTTTGCTTGAGCGGCCTGAAGACCGTCAATGCGGGGGCTTAAAAAACGCCCAACAGCATCAGGATAAGTACAACGCTGAGGGGGACGCCGAGTAGCCAGGCAATGATGGGCATTTGTTTTCTCCTAGGTAGGTGGTGAGTTAAGACACAACTTCAATGTAGGTCCCACGTTGGCCCCGGGATGCCAGCCTGAAGGCCTGCTGCAAGTAGGGGATGGCTGACGCGCGTGTAGTTGCAAAGGCGGCCGCTTGCAGGCCTGCGCCGCACGGATGGGGCCCGGATCCCTGTTTTGGATATGACGGCTGAATCTCATATATTGAGATTCAGGTTTGACAGGGCATGAAGCCCCGGCGACAGTGGAGGCACCGATTTACACCGAGAGCCGCCACCATGGAACCGCAAGCCGCGCTGCAATGCCTTCACCTTTATTCGCCCGACCCGCTGCAGGCCGCGCGCTTTTACAGCGCCACTTACGGCATGGCGATGGCGCCCGTGGCGGGCGGCTACGTGTGCCGCGGCCCCGGGCGTGAACTGCGCCTGTCCGAAGGCCCGGCCAACCAGCTGCGCTACGCCCACTACGCACTGGCCGATGCCGGCGCCTGGCAAACCTTCGCGGCGCGCGTGCAGGGTTTGCCGCAGCAAGCGGTGCCTGCCGGCTTCAGCGGCGAGGCCATCGCGCTCAAGGACCCCGACGGCAACCTCATCGTCTTCACGCCGCCCAAGGCTGTGGCCGCCACACAGACCACGGCGCTGCCGCCCGCCACGCTGCAGCATTTCGCGCTGCGCACGCCCAACCTGCCGGCGATGCTGGCCTTTTACACGGAGCAACTGGGCTTCGTGCTGTCGGATGCGGTGAAAGACCCGGAAGGCACGCTGCGCGCCTGCTTCCTGCGCACCGACGCGCTGCACCACGCGCTGGCCCTGTTCTTCGCGCCCGCCGCCTGCTTCGACCACCAATCGTTTGAAACGCCCGACTGGGCCAGCATGAAGGAATGGGGCGACCACATGGCGGCGCTCAAGGTGCCCATCGTCTGGGGCATAGGCCGCCACGGCCCGGGCAATGACGTGTTCTTCATGGTGCGCGACCCCGACGGCAACCTGGCCGAAATTTCCTCGGAGATCGAGCATTGCGCGCCCGGCCGACCCGCCGGCACCTGGCCGCACGAGGAGCGCACGCTCAACCTCTGGGGCAAGGCCATCCTGCGCAGCTAGAACAACGCCATGGCAAGCACCAACCGCATGCTGCGCATCCTCGGCCTGTTCAGGCTCGAGCGGCCCGTCATCACGCCCGAGTGGCTGATGCAGGAGCTGGGCGTCTCGCGCGCCAGCGTCTACCGCGACCTGGGCCAGCTGGCCGCCGCGGGCATGCTGGAACGCGTGGCCGACCGCGGCTATGTGCTGGGCCCCATGGTGGTGGAGCTGGACCGGCAGATACGCCTGGCCGACCCTTTGCTGGAGGCCGCCGGCGAGCTGCCCGGCAAGCTGGCCGAGCAGACCGGCGGCACGGTACTGCTGTGCCGCTTTCACGGCAGCAAGGTGATGTGCATACACCAGGTGAAGGGGAAGAACCCGGCCCTGTCGGTGAGCTATGAACGCGGCCGCGCCATGCCGCTGTACCGCGGCGCGACGTCGAAGATCATCCTGGCCTACCTGCCGGCCGCGCAGCTCAAGCAGCTCTGGGCCTCCGAACGCAAGACCCTAGCGGCCGCCGGCCTGCCCGACGACTATGCGCAGCTGGGCAAGGTGCTGCGCGGCATACGCGAAACCGGCCACTGCATCACCGAGGGCGAGGTCGATCCCGACGCCGTGGGCTTTGCCGTGGCGCTGCGCGACGGCGAGCACCTGCTGGGCAGCCTCAGCGTGGTGATGCCGGCGGCCTCGCTCACTGTCGCCTCGCGCAAGGCCACGCTCGCGCGGCTGCAAAGCGCGGCCGGCCGTATGGAAGGCCGGCTGCAGGACCAGCGCGAAAAAGCCCGCGCCACCAAAAAAACGGAAGCCCCATGAACGCCCCACTCCCCCTGATATCCGTGCCGCCCCTGTCGCGCGACCAGCATTTTCCCGTCGTGATCATCGGCGCCGGCCCCACCGGCCTGATGCTGGCCAACCTGCTGGGCATGCAGGGCATAGATAGCCTGGTGGTGGAGCGCAACACCAGCACCGTGGGCGAGCCGCGCGCCGTCACCATCGACGATGAAAGCCTGCGCACAGTGCAGGCCACAGGCCTGATCGCCAACGTGCTGCCGCACGTGGTGCAGGGTTACGGCGTGCACTACTACTCGTGGCGCAACAAGGTGTTCGCGCGCATAGAGCCCAGCGCGATGGACCACGGCTTTCCCAAGCGCAACGCCTTTCGCCAGCAGCTGCTGGTGGGCCAGCTGCGCGACGGGATGCGGCGCTTTTCCGGCTCGGCGATCTGGTTCGGCCATGAGCTTGTGAAGTTCCATGACGATGGTGAAGACGTGCGGCTCGAACTGCGCCACGATGGCGAGACAAAACACGTACGCTGCGACTGGCTGGTGGCTTGCGACGGCGGCCGGAGCAGCGTGCGCGAGCAGCTCGGCATACAGCTGACCGGCAGCAGCTACGACGAAAAATGGCTGATCGTCGACCTGCTGGAGCGCAACTCGGCCTTTCGGCACACCCGCACCTACTGCGACCCGGTGCGACCCGCCATACGCCTGCCCGGCCCCGACGGCACGCTGCGCTACGAGTTCATGCTGCACGAAGGCGAAGACCCGGAGGAGATGCTGGACGAAGCCCGCGTGCGCAGCTGGATCCATGCGCGCGAGCCGGCGGACGCGCAGCTGCCCATCACGCGCAAGGTGGTGTATGCCTTCCATGCGCGCGTGGCCCAGCGCTGGAAGGCCGGCCGCGTGCTGCTGGCCGGCGACGCCGCCCACCTGACGCCGCCCTTCGCGGGCCAGGGCATGAACAGCGGCGTGCGCGACGCCGCCAACCTGGCCTGGAAGCTGGCCGCCGTGGTGCAGGGCCGCCTGCCCGCCTCGCTGCTGGACAGCTACGAAGTCGAGCGCAAACCCCACGCCTGGTCGCTGATCCAGATGGCGGTGCGCATAGGCACTTTCATGCAGCCCAAGTCGGTGCCGGCCGCCATGCTGACGCAGGGCGCGCTCAAGCTCTTCAGCATCTTCCCGCCGGTGCGCGACTATGTGCTGCAGCTCAAGTTCAAGCCCAAGCCGCGCTTTTTTGAAGGCTTCTTCGTGCCGGGCCATGCGGCCGCCGCGATGGTGCCCGCCGGGCAGTTGCTGCCGCAGCCCAGGGTGGAACTGCCGGGCGGCGCGCAGCTTGGGCTCGACGACGTGATCGGCAGCGGCTTTGCCCTCCTGTCTTTGGCCGATGCGGATGACGGCAATGTGGCCGCCGCGCTCGCGGCGCTGGCCGGCACGGGCCTCGCCTGCCGCCACATCCGGGTGGTGGCGCAGCGCGACGACTTCCTGAAGCCGGCCGGGACGGGCAGCACGCTGCGCGACTGTGGCGGCACGCTGGAGGCCATCATCCGCAGCGCCGGCGCGCAGGCCGTGCTGCTGCGGCCCGACCGCTATGTGCTGGCCTATCTGCATCGCGACGATCCGCGCAGCACCGCGCAACTGCTGCAGCTGTTGCGAGCCCATTCGACACCCATCCCGCAAGCGGCATAGGCCGCGTCTACACCGCTGCTTCTGGACGCTCTTTCCTTCAACTTACCTTAGAAAGCACACCGTGAAAATCACCAGTTACCTTTACCAGGGCCAGCCCGGCTGGGGCGTGGCCAGCGAGGCCGGCGTCCTGCCCCTGCAGTCGGCGCAGTACCCGACGCTGCTCAGCGCGCTGCAGGCCGGCAAGCTTGACGAGATCGCCGCCACGCCCGTGTCAACAAACGCCGTGCCGCTGGACGCCATCGAATTCCTGCCGGTGATACCGGTGCCTGGCAAGATTTTTTGCGTGGGCCACAACTACGAGGCGCACCGCATCGAGACCCAGCGCGACCCGACCCAGCACCCGCTGCTCTTCATGCGCGTGGCCGAATCGCAGACGGCGCACCGCCAGCCCATCCTGATGCCGGCCGAATCGACGCAGCTGGACTACGAAGGCGAGATCGCCGTCGTCATCGGCAAGGCCGGCCGGCGCATCCGCGAAGCCGACGCCTGGAATTACGTGGCCGGCTACAGCGCCTACAACGACGGCTCGGTGCGCGACTGGCAAAAACACACGCTGCAGTTCACCGCCGGCAAAAACTTCAGCGGCACCGGCAGCTTCGGCCCCTGGATGGTCACGCGCGGCGAGATCGCCGACGGCGAGGAACTCACGCTGGAAACCCGTCTGAACGGCCAGGTCATGCAGCACACCACCACGGCGTCGATGATCTTCAGCATCCCGGTGCTGATCGAATACATCTCCAGCTTCACTTCGCTGCAACCGGGCGACGTGATCGTGACCGGCACGCCGGGCGGCGTCGGCGTCAAGCGCACGCCGCCGGTGTGGATGAAACCGGGCGACGAGGTGGAGATCGAGGTCAGCAAGGTGGGCGTGCTTTTCAACACCATCGCGGCCGACGCCACGCGCTTCTGAGATGGCGGCCGCCCTTGAACTGAGCCTGCTGGCCGCCGAAGAGGCAAGGCGGCTGGCGATGCTGGCCGCGGACACGGCTGCGCTGGATGCGTTGCTGTCGGATGCGCTGGCCTACACGCATTCGACCGGCGTGACGGACGGCAAAGCCAGCTACCTGCAACTGCTGGCCGGCGGCGCGCTGCGCTACGAAACGCTGGAGTTCGCGGCGCCGCAAGCGCGGCTGCTGGGGACGGGAACAACGGGCCTGGTCACTGCGGTGATGCGGGCCACGATCCTCAAGGGCGACGTCCGCCGCGAGATTGCCAGCAGCTACCTGGCGGTGTGGGAGCACACGGCGTCAGGCTGGGTGCTGCAAGCCGTGCAGGCCACCGCCTTGCCCGCCAAAACACCATGAGCGCCACAACACCCGCCCCGGCCCTGGCCCGGCAACTGGTGCTGGCCAACCGCATCCTGTATGCGCGCGGCGTGGTGGACGGCTTCGGCCACGTCAGTGTGCGCCAGCCCGGCAATGAAGCGGTTTTTCTGCTGTCCCGCAGCCGCGCGCCGGCGCTGGTCGAAGAAGCCGACATCGGCTGCTACGGCCTGGATGGTGAGCCGCTGGGCGCCATTACCGGCAAGCCTTACCTGGAGCGTTTCATCCACAGCGAGATCTACCGCGCGAGACCCGAGGTGATGGCCGTGGTGCACAGCCACTCGCCGCGCGTGATTCCCTTCGGCATCACCGGCCAGCGCTTGCGGCCGGTGTTCCACATGTCGGGCTTCCTCGGCAGCGGCTCGGCGCATTTCGAGATACGCGACACGGCGGGCGACAGCGACCTGCTGATACGCAGCCCTGCCCTGGGCAAGGCGCTCGCCGCATCGCTGGGCGATTGCGCCTGTGTGCTGATGCGCGGCCACGGCAGCACGGTGGTGGGCGGCTCGCTGGAGCATGCCGTTTACCGCGCCGTGTATACCGAGGTCAACGCGGGCCTGCAGGCCGCCGCCATGGCCCTGGGCACTGTCACCTACCTGACCGACACTGAAGCCGGCCTGGCCGCCGCCGCCAATGACGCGCAGATCCCGCGCGCCTGGGCGCTGTGGCAGCATGAACTTTGATTGAATCCTGTTTTTTGACCCAACCCCTGGAGAGCAACGCATGAAACTGAAGCTGACATCCCTCCTGAAGACCTGCGCCCTCGCACTGGCCTGCCATGCGCTGGCAACGCCCGCGGCGCTGGCCCAAGCCTGGCCGGCCAAATCGGTGCGCATCATCGTGCCTTACGGCACGGGCGGCGGCGCCGACATCCTGGCGCGCCAGCTGGGCGCCAGCCTGCAGCAGGCCTGGGGCCAGGGCGTGGCGGTGGAAAACCGCACCGGCGCATCCGGCAACATAGGCTCCGAAGTCGTGGTGAATTCGCCGGCCGACGGCTACACCCTGCTGCTGCAGAACAGCACCATGGTGGTCAACATGGGCCTGGGCATGAAACTCAATTACGACCCGGAAAAAGACCTGACGCCCATCATGCTGCTGGGCATCACGCCCATCGCACTGGTGGCCCACCCCAGCCTCAACGTCAAGAACCTCAAGGAGCTGCAGGACTACGCCAAGGCCAACCCCGGCAAGCTCAGCTACGGCTCCTGCGGCGTGGGCACGCCCATGCATTTCGTGATGGAGCTCATCAAGCAGAAGACCGCGCTGGACGCGGTGCACGCCGGCTACAAAGGCTGCGCGCCCGTGGTGCCCGACGTGGTGGGCGGCCAGATCCCGCTGGCCATCCTGAGCGCCAACCTGGCCGCCCCCTACGCCAAATCGGGCCGGCTCAACGTGATCGGCGTGGCCAGCCAGAAGCGTTATTCGCTGCTGCCCGACACCCTCACTTTTGAAGAGCAAGGCCTCAAGCCGCTGGATTTTTCCACCTGGTTTGCGCTGATGGGACCGGCCAAAATGCCGCCGGCCGTCGTCAGCAAGATCGTCGCCGACGTGCAGAAGGTGCTGGCCGACCCTGCCGTGCAGTCGCGGCTGTCGAATGCGGGGGTGGAGCCCTATGCGGGCAATGGCGCGGCGGTGGTGAAGCTGATCCGTTCCGACAAAATCCGCTACGAACAGCTGGCCAAGGCAGCCAACATCAAGCCTGAATAAGCGCCTTTAGCGTTGGCTTAGCTGCAGCGCACCCAGCATGCGCTGCAGCGGCTGGGTTTCGGGCAGCACGTAAACAATGCCGCGGCTTTTGCCCAAAGCGGGGCCGACGACGTTCTCGTAAAAGCTGACCGGCACCACCACGCAGCCCATGGAAATGCGGTTGTCGTCAGGTGTGTCGGAGGCCAGCCGCTCCGCGCGGCGTTCGGCTGCCGGCGCAGGGCGCAGGCGGTGGATGGCGAGCTTGGACGCGTAGTCTATCCACACGATCGCTTCGCCCTGCAGGTTGTGGCCGGGTTCGGAGACAAAGCGGCCCGCGGGCGTGGTGCGCTCAAAGTCGCGCAGGCTGGCCACGCTGCGCTGGGCCATGCCGGGCACGGTCTCATCGCCGGTCGCCAGGCCCGTCAATGCAGGCGATGCGCCGCGCAGTTGCCCATCGGCCTCGAACACAAAAATACGCCCGCCTTTTTTATCGACGATGACAAAAGGCAGGCCCTGGTTGTCGTGCGCGTCCAAGACCCAGCGCAAGGCCTGGCTTGCATCCACAGAGACGGACACCTGGGACATGCCGGCATGGGAATTCGCGGTGACGGGGGCTGCGGTATCGGCGTAAGGTGCGAGCGGCGCGGCGAAGGAGAGCAACGGGCCGGCGGCAAAAAGCGCGATAAGTGCCATGCATGCCGTGCGTGCTTGCTTCTTGCCTTTGAACAACATTCGGATCCTGTGCCTTTGCGCCGTTGAGTGCGCGAACGCACATGAAAAAACCGGGGGTGCCATCTCTTAACGCGCCCGGTCGTTAGTTGCACCATGTTAACGATGCAAGCAATTGTGCTCAACGGAAAAACCCTGAACCCGCTCGGAAGCTCGCTAGCATTTGGATAGCAACGACTTCTTTCACTGCAAAGGGGTTCTCGTATTTCAGGCCGTCACGGCGTGCCGCCGGCAAGCATGTAACAGTCGCATTCGTCGGACTTATTCCCGTAAAAAGATGCGGGCGCGCAACACCCGGCGAACACTGCGGCAGCGCCCGTTACAAGTTACACGTCCCGGGAGAGGAGTCCCGTCACTTCTCGCCAGGTTTGAGCTTTTGCGTGGCGACGCCTCCAGCCTGCACATCAAAGCCCCGCTTCGCAAGCTGCATCAGTTGCCGCCGGCCCTTGGCATCCGTCGTGCGCCATGCCGCGCGAGCCAGTTCGATGAATGCATTCTCGGCCGGGTTGATGGCATCGCCGCCATGGTCCTCGTCCATCCAGCCCTTTGGCTTTCCCGACTTGCTTTCGATCTGGGCGGCCGCGGCGTCGCCGATGTTCCGGCCTGAACCCTGGGCGTCTCCCTTGAACTGGCTCAGGCCGCCGGCGCTCAGGCCGAGTTCTATCGCAAGCCTGCCCAGCATGCCGACCGGTGATCCACCGGCAGCCAGTTCCCTTTCGCTGTATTCACGAATGATGATCAGCAGGTTGTTGCGGCGGGTGCGGTTGATGTCCAGTGAATTCATGTGACCTGATTGCAACAGCCCGGTTTATTTTTCGGCGGTGCGTTGACGAAGACGTAAAAAGATTTTACATTACCTTCCATTGCTACTTTGACATCAACCCTTTAACGCCTTCCACGCACCCATCATGAAACCGATAGCCGCCATCGCAAGACACAACACCCCCGCTTGGGGCGGTGTTGGCGTGCGCCGCCTTGACGTTCATGCGGGTCCATGTGATGGGCAGAGTCCATTCGCATCCTCGATTTTGCGGACAGCCCTGCCCATGCAGGAGCGCGATGAGGATTGCACACCACCGGGAGAAGGCAGCGCCTGAGCGTACCTTCTGAATCTCTGACACCCAGAGGCCCGGTATCCGCAAGGAACCGGGCCTTTTTGTTTTCCCCTGACGGTGATCGTGCCGTCTGTGCGCTGCAAGCGCGGGGCCCTTTAAAAATCAGCAGCGGGACAGCAGCCAACTACTGGATGGCGGCGAGTCCCGCAAGAAAAAGCGGACATGGCTCAGGAGGCAGAGCGTGAGCCTTCGAGGCTCAATGTCGTCGGTTCGAAGCCGTCTGTCCGCTCCATTTCGGGTGTGCCTGTTTCACATCACCTGCGCGAAACCGGGGAGACGGTTTGGTGGCGTGTGTGCCGGCAACCGGGGTTCATGGCCCCGGAGATGCGGTGCAGCGGGAGATCCCGGCCGGCTTTCATGCCGTCCGCCCGCATGCGGGTACAGCCGAAATGGATTTTATTTTTTGTCACGTTCGTCTAGCTGGCTCAGGACACAAGATTTTCATTCTTGTAGACAGGGGTTCGAATCCCCTACGTGACGCCAATTCCAGTTGTGAATAAAAGGAGCGCAGTGCCCGAAAGGGCGTAGTGCGGAAACCGGCCTCAAAGATAGGGTGGCACCGGAACTCGTAACCGGAGATTTTTTGGAAGATTGGCCGAGAGCTCTAGACCTGCTCACGGCCTGCAGATTATTTCGGTTGCATAGCTCAGTGGCAGAGCAACGGGCTCATAACCCGCCGGTCGTTGGCTCAATCCCAACTGCAACCACCAAAGCACCAGGTGCACATTTTTTCTCGCGTTAGCTCAGTCCGGAATCAGAGCATCTGCCTACGAAGCAGAGGGTCGGAAGTTCAAATCTTTCACGCGAGGCCATTTGATTTTTTCATTTTGCGGGTCTGTTAGCTCAGCTGGTAGAGCACTTCCCTGTCGAGGATGTGGTCGCGGGTTCGATTCCCGCACAGGCCGCCAGTATTTTCATGGGTGCGTAGCTCAAGCAGGCAGAGCAGCGGTCTCCAAAACCGAAGGCTGGAAGCTCGATTCTTCCCGCGCCTGCCAGTATTTTCCGGCGGTGTACCCAAGTGGCCGAAGGGAGCGGATTGCAAATCCGCGTGCGTCTGCACACGTCAGTTCGAATCTGACCACCGCCTCCAGCCAGCTCATCGGCGCCTGTAGCTCAGCCCGGACAGAGCACCGGATTTCTACCCCGGCTTGTCGGCCGTTCGAATCGGCCCAGGCGCGCCACTTTCCCCACATCAACCACCTCAAGGAGATTGTCATGACAGCCAAAACCACAGCGGCCTCCAAGAGGTCTGTGAAGCCCCGCAACCGCATTGTTCGCGCCTTGCTGGGCGGCATTATTGCCGCCGGCGCCGGGCGGCACAGCCACGCCCTGCATAAACGCAGGCAGGCACGCGACGATCGCGACCTGGATCAGCGCGTCCGCGAATGCGGGGAGTGGTAAGCGGTTTCTTTCCCTGGCGCAAGCTCAGCCGGTCGCGCAAGGCCGTTCATCACCTCGTTCACGTTTTTCCGTTTCCGGTGCAAGTGGCGCAGTTGGCAGCGCAGCGGGATGTGACCCCGCGGGTCACCGGTTCGAGTCCGGTCTTGCACCCCATCCATCATTCAACAATTCAACTCAGGAGGCTTTGATGCACCACGTTCTTCAGCTCGACATCCAGGGAACGCCCCAGGCCTGGATCACGGCTGAAGAGGCGGCCCTGCACTACGCCACCGGCAGCGTCGCCTGGGAGCAAGGCGGCACGCCGCTCGTGACGCTGCGGGGCGGCTGGAATGTCGCGCGCGGCCGCCAGTCCACGCCGGTGATTCACCCCATCATCGCGCTGCGCGGCGCGCCCCGCCGCAATCTCCACAACGTGATACCTGCTGTCACCAAGCCCAAGCTGCTGCGCCGTGACCGCTGTACCTGCGCCTATTGCGCCCAGGTTTTCCTGGAAAAGGATCTCGAAGCCGAGCACATCCTTCCGCAAAGCAAAGGCGGGCGGTACTCATGGACCAACCTGGTCAGCGCCTGCCGCCATTGCAACGGCAGGAAGAAAGACCGCACTCCCGAGCAAGCCGGAATGCCGCTGGTGTACCTGCCCTATGTGCCGAGCCGCTACGAAGACTTCCTGCTGCGCGGGCGCAATGTTCGAGCCGACGTGCACGAATGGCTGTCCGCAAGGCTGCCGAAGGGCTCCAGGCTGAATTGATCCATCTGCCAAAGCGGCGCATTGCGAAAGCAGTGCGCCGTTTTTTTATTCTGGAAGCGGTAGCACGCAGAAAACCAGGGGGCCAATTACGCGGAGCCGCCCTGCCTGAGCGCCAGCGCATGCGCCGCCGGAAACACCTCGGCCAGCGGCTTGACCTCCGGCAGCACATAGACCACGCCGTAGCTGGCGTTGAAGGCCGGCTTGAGCACGTTTTCAAAAAATGCGACGGGCATGTTGATGCAGCCGTAGGAAATGCGGTTGTCTTCGGTGGTGGGCGAGGCCAGGCGTTCCAGGCGGCGCTCCTTGGGCTCCAGCGTGCGCACGCGGTGCATGGAGACGGCCGCGTCGTAATCGACCCAGACCACGTCCTCGCCTGTGGCGTTGCGCCCGGGCTCGCCCAGGAAGCGGCCGGCGGGCGTGGTGCGCTCCTCGGGCAGCACCTGGGCGATGGGCCGCCCGCCTATGCCGTCCACCGAGTCGTCGCCGCGCGCGGCGCCTATCAGCACCGGCGTGGCACTGCGCAGCTTGCCGGAGGGCTCAAAGACAAACACCTTGGTGTTGGCCTTGTCGAGAATCACAAAAAAGAGTTTGCGGTTGTCGCCCGAAGTGACGACCCAGTTGGCCACCTGGCGCGCGTCCTCGGAGGCGCTTTCGCCGCCGAAATCGGCGACGCGCGGCGTTTGCTGCATCGCAGCCTGTGCGGCTTGCGCGCTGTAAACAGGCCTGACCTGGTGCGCGCGAAAAATCGGCAGGAACAGTACCGCCACGGCGGCGCCCCACAGCACGCCCTGCTTGAGGCCGTCGAGGATGTCCGCGCGTGTGTCCTCCGACGGCGCGCCTTCGCGCGCGGGCCGCCTGGAAAAATGAAACAGGTTCTGGAAGCGGTGAAAAAAGCTTTGCATGGCGCGGACGCCGTCAGAATGAAAACGCCCCGGGAACCGCCGCATGGTGAAACGCGGTGGCCGCCCGGGGCGGGATCACACAAAGGTGCATGACGTCCCTGGCTTAGTTGCGGTCAGCCTGGGCGGGACGCTCGGCCTGGAAGCCCGTGGTGTCCGTGGTGGTGCCGGCCGAGTTGCTCATGGTGCTGGGCGTGCTTGGCGAGGTCGCAGGTGAGGAGGCGTCGGAGTTCGTGACCTGGTTTTGCGATGGCAGGGCGCTCGTGCCGGTCGCCGTGGTGGACTGGGTGGCGGGGTCAGGGGTCTGGGCGTAAGCCATACCGATGGCGCCTACAACAGCTGCTGCGGCGAAGGCGGATGCCAGGGTCTTGGATGCTTTCATGTTTAACTCCTTGGGTCATGCCCATCACAGGCAATCGGGTTGGTAAATCGCTGGCGGTATTGCCAGCTAAGTTCAATTTACGAAAAGGAGTGGTGGCGTTTCGTCGGCCTCCTACAGCGCGCCATGTAGGACAAGCGAGGTCACGAAATGCTACGAG
The DNA here is from genome assembly GCF_943369415.1 of Polaromonas sp. YR568. Classification (GTDB taxonomy): domain Bacteria; phylum Pseudomonadota; class Gammaproteobacteria; order Burkholderiales; family Burkholderiaceae_C; genus Polaromonas. Next base: position 36,789 of record NZ_CALRNF020000017.1, read on the forward strand.
CGACACAGGTTGACGCATGAAGGCCGCGCGCACGCGCGTGAATCGGGCGGTGCGCCGCAAGGGGCACGGCGCTCATTCGTTGGGGTTGTTGCCCTTGATGCCATGCGCCGCCTTGATGGCGAGCTGGAGTTTTTCAAGCTCGTCGATGAGCGCATCTATCTTCGCGAAGTCCTTCTCGGGCGCGGCCTGCAGGGCTTCCAGCTGCGCGCGCAGGCGCGCGTAATCGGCTTCCAGGCGGGCGGCCTTCATGCAGGCACCGCGCCGGGCTTGAGGCTGGTGTTGATCGCCGCGCGCCTGTCGGGGCTGTTGCCCGCCGCGGTCTTGGGCGCGGCGGTGAAAAGGTCGACCTGCGGGTCATCCACGCTGCGCGGGCCGTACTGCAGGTCGGGGCCGACCAGGCGTTGCAATTCACCGTAACCCGTGGCCAGCGCCGTGTCGTACGCGGCGAAGCTGATGTCGGAGCAGGACACCGATTCGAATTCCGTAGGCTTGCCGCGGCTTTCAAGAATGCGCCAGACGAATTCGCCGGGCGCGGTTTCCTCGACGGTCAGGGCCAAAGAGCGCAGGGGTGCACTGAGTTGTGCATTGACCAGGGTGGATTGGGTCATGGAAAAAATTCCTCAAAAAATCCGGCCGCGCCGGGTGTGGTGACGGGTGTGGGCATTGCAGCGCAGCTTGAGCGCGGCAAAAAATATCAAGGGAGTGAAACGTAACTTTCGGCGACGCGGCCGGTCGCGGCGGAGAGCATGGGGAAAAAGGCGGCACGCATGAAAAGCCGGTGTCGACAGAGCCGCTCGGGCCGGTGTCCGGTTTCATCTTTGCGGGGGCGTCGGGTTCCATATCGGTCTTTTTGGTCACGCCAGTTTACGCACGGAAATATGACAACTTGCGGTGATTAGTACCGGAAAAATGTAGGAGAACGCCGACAGGCGCTGCGGTGCCCGGGGTAATGCCGTCAACTGAAATGGTTATATTGCAGGCATGGCCAGCCTTGCATCGTGCACAGCGGCGGCCCGACCCAAGAACCCCATGAAAAGCCTCTACAAATACTTCTTTCGCGGCCTCATCACCATCCTGCCCGTGGCGCTGACGGTCTACCTGCTCTACATCTTCCTGGCGTGGATGGAAACTGCGGCGCTGTGGGTACTGCGGCCGCTCATCGGCAGCTTTTACATTCCGGGCCTGGGCCTGGTGTTCGGCGTGCTGAGCATCCTGGTGATCGGCTACCTGGTCTCCAAACAAAGCGTGCGCAAGCTGCTGTCTTTCGCCGAGCTGCCCTTCACCAACCTGCCGGTCGTCAAAAGCATCTACTCCTCGCTCAAGAGTTTTGCCGACTACTTTTCCCCTTCGGGCAAGCAGGGTGAGCAAAGCGTGGTGATCCTGCGCATGCCGGGCAATGCCATGGAAATCGTCGGCCTGATCACGCGCCGCAGCTTTGCCGACCTGCCGGCGGGTTTCCTGCCCGGCGAGCGCGTAGCGGTGTATTTGCCCATGGGTTACATGATAGGCGGCTACACGGTGTTCGTGCCGGCCGACTGGGTGCAGCCCATAGACATGTCGGTGGAGGAAGCCATGCGTTCCTCGCTGATCGCCTGGATGGCGCGCCCGCCCGCCCAGGGCGCCGGCGGCAACCACTCCTGAGGCTTTTCACCCCCCCGGCGGGGTACGTAAAGGTTTGTGATCTGTGGTTTCCCACATGGACAAATTGTGCGGCAGGGCTATATTGAAGCCGTCATTCACAAACGCGCATCCGCGGATGCGACCCGGCCATGACAAATACAACGACAACAGAGACAACACGCCGCAAGCCGCCCCTTTACAGGTCGCTCTACTTCCAGGTGATCTGCGCCGTGATAGCCGGCGTGCTGCTGGGGCACTTCTACCCCGAGGCCGGCAAGCTCATGAAGCCGCTGGGCGACGGCTTCATCAAGCTGATCAAGATGATGATCGCGCCCATCATCTTCTGCACCGTCGTGATCGGCATCGCCGGCATGGAGGACATGAAGAAGGTCGGCAAGACCGGCGGCCTGGCGCTGCTGTACTTTGAAGTCGTCAGCACCTTCGCGCTGATCATCGGGCTGGTCCTCGTCAACGTGTTCAAGCCGGGCCAGGGCATGAACGTCGACGTCTCCACGCTGGACACCAAGGCCATCGCGGCCTATACCGGCCCCGGCAAGATGGTTGGCACCACCGACTTCATCATGAACATCATCCCGACCACCGTGGTCGATGCCTTCGCCAAGGGCGAGATCCTGCAGGTGCTGCTGATCGCCGTGATGTTCGGCTTCGCGCTGCACCGCTTCGGCGGGCGCGGCACGCTGGTGTTCGACTTCGTCGAGAAAACCTCGCACGTGCTGTTCACCATCGTCGGCTTCATCATGCGGGTGGCGCCCATAGGCGCTTTCGGCGCGATGGCCTTCACCATAGGCGCTTACGGCGTGGACAGCCTGGTGTCGCTGGGCAAGCTGATGGCGGCTTTTTACGCGACCTGCCTGATCTTCATCTTCGTGGTGCTGGGCACCATCGCGCGCGTGCACGGCTTCAGCATCTGGAAGTTCATCAAGTACATCAAGGAAGAGCTGCTGATCGTGCTGGGCACGTCCTCGTCCGAGTCGGTGCTGCCGCGCATGATGGAAAAGATGGAGAACCTGGGCGCGAAGAAAACCACCGTGGGCCTGGTGATCCCGACCGGTTACTCCTTCAACCTGGACGGCACCTCGATCTACCTCACGATGGCGGCGGTGTTCATCGCGCAGGCCACCAACACGCCGATGACGCTGATGCAGGAAATCACGCTGCTGGCGGTGCTGCTGCTCACCTCCAAGGGTGCGGCCGGCATCACCGGCAGCGGCTTTATCGTGCTGGCCGCCACGCTGTCGGCCGTGGGCACGGTGCCCGTGGCCGGGCTGGCGCTGATCCTGGGCATAGACCGTTTCATGTCGGAAGCGCGGGCGCTGACCAACCTGATCGGCAACGGCGTGGCCACCATCGTGGTCGCCAAATGGACGGATGAGCTAGACACGGACAGGCTCAAGGCCGGGCTCAACAACGAGACCTGGGTGGAGGCCCAGGAACCCGAGGTGCTGGTCAACCAGAAGACCGAGCACATGGCAACCGGCCGCCACTGAAACACATCACAAGCCGCCAATAAAAAAGCCCGGCAGGCGGAGAAAACTCCACCTGCCGGGCTTTGTGTTTTTCGCCGGCGAACGCCGGTTTTAGCGGGACTGGCGCGGCGCCGGGCCCGGGCCGCGGCCTGCGATGTGGCGGAAGGTGATGCGGCCTTTGCTCAGGTCGTAAGGCGAGAGCTCCAGCGACACCTGGTCGCCCGCAAGAATGCGGATGTGGTTCTTGCGCATCTTGCCCGAGGTGTAAGCCACAAGCTTGTGGCCGTTGTCGAGCGTGACGCGAAAGCGCGAATCAGGCAACACTTCGTCGACCAGCCCATGCATTTCAATCAGTTCTTCTTTGGCCATGATGTAACTCCTAGGGAATTGAAAAAATTGTCCGTGATGTCTGTTGTAAGGGCTGGCAAGGCTTTATGCGCAGGCCGGCGTCGAACGCTCGTGGATCCAGCCCAGGGCGTGTTCCGTCGCGTAATGCACGGCCGCGGCCGCGCTGTCAAAGAGGCCGCTGAAGCGCATCACGCGGTCGTGCGTGGCGCTGCCGCGTCCGGAGCGGATGGAGACCGATGCAGCGTAGCGTTCGCCTTGCTGCTTGGCCAGTGGTGAGACAAGGTACTTGCCCACCGCGATTTTGGTGTGATCTACGTTCATAAAAAGTCCGTGCCGGGTTATGTGTCCCGGCTTGATAAATAAGGAGTAATCGGCTTGCGAGCAAGCCGGCGGGTGTTCGGTGTCCACCCGCCTGGCCTTTGTCAGGGGCTGGGCTGGTTGAGCCATGCGTGGGCACTGTCGGGAATAGTGCTCGCCGGGAAAACGGAACAGTGTTGAGAGGTTCAGCGCTGTATGGGCACTGAAAACACTGTGGATTCGGGCTCTGGGAAGCGCCGCAATTGAGAAGGAAACCTGTTGGGAAAAGGCTTCGATGTAAAAAGCTGATGCTTTACCGAAGCTGCTATTGTAACCGCCCGGCGCAAACCGCGCCTTTTCCCCGGTTGGACTGGATTCTGGGGGGCGCTCACCCCTCAAACTGGGGATGGAGCTGGCGGATCCGGTTCATCGCCATACCCGCAGCAGCGGTGCGGGTTTCCACGCCCAGCTTGGCGTAGACGCGCTCCAGGTGCTTCTTCACGGTGGCCGGGCTGGAGCCCAGGATGTCGCCGATGTCGCGGTTGGTCTTGCCTTTGACGACCCAGTAGAGCACCTCGGCCTCGCGGGCCGTGAGCTTGAAGCTCAGGCTCATGGCCTCGACCACCGCATCGTCGGAAATCTCGCGCATCACGATCAGCCAGTCGCCGCTGCCGCCGGCCCCGCCCTCGGCATCACCGGTCTGCTGGTGCAGCCGGAAGGTCAGCCGGCGCGGCCCCTGCTCCACCGCCAGGCGCGGCGGCTCGATCTGGCGTTCGGCGTCCGCCATGTGGCGGCGCAGCCAGGCCAGCACGGGCTCAGGCGTCTGCGGCGCGGAGGTGCCGTAGTAGCGCATCAGCAGGTCGCGCGCCAGCGGCGTCTGCCAGACCAGCCGGCCGTCGGCCGCCCCGCCCATGCGCACCGTGATGCTGGCATAGCCAAACGCGTCCAGCGCATTGCGCGCCTGGCCGGCCTGGCGCGCCTCCTGGCGGGCACGGCGGGCGCCTTGCAGGTGCACGCCCATGCGCGCCATCACTTCCTTGGGCTTGATCGGTTTGGTGACGTAGTCGACGCCGCCGGCCTCCAGGGCGGCCACAAGGTGCTCGGTTTCCGTGAGGCCGGTCATGAAGATGATGGGAATGTGGGTGGTCTCGGCCATGGCTTTCAGGCGCTTGGCGACTTCAAAGCCGTCCATGCCGGGCATCATGGCGTCCAGCAGCACGATGTCGGGCCTGGCCTGCAAGGCGCGCTGCAGCGCCGCCTCACCATTTGTGGCCACCAGCACGGTGTAGCCCGATTCATCGAGCGCGTCATGCAGCACCGAGAGGTTGTCGGGCACGTCGTCGACGATGAGCACGACGTCGCTGTTGGCCCGGTCCAGCGTGTGGTCCAGGCTGCGGTTTGGCGGATTCAGTGTGGCGGGGGAATCTTCAAGCACGCTGCTCATGGCGGCCCTCCTGGTTGGCGAGCTGGCGGCCCATGGCCTCGAACTGGAACTGCCGCGCCAGCACGCGCATGTCATCGACGAATGCGGCGGTGTCGGGCTGGTGCCGTTCGATGTCGGCCAGCGTGTTCATGATGCCGCGGTAAAAGCCCAGCGTCACCACCTCCTGCAGCGCGGCCAGCTGCGCGGCGTCCGGCAACACGCGCAGCGCGGGCGCCGGCGCGGGCGAGGCCTCGGCCGCCTCGTCATAGCGCCAGGTGAGCGCCAGGCGGCGCTCCAGCCAGGCGATCAGTTCGGTGTGGCGCACGGGCTTGAGGATGAAGTCCTCGGGCAGGATGCCGGCGTCGTTCTCCATGCCCTTGTCAAAGGCATTGGCCGAGACGATGGCCAGGTGGATTGCCTCATGGCCGGAGCCGCGCACGCGGCGCAGCGTCTCCCAGCCATCTATGCCCGGCATGGCCAGGTCCATGAAGATCACGTCGGGCTGGTAGCCGGCGGCCAGCAGGTCCAGGCAGTCGTGGCCGCTGGCGGCGGTGCGCAACTCAAAGCCCATGGGTTGCAGCAATTGCACCAGCAGTTCGCGGTCGGGCTCTTCGTTGTCGACCACCAGCAGCTTGCGGCGCGGGCCTTCGTAGCCGCGCGGCCGGCGCCGCGCCGGCTGCGTGATCGCTTCCTTGGCGGCGCCCGCCGGCAGATGCACCTCGGGCAAAAACAGGCGGATGCGGAAGATCGAGCCCTCGCCCGGCGTGCTGACCACCGTCATCTCGCCGCCCATGAGGTCGGTCAGCATCTTGGCGATCGTCAGGCCCAGGCCGGCGCCCGGCGTGCCCGCGGCGCTCTGGCCCGCCGCGGCGCCGCGCGCGAAGGGCTCGAAGATGCGCGCAAGTTCGGCCTCGCGCATGCCGGGGCCGGTGTCTTCGATGTCGATGTAGGCCATCTCGCGCGCATGGCGCAACCGGAAAGTCACTTGCCCCTGCACCGTGAACTTGATGGCATTGCCCAGCAGGTTGATGAGGATTTGCCGCACGCGCTTTTCGTCGGCGCGCACGAGCTCGGGCAGGTTGCCGCTGGCCTCGAAGTGGAAAGCCAGGCCCTTGGCCGCGGCCTGCAGCTCGAACATGCCGGCCATCTCATGCACACAATCGGCGAAGTGCATGGGCTTGACGTTGAGCGTGAGCTTGCCGGCCTCGATGCGCGCGATGTCCAGCGTGCCTTCGATCAGCGACAGCAGATGTTCGCCGCCGCGCTTGATGACGCTGACGGCCTGCTTTCGGTGCGGCGGGATCGCGCTGTCTTCGCCCATGAGCTGCGCATAGCCCAGGATGCTGTTGAGCGGCGTGCGCAGTTCGTGGCTGATGGCGCTGATGTAGCGGCTCTTGGCCTGGTTGGCCTGGTCGGCGTGGTGGCGCGCCTCTTCGGCCACGAGCTTGGCCTGCTGCAGCGCCTCGTCGGTCTGGCGGTGCGATTCGATCTCGCGCATCAGCAGGTGCGTCTGGCGGTTGGACTCCTCCTGCGCGACCTGCCGGCTCTTGTGCGCCAGCACCAGCCACCAGGCGACCAGGCCGGCAATCACCAGCAGCGCCATATAGGCTTTGAGGAAACCCGACTTCAGGGCCGGCTCGGACGGCGCCAGGTCCGTCAGCGCGCTGAGCTCCTGGTGGTAGAGCAGGCCGAACACGCTGGCCAGCAGCGGCACGATGATCAGCATCAGCAGCAGGAAGTGGCCCAGGCCCGTATCAAGGTAGGGCCAGGCGCGGCGCGGCAGCAGCCAGCGCAAGGTGGCAGACCACTGCGCCGACAGGCTCGCATGCGGCTTGCACAGGTCGCCGCAGCGCGCGTCCAGCGTGCAGCACAGCGAGCAGATGGGCCCCTGGTAGGCCGGGCAGTGCGCCATGTCGGGGCCCTCATAGGCGCGCTCGCAGATCACGCATTGCTGGGTGGCATAACGTTTGTAGGCGCCCTCGCCGGCCGCCGGAACCGAACTGCGCGCGATGTAGTACTTGCCCTTGGTGGCCCAGGCGATCAGCGGCGCGGCCACAAAGGCCGTGCCCATGGCGATCACAGCCGAGAAGGCTTGCGCCATTTCGCCGTAAAGCCCCAGGTGCGCGGTGATGGACAGCAGCGAGGCCAGCGCCATGGCGCCCACGCCGACCGGGTTGATGTCGTACAGATGCGCGCGCTTGAATTCGATGCCCGGCGGGCTCAGGCCCAGCGGCTTGTTGATGACCAGGTCGGCCACCACCGCCATCACCCAGGCGATCGCGATGTTGGAATACAGGCCCAGCACGTCGCCCAGCGCCTGGAAGACGTTCATCTCCATCAGCATGAAGGCGATCAGGGTGTTGAACACCACCCACACCACACGGCCCGGGTGGCTGTGCGTGATGCGCGAGAAAAAATTCGACCAGGCCAGCGAACCGGCATAGGCATTGGTCACGTTGATCTTGAGCTGCGACACCACGACGAAGAGCGCGGTGGCCGCCACGGCCATGCCGTAGTGCGGGAACACGTATTCATAAGCGGCGAGGTACATCTGGTTGGGGTCCACCGCGCGGTCCAGCGGCACCATGTTGGAAATCGCCAGGTAGGCCAGGCAAGCGCCGCCCAGCATCTTGACCACACCCAGAAACACCCAGCCCGGCCCGCCCACCAGCACCCCGCCCCACCAGCGCCATCGGTTGGCCGGCGTCTGCACCGGCATGAAGCGCAGGTAGTCGGCCTGCTCGCCCATCTGGGTGATCAGCGCGATGCCCACCGTGAGCGCAGCACCAAATAGGTGCAAATTGAACTCGCCGCCCGTGCCTTTCTCCCCGCCGTAGTGCAGAACGCCGGAAAAGGCACCAGGATCGCGCAGCAGCACAAACACAAAGGGCACGACCAGCATGACCAGCCACAAAGGCTGCGTCCAGACCTGCAGCCGCGAGATGGCGGACACGCCGTGGGTGACCAGCGGGATCACCAGCAATGCGCAGATCAGGTAGCCCCAGCTCGGCGGAATGCCCAGCGCCAGTTCCAGCGCATAGGCCATGACGGCCGCCTCCAGCGCAAAAAAGATGAAGGTGAAGGAGGCGTAGATCAGCGAGGTCAGCGTGGAGCCTATGTAGCCGAAGCCCGCGCCGCGCGTCAGCAAATCCATGTCGACGCCATAGCGCGCCGCGTAGATGCTGATGGGCAGGCCGGCCAGGAAGATGATCAGGCCTGTGGCGACGATGGCCCAGAAGGCATTGGTGAAGCCGTACTTGACCAGCAGCGTGGCGCCCACCGCCTCCAGGATCAGGAAGGATGCCGCGCCGAAGGCGGTGTTGGCGACCCGCCATTCCGACCACTTGCGAAAGCGCTGCGGCGTGAAGCGCAGCGCGTAGTCTTCCATGGTCTCGCTGGCGACCCAGCTGTTGTAGTCGCGCCTGACCTTGATGATGCGTTGCACCGGCGGCGCCTCGCCCGCCAAAGGCGCGGCCACGGCCGCGTCGGGCGGCAGTGGCGGCGGCAGGGGCGTGAGCGGGGCGTCCATGGGGTGGGCAGATGCGCCGGGCGCGGAGTGATTGACCCCTTTCAGGTGCATGTTCTGTGCCATGCGCCCCCGGCCGCCCCGCAGCCTTGGTGGGGCCCGCTTCTTATGGCACCATTCTTGCACCCCGGCAAGCATCCCCAAGCCGGCAGCCTGCCCTGAGAGAGCCCCATGGAATTGACGCCCCGCGAAAAAGACAAGCTGCTTATTTTTACGGCTGCCCTGCTGGCCGAAAGGCGCCGCGCCCGCGGCCTCAAGCTCAACTACCCCGAGTCCGTGGCGCTGATCAGCGCCGCCGTCATGGAAGGCGCGCGCGACGGCAAGTCCGTCGCCCAGCTCATGAGCGAGGGCCGCACCGTGCTGACCCGCGCCGACGTGATGGACGGCATCCCCGAGCTGATCCCCGACATCCAGGTCGAAGCGACCTTTCCCGACGGCACCAAGCTGGTCACCGTGCACCAGCCCATCGTCTAAGCGGTTCAGCGCCGCGCCTTTTTCGTCTCAAACTACAACATCGCCCAACAGGAGATCGCCGTGAGTTTTTCCACCCTGCCTTCATCCCGCAGCCTGCGTACCTTGATAGCCCTCGCGGCCTTGTTGCCCGCGGCCGCCTTTGCGCACACCGGCGTGGACGGCCATGCACACCTGAATTTCATGACCGGCTTTTTGCACCCGCTGACCGGCATGGACCACCTCGCGGCCATGGTGGCCGTAGGCCTGTGGAGCGCACTGGCCGCGCGCCGCGCCGGGCCTGAACTGCTGTGGGGCCCGCTGGGTTTTGCCGGCATGCTGCTGGCGGGCGCCTTGCTGGGACTGCAGGGTGTGCAGATTCCCGCGGTCGAGCCCATGATCGCGGCCTCGCTGCTGGTCACGGGCTTGCTGGTGGTGTCGCGCTGGCGTGTGACTGGCATCGCGGCCGCGTTGATCGTCGGCGTGTTCGCCGTCTTCCACGGCCTGGCCCATGGTTATGAACTCGCTGAAGCGCCCAGCGCCTGGGCGACCCTGTCGGGCATGCTGGCCGCCACCGTGCTGCTGCACCTGGCGGGCCTGGGCGCCGGCTGGGCGCTGCGCAGCGCCAATGTATGGTTGCCGCGCGCGGCCGGCGCGGGTGTTGCCCTTTTCGGCGTGGCCCTGCTGGCCAGGCTGGCTTGAGGCGCGCCATGATTCCGGGCGAACTCATCACCGACGGACCCGACCACGTGCTCAACGCGGGCCGGCGCACGCTGACCGTCGTTGTGCAGAACACGGCCGACCGGCCCATCCAGGTCGGCTCGCACTACCACTTCGCCGAAACCAACGGCGCGCTCGGCTTTGACCGCGACGCGGCGCGCGGCATGCGGCTGAACATCGCGTCGGGCACGGCCGTGCGCTTTGAGCCGGGGCAACAGCGCACCGTCGAGCTGGTGGATTTCGCCGGGGACCGCATGGTTTACGGTTTTCGCGGACTCGTGCAAGGAAAACTCTGATGGCAACGATTGGACGCCGCGCCTACGCGGAAATGTTCGGCCCCACGGCCGGTGACCGCCTGCGCCTGGCCGATACCGACCTGGTGGTCGAGGTCGAAGCCGACTACACTTTGCGCGCCGGCAGCTACGGCGAGGAAGTCAAGTTCGGCGGCGGCAAGACGATACGCGACGGCATGGCCCAATCGCAGAAAACCCGGGCCGAAGGCGCCATGGATTGCGTGATGACGAATGCGCTCATCATCGACCACTGGGGCATCGTCAAGGCCGACATCGGCCTCAAGGGCGGGCGCATCGCCGCCATCGGCAAGGCCGGCAACCCCGACACCCAGCCCGGCGTGGACATGATCATCGGCCCCGGCACCGAAATCATCAGCTGCGAAGGCATGATCGTCACGGCCGGCGGCATCGACTCGCACATCCACTTCATCTGCCCGCAGCAGATCGAGGAAGCGCTGACCTCAGGCATCACCACCATGCTGGGCGGCGGCACGGGCCCTGCCACCGGCACCTTCGCGACCACCTGCACGCCCGGCCCCTGGAACATCGAGCGCATGCTGCAAGCGGCCGACGCGTTTCCCATGAACCTGGGCTTCCTCGGCAAGGGCAATGCCAGCCTGCCCGCGGCGCTGCACGAGCAGATCAACGCCGGCGTCATAGGCCTGAAGCTGCACGAAGACTGGGGCACCACGCCCGCCGCCATCAGCAACTGCCTGGACGTGGCGGAGGAAACCGACACCCAGGTCGCCATCCACAGCGACACGCTCAATGAATCCGGATTCGTCGAGAACACGATTGCCGCCACCAAAGGCCGCAGCCTCTGCGCCTTTCACACCGAAGGCGCGGGCGGCGGCCATGCGCCCGACATCCTGCGCGTGGTGGGCGAGGAAAACTTCCTGCCCTCCTCCACCAACCCGACCATGCCCTACACCGTCAACACGCTGGACGAGCACGTCGACATGCTGATGGTGTGCCACCACCTGGACGCCGGCATCGCCGAAGACCTGGCCTTTGCCGAAAGCCGCATCCGCAAGGAAACCATCGCGGCCGAAGACGTGCTGCACGACCTGGGCGCGATCAGCATGTTCAGCTCCGACAGCCAGGCCATGGGCCGCGTCGGCGAGGTCATCATCCGCACCTGGCAGACCGCGCACAAGATGAAGCTGCAGCGCGGCAAACTGCCCGGCGACAGCGAGCGCCACGACAACTTCCGCGCCAAACGCTACATCAGCAAATACACCATCAACCCGGCGATCGCCCACGGCATCTCGCACGAGGTCGGCTCGGTCGAGCCCGGCAAGTGGGCCGACCTGGTGGTCTGGAAGCCGGCCTTCTTCGGCATCAAGCCCTCGGTCATCCTCAAGGGCGGCTTCATCGCGATGGCCGCCATGGGCGACCCGAACGCCTCCATCCCCACGCCGCAGCCCGTGCACTACCGGCCCATGTTCGGCGGCTTCGGCGGCGCGATCGCCAGGGGCTCGCTGACCTTTGTCTCGCAGGCCGGCCTGAACGCCGGCGTCAAGGAACGCTTCGGCCTGGCCAAGACCCTGAGCGCCGTGAAAAACATACGCGGCGTGCGCAAGCAGCACATGGTCCACAATGCCTACCTGCCCAAAATGGAAGTCGACGCCCAGACCTACGCGGTGCGCGCCGACGGGCAGCTGCTGACCTGCGAGCCGGCGACCAGCCTGCCGATGACGCAGCGTTATTTCCTGTTCTAGTCCTGCTTCAGTTTTTAAGGCCTCATGCTCCAGGTTTCCAAAGTCATTTCGCTGGGCGCGGGCCTGGCCCCCGTCCTCGTCAAACGCGCCGCCACCGTCGAGCTCGACTGGGACGTGCGCCAGAAAAGCCGCTTTGACGCGACCGACTCGCTAGGCCGTCAACTGGGCGTCTTCCTGCCGCGCGGCACGCTGGTGCGCGGCGGCGACGTACTGGTGGCTGAAGACGGCTCCATGGTCAAGGTGATTGCCGCGCCGCAGGCGGTGCTGCGCATCACCGCCTGCACGTCGCACGGCTCGCCCTTTGACCTGACGCGTGCGGCCTACCACCTGGGCAACCGCCATGTGCCGATTGAGCTCAAGCCCGATCATTTAAAAATCGAACCCGACCACGTGCTGGCCGACATGCTGCGATCCATGCACCTGATCGTCAACGCAGTCGAGGAGGCGTTTGAGCCTGAAGGCGGTGCCTACAGTTCGGGCGGGCATGGGCATGGCCACAACCATGATCACGATCACGGGAACCATGAACACAGCGATGCGCCTGCTACTGAGGTCGCTGCAGCACCGGCACCGCACGTGCACGGCCCCGACTGCAACCACGGCCATGACCACGAACACCATGACCACGCGCATGAAGCCAAGCCCGTGGCCATCCAGATCCACAAACACAAGCCGCACAGCCACTAGGCCGGCCATGGACATGTCCGCACCGCCCGCAGGACAGCTTCCGGCGTCCAGCCTGCTCCAGCTGATCTGGCTGGCCTCGCCGGCCTTGCCCGTGGGCGGTTTTTCGTACTCGGAAGGCCTGGAGGCCGCCGTCGACTGCGGCGAGGTCACGAGCGAAGCACTGGCCGCGCGCTGGCTCAGCGACCAGTTGCAACTGGCCCTCACGCGCGGCGACCTGGCCGTGATCGCGCAGGCCATTCCGGCCTGGCGCACGGGCGAGCTGGACCGCATCGCCGAACTGAACGCGTGGGTGCTGCAAACGCGCGAGACCAGCGAGTTGCGCGCGCAGGCCGAGCAGATGGGCCGATCGCTGCTGGAATGGCTGCGCAACCATGAAGGCGCCAGCGCAACGCACATCGCGGCCTGCGCCGCGCTGCAGCCGACTTATCCCGTGGCCTATGCGCTCGCGGCCTCGCAAACCGCCGCCGGCGTGCGCGACTGCCTGCTGGCCTATGCCTTCGGCTGGGCCGAAAACATGATGCAGGCCGCGCTCAAATCCGTGCCCCTGGGCCAAAGCGCCGGCCAGCGCATACTGGCCCAGCTGAGCCGCGACATCCCCGGCGCCGTCGAGACGGCGATGCAACTGCCCGACGCTGAGCGCCAGGCTTTTTCCCCCATGCTGGCGATTCTGTCGTCGCAGCATGAGACCCAGTATTCGCGGCTGTTCCGCTCCTGATCCATCCAATCGCTTTTAGGTACCCCATGAGCCTGCACCACATCGCCAATCGCACCAAAAAACTCCCACCGCTGCGCGTGGGCATAGGCGGCCCGGTCGGCTCCGGCAAGACCACGCTGCTTGAAATGCTGTGCAAGGGCATGAAAGCGAAGTACGACCTGGTCGCCATCACCAACGACATCTACACCAAGGAAGACCAGCGCCTGCTGACCGTGAGCGGCGCGCTCGACGCCGAACGCATCATGGGTGTGGAAACCGGCGGCTGCCCGCACACGGCGATCCGCGAAGACGCCTCCATCAACCTGGAAGCAATTGACCGCATGCTGGTGGATTTCCCTGATGCGGACGTCGTGTTCGTCGAATCCGGTGGCGACAACCTGGCCGCCACCTTCAGCCCCGAACTGAGCGACCTGACGATTTATGTGATTGACGTTGCAGCCGGCGAGAAAATTCCGCGCAAGGGCGGGCCGGGCATCACCAAAAGCGATCTGTTCGTGATCAACAAGACCGACCTGGCGCCTTATGTGGGCGCCGACTTGAACGTCATGAAAGAAGACACCATACGCATGCGCACCACGGCCAAGGGTTTGAAACCGTTTGTGATGACCAACCTGAAAACCAGGGACGGCCTCGCCGAGGTGATTGCCTTTATCGAGACCCGGGGCATGCTGCTGCAGCCCGAGGCGCAGGCCGCTTAACTTCGCCTGAGGCCGGTGGCGGGCGGGCCCGCAAAGGCCAGCCGGCAGAAAGTCAGGGAGTGCTTACCCCTGGAATTCGCTGGGATGCACGGTCTCGAACATCTTGCCTTCGTGGAAGAAGACCACCATCCAGTTGCCGAATTTCTGCGTGGGATGCGTGGGGATGACCTCGCTGAGCGCCTGTGCAATCGACTTCTTCAGCGGCATCTCCACCTCCCGTACCTCGGGCGCCAGGGCTTCCACGCTGATCAGCATGAAGGTGCCACTGTCCTGGAGATCGACCCGCGGAAATGACCAACGGGCGGCGGTTGCCTTGACAAAGGCAGTGGCCACTTGTTCGGCCACTTCGGGATGAAAAGCAGGAATCGTCATGGTTTTGGAGGGCGCCTTATCGCTGTAACGGAATGTTTCAATGATGGCTTCCCCCGCGCTTTTCGTCACGAGTCTGAAATAAGTTTTCAGAAAGGAGCGGAAATAGTTCCAGGAAATAATTCCGGTTTTGGGCGTCTGTTCACCGCTTGATGTTTTCGGGGCTTTTAGCGGCCGAAATGGAACTTGACTGGGGGTTTTGACGGTAATTGCCAGTTGGCGCGCTGAAGCAGCGTGAAATTGACTGAAATGGGATAGGTGAAGAAGCCGGCTTTTGGCGGCCCGATGCGGTTGCAGCGCTGGAGGCTGAAGCGGAGGGGTGCGGTGTGAGCGGCGTTAAAGCCAGTGCCACTTGAGTAAGTGGCGGAAGCGGTGAGATTCGAACTCACGGAGGACTTGCATCCTCGGCAGTTTTCAAGACTGCTGCATTCAACCGCTCTGCCACGCTTCCGAGTCGGGTAGTTTAACCGCATCGTTTGCGCAGACGATGGGTCAGATCCACCGCTCGGCTATGAATCGCGGGCTGCTCGTCCGTTCGATGTCCCGGCATACACTCAGGCGCGTCAGATCCTGATGTCGAGCCCCTGGCAAATAACCTCATCGGACGAAAAATGTTTAACTGCATAAAGGCTCGCATGGCCGTGCGCTCAAATTCTGTCGCTGTGCTTGTTTTATGTGTATGTTCGGCTGTGCAGGCGGGCGTGGAGACATGCACAGATATGCTCTTCGGAACTCCGGGGTCTATTGAGGCACGGGCATGCTTCGCACGGGAATTGGCCGCGTTGAATACTCAGATGACCACCGTTGTGAAAGCCATCGAACAGAAAGCCCAGTCAGGGCACACAGCATTCAAGGCAAAGGACCTTGCCGACTCCCAAATCAAATGGAAGCGGCATGTTGACAGTACCTGCTGGCTCGACGCCGCTGGCGCGGGCAATTCGAATGCAGTGTTCGATTACTGCGTGTCAGCTTACGTCGTTCAGAGGCTTGGGCAACTCAAGAACTTGCGCGCGGGCCTGGACGGCGAACCCGTGATGTGGCCTATGTCAAACCTTGATCCCGTGAAGTAACCATCTGGCAAGTCGGTTAACGTCTCGCAGACGCCCTCCTGCCGGCTGTCTTCAGCGCGCCGGCCACGTCGACGATTGCCGCACCAAGGCCTGCGCCTACAGCAAGTGTCGTTAGCCGCGCCAGTTCATGGTACCGGCGCGCGCTAAGCTCTGAGCGATCAATTGATGCTGAACCGGCAACCGCCCTTCAAAGGAGCCCACCATGCGTTTACCAACACTGGCAGCCATTGCCACAACGACTTCCCTGCTGATGTCCGCCTGCGGCACCCCCGCCACCGGCCAGGCGCCCGAGCCCGCGCCCGTATCAGGCCGCTGTAGCGCTGCACCGGCCCAGTTCGCCGTAGGCCGCAATGCGGATTCCGCGCTGGAAAATGAAGCTCGCACGCGCGCCGGTGCGAAGACCGTTCGGGTGCTGAAGCCCAACCAGATCGTGACCATGGAGTTCAATGCAGAGCGGCTCAACCTCTCGGTCGACGATACGGGCCGCGTGACGCGGGTCGCCTGCGGCTGACAGCCGGTAAAGCGAGCGCTGCGAATCAGCGCTTGCCGTTTTTGGCGGCTTGTTGCTGAAGCTGCCGCTTGCGTTTGGCCTTGTTGAGCGACTCGGGCTCGGCCGGGCGGTTGCGCAACACTTGGGCCTCGCGCTCTTCAGCGGCTTTTTTGCGTTTCTTGTCGCGGAAGTGCACAAAGATGCGCCCCAGGCCGAAGCTGATGGCGCAGCTGACAACGAGAAAAATAATGGCGGGAGTTTCCATGCGATTCGGGCCTTCCTTGTTCAGCCGGCCAGGAACAATGACTGCAGGTCGTTCAAAAAATCAAAGCCGCGCTCGGTCGGTTTGACGCGCACGAAATCGCGTTCTATCAAACCCTTGCGTTCGGCTTCGTCCAGGCCTTGCTGGATGGCGGTGAAAGGCAGGCCGGTTTTTTCGGTGAAGTCCTGCAGTTTAAAACCGTCGCGCAGGCGCAAGGCATTGAGCATGAATTCAAACGGCAGGTCGGCGCGGCTGACTTCGGTTTCCTGCGTGACGGCTTCGCCGGCCAGCGCTTTTTCCATGTAGAGCTTGGGTTCGCGGTAGCGGACCTGGCGCACCACACGGTGCGCGAAGCTGAGCTTGCTGTGGGCGCCGGCGCCTATGCCCAGGTAATCGCCGAACTGCCAGTAGTTGAGGTTATGAAAACATTGGTGGCCGGCTTTGGCGTAGGCCGAGACTTCATAGCGCCGCAGTCCGGCGGCCTCGGTCATTTCGGTGATGGTGTCCAGCATGGCGTAGGCCGTGTCTTCCTCGGGCACCACGGGCGGGAATTTCGCGAAGTAGGTGTTGGGCTCTATGGTCAGGTGGTAAATCGAGATGTGAGGCGGCTGCAGCGCGAGGGCCTGGCGCATGTCCTGCTCGAGGTTTTCCATGGTCTGGCCGGGCAGCGCATACATGATGTCGAGGTTGAAGGTGTCAAACGCTTGCGCGGCCTCTTCGACCGCGGCGATGGCCTGGGCGCGGTCGTGCACGCGGCCCAGGGACTTGAGGTGTTTGTCGTCAAAGCTTTGCACGCCGACAGACAGGCGGGTAACGCCAGCGCTGCGAAAGGCCTTGAAGCGGTCTTTTTCAAAGGTGCCGGGGTTGGCTTCGAGGGTGATCTCGCAATCGGCTTCCAGCCTCAGGCGCGCGCGTATGTCGGCAAGCAGGCGGTCTATGGCCTGCGGCGAAAACAGGCTGGGCGTGCCGCCGCCTATGAAGATGCTGTGCACGGTGCGGCCCCAGACCAGGGGCAACGCGGCTTCCAGGTCGGCGATGAGCGCGTCGATGTAGCGTTGCTCGGGCATCTCGCCGACGGCTTCGTGCGAGTTGAAGTCGCAGTATGGGCATTTGCGTATGCACCAAGGCAGGTGCACATAGAGCGACAGCGGCGGCAGCGCGGCCAGTTGCAGCGTGCCGCTGCGCATGTAGTGCTGGATGTCTTGCCGCGGGGCCATGGCGGGTGTCAGGGTGTCAGGCTGCGGGCAGCCATTGTTCGCGCATGAGCTCGATCATCCGGCGCGCGGCCTTGCCGCGATGGCTGTTGGCATTCTTGATTTCAACGGGCAACTGCGCAAAGGTTTTTCCGAACTCGGGGATGAACATCACAGGGTCGAAGCCAAAGCCCTTGTCGCCCACGGGCTGAGCCGCGATCTGCCCGGCGACGCGGCCTGAGGCGATCAGCGGCTCGGGATCCTTGTCGGAACGCACGGCCACCAGCGTACTGACAAGTGCGGCGCGGCGCTGGGCGGGATCGGCCAGGTGGGCCATCTGTTCGAGCAGGGCCTTGACGTTGTTGTCGTCCCCCTTGGTGTAGCCAAAGCGCGTGGCGTAGAAGGCGGTGTCGACGCCGGGCAGGCCGCCGAAAGCATCGACGCACAGGCCCGCATCGTCGGCCAGCGCGGGAAGGCCGCTCAGGCGCGAGGCCTGGCGGGCTTTGGTGAGGGCGTTTTCGACAAAGGTGCGAAAAGGCTCCTCAGCCTCGGGCAGGCCGAGTTCGGCCTGGCTCACGAGCTCCAGCCCCAGGGGCGCGAACATGGCCTTGAGCTCGGCGAGCTTGCCCTGGTTGTTGGAGGCTAAAACGATTTTTTTCATGGGCGGCGGGAGGTCAGCCGGCCAGCGCCTGCTTCTGCAGGCCGACCAGTTCGGTAATGCCTTTTTCGGCGAGCACCAGCAGCGCGTCCATTTCCTTGCGCGAGAAGGCCGCGCCTTCGGCCGTGCCCTGCACTTCGACGTAATTGCCGGCCCCGGTCATGACGACGTTCATGTCGGTGTCGCAGGCGGAGTCTTCGGTGTATTCGAGGTCCAGCAGGGGCGTGCCTTGCACGATGCCGACGGAGATGGCGGCGACGTGGTCGATGATGGGGCTTTGCGTGAGCTTGCCGCTGGCGATCAGGGTGTTGACGGCGTCCTGCGCGGCGACGAAGGCGCCGGTGATGCTGGCGGTGCGGGTGCCGCCGTCGGCCTGGATGACGTCACAGTCGAGGTGTATGGTGCGCTCGCCGAGCTTCTTGAGGTCAAACACGGAGCGCATGGAGCGGCCTATCAGGCGCTGGATTTCCTGCGTGCGGCCGCTTTGTTTGCCGCGCGCGGCTTCGCGGTCGCTGCGGGTGTGGGTGGCGCGGGGCAGCATGCCGTATTCGGCGGTGACCCAGCCTTCGCCGCTGCCTTTTTTGTGGCCGGGGACTTTTTCCTCGACCGAGGCGGTGCACAGCACCTTGGTGCCGCCGAACTCGATCAGCACGGAGCCTTCGGCGTAAGCGGTGTAGTGGCGGGTGATGCGCACGCCGCGCAGGGCGTCGGCGGCGCGCGCGCCGCTTCGTTCAAACTGGCTCATGGGAATGGCTTTCTGGCAAAAACGCCGGAGGAAAAGACGGATGTGGCGGGTGAAAAAGTACAGGGAAAAGGAGAAAGGAGGACGAGGCGCTTGCGGCGCCGGCCTCCGGATCAGGCTTTTCTGGCGGCCGAGCGGCGTATGGCTTCGTTGATCTCGGCGATCGAGCGCTCTATGGTGGCTTCGTCGAGGTCATCGACCACCGAGTCGAGCACGCCGGCCTGGATGGTGGAGGCGAAGACGCCGTCCATGATGCTGTCGGTGGAGACGCCGCGGGTGGATTCGAAGGCGTCGGGGGTTTCCCACTCCATGGCCAGCACGGTGACGTTGTCGCTGTGCTCGCCGCCGGTGCGCAGGGCGTTCTCGACCAGGTCGGGCACGGCGTCGGAAACACCCTTGCTGGCCAGCTGGCGCACGATTTCGGCGTCGCTGAGGCTGCCCCAGAGGCCGTCGGAGCACAGCAGCAGCTTGTCGCCCTGCTGCAGGGTGACGGGGCCGGTGACGTCAAAGACGGGTTTGGTGGGTGAACCCAGGCAGGTGAACAGGATGTTGCGGTTGATGCGCTCGAGCTTGATGACGCCTGCGCTTTGCTGCTCAAGGTAGGAGTGGTCGCGGGTGCGGGTGAGCATCTCGCCGTCGCGCACGACGTACAGGCGCGAATCGCCGCAGTGCACCCAGGTCGCGCCAGTGCCTTGCAAAATGGCGGCCACCAGCGTGGTGCGGGGCGTGTCAAGCATGCCCTTTTCGCTGGCGTAGCGGATGATCTGGTGGTGCGCCGCCATCAGGGCGGTGGACAGGAATTCGGTCGTGTCTTCAATGACGGGGCGCGCCTCCTTCTGGTAGAGCGCCGAGATGGTCTGCAGGGCGAGCTGGGCCGCCACTTCGCCTTCAGGATGGCCGCCCATGCCGTCGGCCAGCACAAAAAGGCCCGATTCGCGCGTGTAGCAATAGCCCATGCGGTCTTCGTTCTTCTCGCGCCCGCCTTTACGGCTTACCTGAAAGACTGAGAATTTCATTTGAATTTCGTCGCATAGCCGGTGGCCTTGCGCGCGGTTTTTTTGGTGTCGGACACCATGTTGTCAAACTGCAGGCGAACCTTTTCGCTGACGGTGAGCTTGGTGTAGCGGCGCTCGCCCTCCCGGCTCAGCTCTTTTTGCAGGGCGAACACCGACTGGGGGCGCGACAGGGGATCGAGCGACATGCACCACTCTACAACCTCGATCAGGTTGTCGGAATAGACGCCGCGCAGGCGCGACAGGGCCAGCGACAGACGGTCTTTTTCGAGGCGTTGCGGCGCGTCGTTGGGCGGGTAGCCCTGCATGGTGGCGTAAATGCAGGCGCCTATCGCGTAAATATCGGTCCACGGGCCCATGGATGAATCGCGGCGGTACATCTCGGGCGCGGCAAAGCCGGGCGTGTACATGGGGCGGATGAAGTTGCCTTCCTTGCTCAGCACTTCGCGGGCGGCGCCGAAGTCGATCATGACCGCGCGGTTGTCGTCGGTGATGAAGATGTTGGCGGGCTTGATGTCCAGGTGCAGCATCTTGTGCTGGTGCACGATGCGCAGGCCGCGCAGGATTTCGTCGAACAGCGAGCGGATGGTGGATTCGCGGAAGACCTTCTGCTTTTTGAGCTCGCGGGCCGTGATGATGAAGTCCTGGAGGGTGCCGCCTTCCAGGTAGTTCATCACCATGTAGACGGTTTCGTTCTCGCGGAAGAAATTCAGCACGCTGACGACGGAACCGTGGGAAATCTGGGCGAGGGAGCGGCCTTCTTCGAAAAAGCTCTTGAGCCCGAGGCGGTACAGCGAGAGTTTTTCCGCCTGGACCTGGGGAAGCAGCTCGCCGGGTGAGCGGCTGGCCAGGGAGGACGGCAGGTATTCCTTGATGGCGACCTGCTGGCCCTCGTTGTCGACAGCCAAGTAAACTACCCCGAAGCCTCCGGCCGAAAGCTTTCGCACAACACGATAGCCACCAATGACGGTGTCGGGCGGCAATGGTGCAGGCTTGACCTTTGACATAATTTGGGGTTACCCAAGCATGACAATGGCCAGCTTGGTCTTTGGTTCTCTCTCTAGTCTAGTAAAGCGTATCTACAAATGTCAGTTTACAGCATGACGGGTTATGCGACCGTGCAATCGAGCATGGCGCAATCCGGCCCGGAAACTGAATCGGGCCCGGACGCCAGCGCGCGCCTGGGGGTCGAAATACGCTCCGTCAACAGCCGCTTCCTGGACCTGGCCTTCCGCCTGCCCGACGAGCTGCGCCAGGCCGAACCGGCGCTGCGTGAACTGCTCACCGGCAAACTCAAGCGGGGCAAGGTCGAAGTCCGGGTGTCGCTCGAAAGCGCAAGCTCAGGCAACCTGCGCGCGCCCTCCTCGGCCACGCTGCAGCGCCTGGGCTCCCTGGAAGACAGCATCAAATCATGGTTGCCGCAGGCCGCGGCACTGAGCGTCGCAGATATTCTCAGAATTGCGACGAATGAAGACAAAAAACCACACGACTACAGCGAAGAGCTGCTCAAGCTGGCCAAAAAGGCCCTCAAGGAGCTGATGGCGGCCCGCGAGCGGGAAGGCGCGCGTCTGGCGGAAATGCTGCTGGACCGCACGGCGCAGCTGCGCGCGCTGGCGGCGCTGGCGGTGCCCATGGTCCCCAAACTGGTGGAACAGCAGAAAAGCCGCTTCCTCGAACGCTGGAAAGAGGCCATGGCGCTTTCCGAGAGCGCCACGCTGCCGGAAATCGCCCAGGACCGGGCCCTGACCGAAGCCACGGCGTTTGCCATCCGCATCGACGTGGCGGAGGAAATCACCCGGCTGTCCTCGCATCTCGACGAAATCGACCGTCTGCTGGCCAGCGGCGGGGAACTGGGCAAGCGCCTGGATTTCCTGATCCAGGAGCTGCACCGCGAAGCCAATACACTGGGTTCCAAATCCGCGTCGCTGGAACTCACCCGCATTTCCGTGGACATGAAGGTGCTGATCGAGCAGATCCGCGAGCAGGTCCAGAACATCGAATAGTGCCCAAGCCCTCCCAGTCTTCCTGAGTCCCTCTAATTAATATCAGCCACCCCCTACCCAACGCCCGTACGCATGGACTATCCCGGAAATCTTTTTGTCGTGGCCGCCCCCAGCGGGGCGGGCAAATCCAGCCTGGTGAAGGCCCTGATGGAGCTGGACTCCCGCATCCAGCCGGCGGTGTCGCACACCACCCGCCCACCGCGCGGGCAGGAAAAGCACGGCAGGGAGTACTTTTTCTCGTCGCCCGAGGATTTCGACGGCATGGTGCTGCGCGATTCCTTCCTGGAATGGGCCCATGTGCACGGCCACCGCTACGGCACTTCGCGCCAGACGATCGAGGAGCGCATCGCCACCGGCGCCGACGTGATCCTGGAGATCGACTTCCAGGGCGCCATCAACATCAAACGGATTTTTGCCAACGCGGTGCTGATTTTCATCCTGCCGCCGAGCTGGGAAGAGTTGCGCTCGCGCCTGCAGCGGCGCGGCGAGGACAGCGCCGAAGTCATCGAATTGCGGCTCAAGAACGCGGCCACCGAGATGGCCCAGGCCCGGGAATTCGACTTCGTTATAATCAACGAGTTGTTTGAGAGGGCAGTTTTCGACCTGAAAACCATTGTGCATGCCCAACGGCTCAAGTTTTCGGCCCAGCGGCGTGCCCGTGCCGAGACCTTCCAGGCCCTTCAAATTCCCTGATTTCACCGCTTTTCACCTTATCGATCACACCGGAGATCACCATGGCCCGCATTACCGTTGAAGACTGCCTCGAGAAAATCCCGAACCGCTTTCAGCTGGTTCTGGCCGCCACCTACCGCGCGCGCATGCTGAGCCAGGGCCATGCCCCCAAGATCGAAAGCAAGAACAAGCCCGCCGTGACCGCCTTGCGCGAAATCGCCGAAGGCAAAATCGGCCTCGAAATGCTGAAAAAAGTCCCAAGCTGAGAGCCTTCTCTGCTTCGCAAAAAGCACCGAAATTCGGTGCTTTTTTCATTTCCAAACCTATAAAGGCCATTTTTCTCAAATTTTTTTCGCACCGCGATACATTTGAGGCATGAGCGCCATGCTTTCGCCCGTAGTTGCCAGCAAATCGACCCCGGCCGCCGCCAATGCAGCGGCCGCGAGTTTTGCCGCGCTCACTGCAAAGCTGGACTACCTGAGCGCCGCCGACATCGACAATGTCCGCCGCGCCTACCGTTTTGCCGATGAGGCCCACCTGGGCCAGTTGCGCAACAGCGGCGAGCCCTACATCACCCACCCGATCGCCGTCGCGCAGCAGTGCGCTGAATGGAAGCTGGACGCGCAGGCGCTCATGGCCGCCCTGCTGCATGACGCGATCGAAGACTGCGGCGTCACCAAGCCGGAATTGATTGAACGCTTCGGCGCGCCGGTGGCAGAACTGGTGGACGGGCTGACCAAGCTCGAGAAACTCGAATTCAACACCCGCGAGGAAAACCAGGCCGAGTCCTTCCGCAAGATGCTGCTGGCCATGGCGCGCGACGTGCGGGTCATCCTGATCAAGCTGGCCGACCGCACCCACAACATGCGCACGCTGGGCGACGTGCCGCGCGCCAAGTGGACACGGATTTCGCGCGAAACCCTGGACATCTACGCGCCCATCGCCCACCGCCTGGGCCTGAACACCACCTACCGCGAGCTGCAGGACCTGTCCTTCCAGCACCTGCACCCCTGGCGCTACGCCACGCTGACCAAGGCGCTGCAGCGGGCGCGCGGCCGCAGGCGCGACGTGATAAAACGCGTGCAGGGCGAAGTCGAGTCGGCCTTCGTCAACGCGCAGGTGCCGGTGGTCATCTCGGGGCGCGAGAAGACGCTGTACTCCATCTACCGCAAGATGGAGGAAAAGCACCTGTCTTTCGCCCAGGTCACCGACCTTTATGGCTTCCGGGTGATCGTCAAAGACCTGACCGCCTGCTACACGGCCATGGGCGTGCTGCACCAGCTCTACAAGCCGCTGCCCGGCAAGTTCAAGGACTACATCGCGATCCCCAAGATCAACGGCTACCAGTCGCTGCACACCACGCTGGTCGGCCCCTTCGGCACCAACATCGAATTCCAGATGCGCACCGACGCCATGCACGTGGTGGCCGAGTCCGGCGTGGCGGCCCACTGGCTTTACAAGGCCACGGATCCCGACAGCGATGCCTCGCAGCGCCTGGGCACGCAGTGGCTGCAGTCGCTGCTGGACATCCAGCAGGAAACACGCGATGCCGCCGAGTTCTGGGACCACGTCAAGATCGACCTGTTCCCCGAAGCGGTTTACGTGTTCACGCCGAAGAGCCAGATCATGGCCATGCCGCGCGGCGCCACCATCGTGGACTTTGCTTACGCCATCCACAGCGACGTGGGCCACCGCGCCGTGGCCGCCAAGGTCAACGGCGAGCAGGTTCCGCTGCGCTCCGAACTGCACAACGGCGACGTGATTGAAATCATCACGGCCTCGGTCTCCAGCCCCAACCCGGGCTGGCTGGGCTTTGTGCGCACCGGCAAGGCGCGCTCCAAGATACGCCACCACCTCAAGACCATGGCGCTGTCGGAATCGCAGGACCTGGGCGAAAAAATGCTGGCCCAGGCGCTGCGCGCCGAAGGCATAGAGCGCGAGCGCCTGCCCGAGGACGATGAGGCCCACCACGCGACCTGGGAAAAAATCCTGCGTTTTACCGGCAATCGCACGCGTGCCGACTTGCTGACCGACATCGGCTTGGGCAAACGCATCGCCAGCATGGTGGCCAAGCGCATCGTGGCGCTGCTGGCCGAGACCGGCGAAAAACCCAATGCGCTGCTGATGAGCCGTGAGCGCTACACCGCCCATGAATCGGTGTCGCAAGGCGGGCTGGTGATAGACGGCAGCGAAGGCGCTTCGGTGCAGTTCGCGCCCTGTTGCAGGCCCATCCCGGGTGACGGCATCGTGGGCTACCTGGGCCGCGGCGAAGGCCTGGTCATCCATACCGACGACTGCGCCGTCGCCAAGCGCCTGCAGCACCGCGACAGTGAGCGCTTCATCGCCGTCGACTGGTCGGACGAACCGGTGCGCACCTTTGAGACCAACCTGCTGGTCACGGTCTCCAATGGGAAGGGTGTGCTGGCAAGGGTGGCGGCCGCGCTGGCCAGCGCCGAGGCCGACATCACGCATGTCGACATGGAGCATGAGCCTTCGCATGACGCGACGGACCTGCGCTTTGGCGTGGCGGTGCGCGACCGTGTGCACCTGGCCTCGGCTCTGCGCAGCGTCAAGCGCACGCCTTCCGTGCTGCGGGTGCAGCGCGCCAAGTCGACCGCCTAGCCCGCTGGTCAGCCGGCCGTGCGTTCGTCGGGCGCCGGGTAGTCGACCTTCAGCACTTCCAGCGTCTGCACGCCCTGCGGCGTCACCAGGCTTACCTCGTCCCCCACCCGTGATTTGAGCAGCGCGCGCGCAACCGGCGATATCCAGCTGATTTGCCCCAGGGCGCTGTTGGCTTCGTCTATGCCCAGGATGGTCACAACGCGCTCGGCGCCGCTGTCGTCGGCATAGGTTACCGTGGCACCGAAGAAAGCCTGGTCGCTGCCGTGATGGAGGGAGGGATTGCTGATTTCGGCGATTTCCAGCCGCTGCGTCAGGAAGCGTATGCGCCTGTCGATTTCGCGCAAGCGCTTTTTGCCATAGTGGTAGTCGCCGTTTTCCGAGCGGTCGCCGTTGCTGGCCGCCCAGTGGACGATTTCCACCATTTTGGGGCGCTCGTTGTCGATCAGGTCCAGCAACTCGCTGCGCAGGCGCTCGTAGCCCTGAGGCGTGATGTAGTTTTTGCCGCCCGCAGGCAGGGGCGCGAGTGCCGGCTCGTCGTCCTCGGCTTCGGTTTCTTTGGTAAAGGCTTTGTTCATGCTCCGGCCACCATAGCATTCACGGCCGGCGGCCGCGAACGCCTAGAAATCTTCCATTCCCAGCACCAGGGGATTGTCGGGTGTGTAGGCCATACCCGCCACGACCATGTCGGCGGCCCGGGCGTGAATCATTTCAGCATCGCGCTCGTAGGCTTTTTTAAGGGAATCCGGCTCCGGGACGGCACCGAAAAACTCCTCCATCGCCTCGCGCGAAATCCTGACGGGAATGGTGCTGCCTGCGTGCGACAGGCCAAAACTCAGCCAGTCGCCGTGGTCCTCGACGTTCAGTGATCCCATGTCTCTCCTCCGGAATAAGCTTCCAGAATAACGGAGCTCCCGCCGGACGTACAGCCCATCGGGCGCCGTACAGCCCCAGGAAAACCACTAAAACCACCCGCGAACCGCCCGCAGAAAGAAAAATAGCCTAGAGGCGTGAGCCTCTAGGCTATTGAAATCACTAATAAAAGTGGTGCGGCTGGCAGGAATTGAACCCACGACCCCTTGGTTCGTAGCCAAGTACTCTATCCAACTGAGCTACAGCCGCTAAGCCTCAAATTATAGCTTATTTAAATGGTAGGGCGTGAGTGACTTGAACACTCGACCAAAGGATTATGAGTCCTCTGCTCTAACCAACTGAGCTAACGCCCCACACAAGACAGGGATTGTAAGGGCCTCCGGGAACCTGTCTGGTTCCGGGGCCTACTTGCTGTGGCTGAGCGCCGTGCTGACCAGTTTGGAGGTGATGTCGACAATCTGGATCATTTTTTCGTAGGGCATGCGCATGGGGCCGATGACGCCCAGCGTACCCACGACCTGGCCGTCGACCTCGTAGGGCGCGGTGACCACCGAGAGCTCCTGGTAGGGAATGACCTGGCTTTCGCCGCCTATGTAGATGCGAACGCCTTCGGCGCGGCTGGACACGTCGAGCAGGCGCATCAGCTGCGCCTTTTGTTCGAACAGGTCGAACAGCTTGCGCAGGTTGCCCATGTCGCCGGAGAAGTCGCTGACGGCCAGCAGGTTGCGCTCGCCCGAGATCACGACCTCATCGCGCGACTCGATGGCTTCGGTGCTGACCTTGACCGCCGCCTGCATCAGCGTGGCGATTTCGCCCCTGAGCGCGTCGACCTCGTTTTTCAGGCGCTCGCGCACTTCCTCGATGGCCATGCCGGCGTAGTGCGAGTTGAGGAAATTGGCGGCCTCCACCAGTTGCGACTGGGTGTAGTCGGCCTCGGTGAAGATGACCCGGTTCTGCACGTCGCCGTCGGGCGAGACGATGATGACCAGGAAGCGTTTTTCCGACAGGCGCAAAAATTCGATGTGGCGGAACACCGAGGTGCGGCGCGGCGCCATGACCACGCCGACGAATTGGGAAAGGCTGGACAGCATGTGCGCCGCATTGCTGAGCACCTTCTGCGGCTGGTCGGGCGCCAGGCGGGGTGCGCCTATCTGGCCGGAGGCGGGAAACGCGTCGCGCTGCGTGGTCAGCATGGTGTCGACGAAGAGGCGGTAGCCGCGCGCCGTGGGAATGCGGCCGGCCGAGGTGTGCGGGCTGACGATGAGGCCGAGCTCCTCGAGGTCGCTCATCACGTTGCGTATGGTGGCGGGCGACAGCTCGAGGCCGGAGGCCTTGGACAGCGTGCGTGAGCCCACCGGCTGCCCGTCGGCAATGTAGCGCTCTACCAGCGCTTTGAGTAGCAACCGCGCACGATCATCAAGCATGGGGACATTCTACGAAGCTTGGACCGGATGTTGTGATGTAATTTGCCGATGAAGTCGCAATTCCGCCATGTCGCACTGATCGGCAAGTACCACGCACAAGGTTCCCGGTCCGCGCTGGAGGAGATCGCGCATTTTCTGGGCACCCAGGGCTGCGAGGTCGCCATCGAGCAGGATACCGCCAGCAACACGGGCCTGACACAATTCCCCACGCTGGATGCCGCCGGCATAGGCGCTCAGTGCGACCTGGCCCTGGTGGTGGGCGGCGACGGCACCATGCTGGGCATAGGCCGGCTGCTGGCGCAGTTCGGCATTCCCCTGGTCGGCATCAACCAGGGCCGCCTCGGCTTCATCACCGACATCGCCTTCGAGGACTACCAGAGCACGCTGATTCCCATGCTGCGCGGCGAATACGAGGAAGACCGCCGCTGGATGATGCAGGCCAAGGTCGTGCGCGACGGACGCTGTGTCTTCAGCGCCACTGCGATGAACGACGTCGTGGTCAACCGCGGCGCGACGGCCGGCATGGTGGAGCTTCGCGTCGAGGTCGACGGCCGCTTCGTGGCCAACCAGCGCGCGGACGGCCTGATCATCGCCTCGCCGACCGGCTCCACGGCCTATGCCCTTTCCGCCGGCGGCCCCCTGCTGCATCCATCGATTGCCGGCTGGGTGCTGGCGCCGATTGCGCCGCACACGCTGTCGAACCGGCCCATCGTGCTGTCCGATTCGGGCGAGATCACGATCGAGATCGTCGCGGGCCGCGACGCCAGCGCCAATTTCGACATGCAGTCGCTGGCCAGCCTGCTGCACGGCGACCGCATCACCGTCAGGCGTTCGGAACACCAGATGCGCTTCCTGCACCCTAAGGGCTGGAGCTACTTTGACACCCTGCGCAAGAAACTTCACTGGAATGAAGGCGTGGCCTGAACGGCCCGGAATAAAGCCATGAGCCTCAAAAGCATCTCGCTTCGCGACTTCGTCATCGTCCACGAACTCGAACTGGACCTGTCCGCCGGGTTCACCGTGCTGACCGGTGAAACCGGCGCCGGCAAATCCATCCTGATCGACGCGCTGCAACTGGCCCTGGGCGCGCGCGCCGACGCCGGCGTGATCCGCGAAGGCGCGGCGCGCTGCGAGATCAGCGTCGAGTTCGACAGCCCCGAAAGCCTGTCCCCCTGGCTGGAGCAGGCCGGCTTCGACGGCGGCGACAGCCTGCTGCTGCGCCGCACGATAGACGTGCAGGGCAAAAGCAGGGCCTGGATCAACGGCAGCGCGGCCACCGCCACGCAGCTCAAGGAAATCGCCGACCAGCTGGTAGACATCCACGGCCAGCACGCCTGGCAAAGCCTGACGCGGCCCGACGCGGTGCGCGGCCTGCTGGACTCCTATGCCGACGTTTCCACCGACGAACTCTCGCGCCGCTGGCAGCAATGGCGTGTGGCACAGAAAACACTGGCCGAAGCGCGCGACGCCCAGGACAGCCTGCAGCGCGAACGCGAGCGCCTGGCCTGGCAGATCGGCGAAGTCGACAAGCTCGCGCCCGGCGCCGACGAGTGGGAAGACCTCAATGCCCAGCACGGTCGCCTGTCGAACGCCCAGGCGCTGCGCGACGCGGTGCAAACCGCCGTCGATGCCTTGCAGGAGTCCGACGAGAACGCCAACGCCCTGCTGGGCCGCGCGATTGCGACGCTGCAAGGCCAGGAACACATAGAGCCCGAGTTCAAGGCCATGGTGGAGGTCCTGAACGGCGCGCTGGCGCAGATGGAAGACACCGTGCACTCGCTCAATGGCTATGCCCGCCATGCCGAGCTGGAGCCGCAGCGGCTCGCCGAACTGGACGAGCGCCTGTCGCAATGGGTCAGCCTGGCGCGCCGCTACAAGCGCACGCCGGCCGAATTGCCGGAACTGCTGGCGTCCTGGCAGGCCGAATTGCAAAAACTCAATGCCGCGGCCGACCTGGCCCAGCTTGAAAAGAACGAGAGCCAGGCCAAGGCCGCCTACCTCGAGGAAGCCGGCCAGGTTTCCAAGGCCCGAGGCAAGGCCGCGCCCAAGCTGGCCAAGGCCATCACCCTGGCCATGCAGGGCCTGGGCATGCAGGGCGGCAAGTTCGACGTGGCGCTCGGCAAACTCGATCAACCGGCCCAGCACGGGCTGGAACAGGCCGAATTCCTGGTGGCCGGCCACGCCGGCAGCACGCCGCGCCCGGTCGGCAAGGTGGCCTCGGGCGGCGAACTCTCGCGCATTGCGCTGGCCATTGCCGTCACCACCAGCCAGCTCGGGCAGGCTGAAACATTGATTTTTGATGAGGTGGATTCAGGTGTGGGCGGCGCTGTCGCCGAAACCGTGGGCCGCCTCATGAAGCAACTGGGCAAGGACCGCCAGGTCATGGCCGTCACCCACCTGCCCCAGGTGGCGGCCTGCGCCGACCAGCACCTGGTGGTCGCCAAGCGCTCCGAAAACGGCAGCACCATCAGCACCGTCGACCATGTGAACGGCGAGCAGCGCGTGGCTGAAATCGCCCGCATGCTGGGTGGCGAACGCCTCTCGGGCACCACGCTGGCCCATGCCAAGGAAATGCTGGGTCAGTGATGGCGGCGCTGGAAATGGTCCTCATCACCGGCATGTCGGGCTCCGGCAAATCCGTGGCCCTGCATGCGCTGGAAGATGCCGGCTATTACTGCGTCGACAACCTGCCGCCCGAGCTGCTCACGCCCTTCGTCGCGCTGGAGCAGCGGCACGGCGCGCAGAAGGTGGCGATCGCCATGGACGTGCGCAGTGCGACCTCGCTGCCGCTGGTTCCCCAGCAGTTGCGCCAGCTGCGCGAGTCCGGCGTGGTGGTGCAGTCGCTGTTCCTGGACGCCAACACGGAAACCCTGGTGCGACGTTTCTCCGAGACACGCCGGCTGCATCCGCTCTCACGCATCGATGCCTCCGACCAGCACCGCGCGCTGGTGGACGCCATCGAGCTGGAGCGCGAACTGCTCGGTGAAATGCGCGAGCAGGCCCACGTGCTCGACACCAGCATGATCCGGTCTTCGCAGCTGCAAGGTTATGTGAAGTCGCTGATTTCCTCGCCGATCACGCAACTGACGCTGGTGTTCGAATCTTTCGCATTCAAGCGCGGTGTGCCGCTGGATGCCGACTACGTCTTCGACGTGCGCATGCTGCCCAACCCGCATTACGAATCCGGCCTGCGCCATTTGACGGGACGCGACCAGCCCGTGGTGGACTACCTCAAGGGGCATTCCGAGGTCGGCGAGATGTTCGGTCACATCGAGCAATTCATCAAACACTGGCTGGGCGCCCTGGTGCGCGACCATCGCAGCTATGTGACGGTCGCCATCGGCTGCACAGGCGGCCAGCACCGCTCGGTATACCTGGTCGAGGAACTAGCCGCAACGTTCAGCCCGCATTGGCGCACGCTGAAGCGGCACCGTGAACTGGATGCGGGCTAAACCCTAGCGCTGTACGGCAAGCAGCTTGCGTATGGGCGCAGGCAGGCCCAAGGCAGGCCATGCATCCGGGCTGAACCACGCACCCGGCCGCTCCTCTGACACCACCGCCTTGGGCAAGGACTGGCCGGCGCCAAAACCCGCGACCCACGGCGACAGGTACAAGTCCTTGTGAGTCAACACGTGCACAAACTGCGGCAAGGGATCAAGCCGCGATTGCAACGAAGCCGGCAGCACCGCCTTCAACTCGTCGTCGCTGTCAAACACGGGCAGGCAATACAAGCCGCCCCAGACGCCGCGGCCGGGACGCCTTTCCAGCCAGACCGAGCCATCGGGGCGCTGCGCCCACAGCAGGCTCAGGCCCTGGGCGCTGCGCTTGAGCTTGCGAGTCTTCACGGGGTATTTCCCGGGATCGCCCTCGGCAAAACCACGGCACAGCTTCTGCACCGGGCACAGCAGGCACTGCGGCTGGCGGCCCGCGCAAATCGTAGCGCCCAGGTCCATCAAGCCCTGGGTGTAGCGCGGCATGGCGTCCGGCAAATCTTTCTTCGGAAGCAGCTCCGTCGCCTGGTTCCACAGCGCTTTTTCATTGGCGCTTTGCGCGAGGTCGGCGGAAAACGCCAGCACCCGCGTGAGCACCCGCTTGACGTTGCCGTCCAGGATGGCCACGCGCTCGCCGAAGCAGAAAGAGGCGATGGCGGCAGCGGTTGAGCGGCCTATGCCGGGCAGGGTCTGCAACTGCTCTGCCGTGGCCGGAAAACGCCCACCATGCAGGGCCATGACATCTTTCGCGCAGCGGTGCATGTTGCGCGCGCGGCTGTAGTAACCCAGTCCGCTCCACAAACCGAGCACCTCATCTTCGCTCGCGGCGGCCAGTTCGGCGACCGTGGGAAAGCGCGCAAGGAAGCGGGTGTAGTAGTCGAGGACGGTGGCAACCTGGGTCTGCTGCAGCATGATCTCGGACAGCCACACGCGGTAAGGGTCACGCGTGTTCTGCCAGGGCAGGCTGTTGCGCCCGTGCGTGCCTTGCCAACGGACTATCTCCGCGGAGAAACCGGACAGGGTTGGGGGTGCGGCCTGCTTCATCGCCGGCTTCGCGCCTCGGCCTCGGATAGGCAAACGCGCAGGAAGGCTGGGAGACCTGCCGGCAAGGCTCAGGCTGCCTCGGGCATGGCTGCGGCTTCGGCGGCGGCCTTGCCGGCGCCCTGCGCCTTGTCCTGCGCCGAAGGGCCGCCCATCAGGTGCGCGGTCAGCTCGGTGAGCTTGTTGTCCAGCTCGTTGAGCACGCCCTCCTGCTCGTCGATCTCGGCGATGCGCTCATCCAGGCCTGACGCGGCCTGCTGGATGCGCTCAATAGCCTCCAGCCTCCGGCCGAAATTGCGGCGCCGCTCGCGCAACTGGGCGTCCAGCTGCGAAGCGGCGGACTTGTTCCAGAGTTCCACCTCGCCCAGCGCGGTCTCGTAGACCACGCGCAGGCGCGTGGCCAGCGCGCGCACCAGGCGCTCGGAAAAATCCGCCTGCGAGAGCTTGATGACGTTGCCCAGCCCGAGGTACTGCAGGTGGCTTCGCTCTATCAGTTCGAGGTCGTGCTCGTAGCGAATCAGTTCGGGCTCTTTGGGCGCCTGCAGCGAAAAACTGAATTCGGAATTGAGTTGGCGGAAGGACGCCGTCAGCATGGACTGGATTTCACCGCTCAGGATTTGCGACTTCTGCAGGCCCTCGCGCAGGCGCGAGAAAGTCTGCCCATAGGCTTTTTTGACGCCCAGCTTGATGCCCGGCTGCTTCA
Source organism: Polaromonas sp. YR568 (assembly GCF_943369415.1). Lineage (GTDB taxonomy): Bacteria > Pseudomonadota > Gammaproteobacteria > Burkholderiales > Burkholderiaceae_C > Polaromonas. The sequence continues at coordinate 69,397 of NZ_CALRNF020000017.1, forward strand.
GTGCATGCGTGAGCTCGGCCAGTTCGGCCTTGAGGGTCGGCGTGCTGAGCAGGTTGAACAGGTCGCGCAGCATCTTGAGATGGACCGACCGCACCGCGTGGATCTTGGAGCCGCTGGTGTCGAACTCGGCCTGTTCCTGCTCGATGCGTGTGCGCATGTGCTTGATGACCGACACGTTTTTGCCGCGCAGGCCGCGAAGTTCGATCATCTGCTCGGCCAGGTCGCGCCGGCGTATGTGCATGGCACGCCCGGCTTCCGTCCTGAGTTCGCCGATGCCCGCCGCCACCGCCGTCCGCAGGATTTTCTGGCGCTGCCCCATCACGCCCTGGCCCAATGCCAATTCAAGCGCCGGCAGGTTGCTGGACTCCAGCAATGCCTTGTCGCGGGTGACCTTGGCCACCAGCCCCTTCTGGGCGGAAACGGGGATGACTTGCGACTCCGGCAGGCCGAGGATTTCGGCCGAGGTCGCGCGTTGCCGGTCTATCTGGGCTTTCACCTGCTCGGGCGTGCTCAGCGCATCCCAGAGCGTGTCTATCTTGTTGAGCACCACCAGGCGCGCATCGGTGCCGTCGCCCTCAGTGATCAGGTGTTCGCGCCAGATCGCCAGGTCGGACTTGGTGACGCCGGTATCGGCCGCCAGGATGAAGACCACGGCGTGCGCCTGCGGAATCAGGCTCACCGTCAGTTCGGGCTCCGCGCCTATGGCGTTCAGGCCGGGCGTGTCCAGGATCACCAGGCCCTGCTTGAGCAACGGGTGGGCGATGTTGATGAGCGCGTGGCGCCATTTGGGCACTTCGATCAGGCCGTCGGCGCCGGCCAGCGGGTTGTCGTCGGGATTCGCGTCGTGCCAGAAGCCGAGCGCGCGGGCTTCGTCCTTGGTGACGTGGCGCACTTCGGCGACTTTTTCGAGTGCCTGGGCAAGTTGCGCCGGATCGTTGACGTCCAGGTCCAGCCGCGTCCACTTTTCGGGCGCCGAGCGCCACTCCATCAACGCCTGCTTCTGCAGGCGCGTCTCGATGGGCAGCAGGCGCAGGCAGGGCGGCACGTCCGCGTCGTAGCCGAGCTCGGTCGGGCACATGGTGGTGCGGCCGGCGCTGGCCGGCATGATGCGGCGGCCGTAGCCGGCAAAGAAAATCGCATTGATCAACTCGGACTTGCCGCGTGAGAATTCCGCCACAAAAGCCACCATGACCTTGTCGGAACGCACCTGGGATTCAAGCCGCTGAAGACGCTCCTCGACGGCCGCGTCGAGCAGGTCATGGTCTTTCATCCACTCAGCGAGCAGCTTCAGGCGCAGTGCAAATTCACGCCGCCAAGCGCCATGCTGGTCAAATTGTTCGTTAAAAGACATCGGTCTTCCGTTAAGTGTGGTCGGTCAATATAGCATCGCAGCCCCGAAAGAACCATCGGCGGGTGTACGGACCCCGGCCTCACGGTTTCTGGCAAATCGCGCAATAAAAGGTGGAGCGCTGGCCCTGGCGAATGCTTTTGACGGGGGTGGCGCACACCCGGCAGGGATGCCCGGCCCGGTCGTAGACCATGGCCTCCAGCTGGAAGTATCCCGACTCCCCCCAGGCATTCGAGAAATCCCGCAGGGTGCTGCCCCCTTTTGTAACAGCCTGTGCCAGCACCTGCCGGATCGCCGCGTGAAGCAGCGCCGCGCGCGGCTTGCTGATGCGGCTGGCCCGGGTCGTGGGCCGTATGCCCGCCAGGAACAGCGCCTCGGATGCGTAAATATTGCCGACGCCGACCACGGCCTCGCCGCCCAGCAAGACCTGCTTGATGGGCGTTTGCCGCAATTTGAGCGCCTGGTGAAAGCCCGCCGCGTCAAAGTCGTCGCCGAGCGGCTCCACACCCAGGCGGCCGAGCAGCTTTTGCGCGGCAGCGGAGCTTTCATCCCCGGCATACACCACCGCACCAAAACGGCGCGGGTCGTTCAGGCGCAGGGTTCCCAGGCTGGTGACCATCTCAAAGTGGTCATGCTTGCCCGGCGCGGGGAAACCTGACCCAAAGGTGACGCTGCCGGACATCCCCAGGTGGATCAGCAACAAGCCGTCGTTCAGGTCCACCAGCAGGTATTTGCCGCGCCGGCGCACCGCCAGCACCTGCCGGCCGACCAGCTGGCGCGGCGGGCAGCCCAGCGGCCAGCGCAGCGGCTTGCCCATTTCGACGCTCTCGATGCGGGCGCCCGCGATGCGGTCCGCAAAACTCAGGCGGGTGACTTCGACTTCGGGCAGTTCAGGCATAGGTATGACAGGTAGGGGCGCCGGTCTGTCGGCGCAAGGGCCTTGCCTTGCTGCGTCATGCCGACCATAAAGGCTTCGGTTACCGCAGGGTAAAGCGGGAGCGCGGCCCGGGAGCTTCAATTATCATGGTTCGATGAAGAAAAAATCTGGCCTTGCCGGCCTCGCCCTTAGCGGCTTGTGGTTTGTCACACCCCTGGCCCTGGCGCAGACCCCGGAGCCTGTTTCCGCGGCGCCCGCCACGCTGGTCGAGGCCAAGGCGGCACAGGAAGCCGCCCCCTCTTCCCTCCTGGACAGCGCCCTGTTCTACCAGTTGCTGGTCGGCGAAATGACCTTGCAGGACGGCGAGCCCGCCGCCGGCTTCGCGCTCATGCTGGACGCCGCCCGGAAAACCAGCGATGCCCAGCTCTACCAGCGCGCGACCGACATCGCCCTGCAGTCGCGTTCGGGCGATGCGGCCCTGCAGGCGGCCAAGGCCTGGAAGCAGGACCAGCCCACATCGCGCGAAGCCAATCGCTACGTCCTGCAAATACTGGTGGCGCTCAACCGCATCGCCGAGACGGCCGAACCCCTGCAAACCGAGATCAAGCTGGCGCCGGACGTGGAGCGGCCGGCCGTCCTGGCGACCATTCCCCGTGTCTACGCCCGCGTGACGGACAAAAAACTGGCCGCCACCGCGGTTGAAGAGGCGCTGGCCGACTACCTCGGCAACCCCGCCACCGCCGGCGCCGCCTGGACCACCGTCGGGCGCATGCGCCTGGCAGCGGGCGACGCCAATGGCGCGCTGGCAGCCGCCACGCGCGCCCAGGCCGCCGCCCCCTTCGCCGAAGGCCCGGCGCTCGTCGCGCTCGAACTGATGGATCCCAAGCTGCCCGAAGCCGAAAGCGTGGTCCGCAAGTACTTCGAAGGCAACGCCAAGGCCATGCCTGAGATCAGGATGGCCTATGCCCGGGCCCTGCTGGATGCCCAGCGCTACAACGAAGCGGCGGCCCAGCTGCAGGTCGTGACGCGCGACAAGCCCGACCTGCCCGAAGGCTGGCTGGTGCTGGGCTCCCTGCAGTTGCAGGACAACCAGCTGGCACAGGCGCAAGCCTCGCTGGAGCGCTACGTCGGCCTGGCGCAGCAGCAGGCCTCCGAGGGCGAGCGCAACCGGGGCCTGGCCCAGGCCTATTTGTCGCTCTCGCAACTGGCGGAAAAACGCAAGGACTACGCCGCTGCGGAAAGCTGGCTGGCCAAGATCGAAAACTCCTCCGACCTGGCGCTGGCGCAAACCCGGCGCGCGTCCATCCTGGCCAGCCAGGGCAAGCTGGAAGAAGGCCGCCAGCTGATCCGCAAACTGCCCGAGCGCAATCCGGCGGATGCCAGGGTCAAGCTCAACGCGGAAGTGGCCCTGCTGCGCGAATTCAAGCAATACCAGCTGGCCCATGACGTGCTGGCGCAGGCCCTGGTCAAGTCGCCCGACGAGACCGAGTTGCTCTACGACCAGGCCATGATGGCCGAGAAGCTGGGCAAGCTCGATGAGATGGAAAGCCTGCTGCGCAAGGTCATCCAGCTCAAGCCCGACTACCACCACGCTTACAACGCGCTGGGCTACTCGCTGGCCGAGCGCAACGTGCGGCTGCCGGAGGCACGCGGGCTGATCCAGAAAGCACTGGAATTCGCCCCTTCCGACCCTTTTATCCGCGACAGCCTGGGCTGGGTGGAATTTCGCATGGGCAACAACGCCGAAGCCGCGCAGATCTTCGAGGCGGCCTACAAGGCCAAGCCCGACGCGGAAATCGCGGCGCATTTCGGCGAAGTGCTGTGGGCCATGGGGCAGCGCGACCGCGCCATCGTCATCTGGAAAGAGGGCCGGCTGCTGAACCCGGAGAACGAAACGCTGCTCGAAACGCTCAAGCGGCTGCGCGTGAAGCTCTAACTCGGGACGTCCATCTTGCCGCTCTTCTTCCGTACGCGCCTGTCCCGGCTGGCCGTTGTTTTTGCCTCTTTTTTTGCCGCTTTTTTCATCGCAGGCTGCGCGCAGTTGCCCAGGGCCGCGGCCCAGGAAGGCCTGAACAGCGAACTCTGGACGGGCCGCATCAGCCTGCAGGTGCAAAGCGAGCCGCCGCAGTCTTTTTCCGCCAGCTTTGAACTCAAGGGCCGGGCCGAACGCGGCGAACTCTCGCTGATCAGCCCTTTGGGCAATGTGCTGGGCGTGCTGCGCTGGTCGCCCGGCGAAGCGGTGCTGGATTCCGGCAACGGCAAGGTCCAGCGCTTTGCTTCCGTCGACGAACTGATGGCGCAAGCCACGGGCGCCGCCGTGCCGCTGGACGCGCTGTTTGCCTGGCTGCAGGGCGACAACGCCGCCGCCAGCGGCTGGTCTGCGGACCTCTCGCGCCAGAAGGAAGGCCGCATTTCAGCCAGGAGAACAGAGCCCGCGCCGCAGGCCGACCTGCGTGTCGTGCTCGACCGGTAAATCCCGGCTGCGCGCCGCCGTTCAATCGTTTATGACTTCATCCGTTTCCGCTTCGCACTCCGCGCGGCCGCTCAAGGCCTTGTACGACGTACCGGCGCCCGCCAAACTCAACCTGTTCCTGCACATCACCGGCCGCCGGCCCGACGGCTACCACCTGCTGCAGTCCGTGTTCATGCTGATCGACTGGTGCGACACACTGCACTTCGAGCTACGCACCGACGGCCGGATCACCAGGGAGGACCTGCAGGCGGATGAAGCAGCGGAGCCGCTGCCTGCCGAAGACCTCGCCGTGCGGGCGGCAAAAGCGCTGCAGGCCGCTTGCGGCACCCTGCTGGGCGTGCATATCGGCCTGGAAAAACGCATTCCCTCGCAGGCCGGCATGGGCGGCGGCTCGTCGGATGCGGCCAGTTGCCTGCTGGCGCTGCAGCGGCTCTGGGGCGTGCGCCTGCCGCCGCAGGAATTGAACGCCCTCGCCCTGTCGCTGGGCGCCGACGTGCCTTTTTTCCTGTCGGGCGGCCATGCCTGGGTGGAAGGCATAGGCGAGAAAATCACGCCCCTGGCCCTGCCTCCGGCCCGTTTTGTGGTGCTCAAGCCGGCCGCCGGCCTCCCCACGCAAGGTATTTTCAGCGCGCCCGGCCTCAAACGCGATACAGAAACTGCTACAATCCAAGGCTTTGCTGCAAATGCTGAAGGCCAGCCGAAATCAGTTGATTTCCAATTTGGCCGCAACGACTTGCAGCCGGTAGCGCAGGAGATGTGCCCGCAGATCGGCCAATCGCTCGATTGGCTGAAAAGCAGACATCTTGAAGGGCGCATGACCGGCTCCGGAAGTGCTGTATTTGCGCAAATGTTGCATGAAGCAGATTTGCCCGACGTCTCAGGATTGCCTGAGGGCTGGAAAATCCGCAAATGCGGTAATTTGGAGGCGCATCCGCTGGCGGGTTGGTAAAATGACCCGCTCTCGAAATGAGTTTCCAAGCGACCATAAATGAATAAGTTATAGGTCTGTTGTTGGCAACAACAACTGTCCTGTGTAGGGGTGTCGCCAAGCTGGTTAAGGCACCGGATTTTGATTCCGGCATTCGCAGGTTCGAATCCTTCCACCCCTGCCAAATTTCAGACTGAGGGCCACAGCCCCCGGTGTTGCGGACCCGCCCGGAGCGGGCCCGCGTGACTCCTGACAGACCCGCGTGATGTGTATCAGCGGGTCTGTGTGTTTTTGGGAACACGACAGGCCAAGCGGCGCTCACTGCCAAGCCCCTTGCAGCATGTTGACTCCCGTGCGTATCTTGCTTCGACCAAAAATTTCAGCCACGTTCAAGTCCTTGTAGCAGCTGGGCCCCACATGCAAACGCACCACCCCGACTTCATGGTTTTTACCGGCAATGCCAATCCGAGCATGGCCCTTGAAATCTCCCAGCACCTGGGCATTTCGCTGGGAGCGGCCCATGTGGGACGTTTTTCGGATGGTGAAGTCACCGTCGAGATCCAGCAGAACGTTCGGGCTCGCGACGTGTTCGTGGTGCAGTCGACCTGCGCGCCGACCAACGACAACCTGATGGAACTGCTGATCATGGTCGATGCGCTGAAGCGCGCTTCGGCCGAGCGCATCGCGGCGGTGATCCCGTATTTCGGTTATGCCCGGCAAGACCGCCGCCCGCGTTCGGCGCGTGTGCCGATCACGGCCAAGGTGGTGGCCAACATGCTGCAGGCCGTGGGCGTGTCGCGTGTCTTAACGATGGATTTGCATGCCGACCAGATCCAGGGGTTTTTCGACATTCCGGTCGACAACATTTACGCGTCGCCGGTGCTGCTGGGCGACCTGCGCCAGAAGAATTACGCCGACCTGATGGTCGTCTCGCCCGATGTGGGCGGCGTGGTGCGCGCCCGGGCGCTGGCCAAGCAGCTGGGCTGCGACATGGCCATCATCGACAAGCGCCGCCCCAAGGCCAACGTGTCGGAAGTGATGCACGTGATCGGCGACATCGAAGGCCGCAACTGCGTGATCATGGACGACATGATCGACACGGCCGGCACGCTGGTGAAAGCGGCTGAAGTGCTCAAGGAGCGCGGCGCCAAGAAGGTTTACGCGTATTGCACGCACCCGATTTTTTCGGGCCCGGCCATAGACCGCATCGCCCAGGGCGATGCGCTCGATGAAGTGGTGATCACGAACACCATCCCGCTTAGCCCCAATGCAGAAGGCTGCAAGAAGATTCGCCAGCTCTCTGTGGCGCCGCTGATCGCTGAGACGATTCAGCGCATCGCCAAGGGAGAGTCGGTCATGAGTTTGTTTTCGGACCAGGACAACCTGTTCTGATCTGAAACAAAAAGCGGCTGCACTGCCCGCGACGCCAAACGGCCTCACGGGATATGGGCAGCTTTTTAAAGTCGGGGCGAGCTGGTCGCGGCCTGCCCTTTTTGGAGAAAATTATGAAATTCGTCGCTTTTGAGCGCGCAAAGCAGGGCACGGGTGCGAGCCGCCGTCTCCGCATCACGGGCCGCACGCCCGGTATCGTCTACGGTGGCACCGGTGAACCCACGCTGATCGAACTCGATCACAACGCGTTGTGGCACGCCATCAAGAAAGAAGCCTTCCACGCCTCCATCCTTGAGATGGAACTCGGCGGCAAGGAACAAAAAGTTTTGCTGCGCGATCTGCAGATGCACCCGTACAAGCAACAGATCCTGCACATCGACTTCCAGCGCGTCGAAGCCAAGACCAAGATGACCGTCAAGGTGCCTTTGCACTACAGCGGTGAAGAAGAGTCGCCGGCCGTCAAGACCGAAAACTGCCTGGTCAACCACGTGATCACCGAGCTGACCGTCTCCTGCTTCCCGGCCGACATCCCTGAATTCATCGCCGTCGACCTGACCGGCCTGAAGAAGGGCTCGCCGCTGCACGTCAAGGACATCACGCTGCCAAAGGGCGTGAAGTTTGTCGCCAAGGGCCAGGAAAATCCTGTGCTGGTGTCCGTGTCCGCCGTGTCCGAAGAAGCCGAGGCCGATGCCGCAGCAGCCGCTGCAGCAGCCGCTCCGGTGGACCCGAAAGCAGCCAAAGCCGCCGCCGCCAAGGAAGCCAAAGCCGGCGCCAAGGCTGACGCCGCCAAGCCTGCCGCCAAGAAGTAATCCACTTCAGGCGCGCGCCTGAAAAGGCCCACGGCCCTTGTCCTCTTGCGGGACAAGGGCCTTTTTTCTTGGGGCGCCGCAGGCGCGCCCCCTAGAATTGGGCGATGGAAATTTCCGAATGATCAAATTATTTGTCGGCCTGGGCAATCCAGGCCCTGAATACGAAGCCACGCGCCACAACGCCGGCTTCTGGTGGATAGACGCGCTGTCACGCGAACTCAAGGCCCCGCTCAGCCTGGAAAAAAGCTACCACGGCCAGGTTGCCCGAATCACGGTGAACGGCCAGAACGTCTGGCTGCTCAAGCCGCTGACCTTCATGAACGTGTCGGGAAAATCAGTCGCGGCGCTGGCACGGTTTTTCAAGGTCGCGCCTGAGGAAGTGCTGGTGGCGCACGACGAGATGGACATCGTGCCGGGCCAGGTCAAGCTCAAGTTCGGCGGCAGCCACGCCGGCCACAACGGCCTGCGCGACATCCATGCCCAACTGGGCACGCCCGACTACTGGCGCCTGCGCATAGGCGTGGGCCACCCGGGCGTCAAGGCCGAAGTCGTCAACTGGGTGCTGAAAAAGCCTTCGGCCGAGCACCGCATCGCCATTGAAGACTGCATCGCGCGTTGCCTCAAGGCGGTGCCGGAGCTGCTCAAGGGCGAGATGGAAAAGGCTACGATGATGATTCACACCAGCACGCCGCCGCGGCCCAAGCCGCCGCGCAAGGTGATCGAACCGGAATCCGGGCCACCGGATCCAAAGACCGAGGATTAAACCCTCAGCGGGCAGCAATGATGGGAATGACGGCCTGCAGGCGCTGGTACTTTTCCCACAGGGTGTCCCGCGTTTCGATGTGCTGCGGGTTCAGCGGAATGCAGGCCACGGGGCAGACCTGCACGCACTGCGGCTCGTCGAAATGGCCCGCGCATTCGGTGCACTTGTGCGGGTCGATCTCGTAGATTTCCTGGCCCAGGTAAATCGCCTGGTTGGGGCATTCAGGTTCGCAGACGTCGCAGTTGATGCATTCGTCGGTGATCATCAGGGCCATGTCAGCCCCCTCTTCCAGTTTTATCCGCTTTGGCAGCCTGGTGCGCGCCCGCCAGGGCTGAAGCCACCGCCGGGCTCACCATCTGGGCGACGTCGCCGCCCAGCTTGCTGATTTCGCGCACCAGCGTGCTGCTGATGCATTGCAGCGGCGCGTCGGGCAGCAGGAACACGGTTTCCACCTGCGGACGCAGCTTGCGGTTCATGGCCGCCATTTGCGCTTCGTAATCAAAGTCGGTCAGGTTGCGGATGCCGCGCACTACGGCCGAAGCCTTTTGCGCCGCGCAGAAATCCATGATCAGGCCATCAAAAGGCAGCACGGTCACGCCGCTTATGCCCTGCGTTTCGGCCCGCACCTGCGCCACGCGGGCTTCCAGCGAGAACAGTGTTTTCTTGTGGTGGGCTGCTGCCACCGCAATGACGAGCTGGTCAAACAGGCCCGCCGCGCGGCGCACCACGTCCTCATGGCCCAGTGTGAAGGGGTCAAAAGTGCCGGAATAGACAGCGATGCGCGGGGTGGCCATGGCTGGAATTATGCCCGCCCGGCCCCCGGGGCCCGCCGGCCGGCCTTTGTAACCACGAGGCAGGCAAGGCTGCCGGCCTCGTGAACGGGTATCAGGCCACCGGCGCGTGCAGCCCCGCCAGCAGGTGGAAATGCACCGCACCGGCCTTGCCGCTGCGGTGCACCTTGAGGCCCAAGGGCAGCAAGTCCTCGTCGCTCCAGGGTTTGGGGGCTTCCAGGTAGACCACGCCGGTCGGGCCTATGGCCTTGGCCGCGGCTTGCAGCGTGGATTCGAACGCGGTGGACTCAAACGGCGGGTCCAGCAGCACCAGCTGCAGGCTGGCGGGCGCGGTGCGCTTGAGGACGCTGAGCCCGTCACCGCGCTCAATGCGGCACATGTCGGCCTTGAGCCTGGCCTGCACCGCCTTGAGCTGCACCACCAAGGCCGGGTCCTGCTCGCACAGCACGACGTCGGCGGCGCCGCGTGAAGCGGCCTCAAAGCCCAACGCGCCCGTGCCGGCGAACACGTCGATGCAGCGCCAGCCGGTCAGGTCCTGGCCCAGCCAGTTGAACAGCGTCTCGCGCACGCGGTCGGGCGTGGGGCGCAGGCCGGGCTTGCTGGGAACCGGTAGTTTGGTGCGCTTGTACAGCCCGCCGATGATGCGGATTTCACCGGGCGGCACGGTCTTGCGGCCCACCACCTTGCCGGCCTTGGGACGCGGTTTTTTGCCGGCGGTGGTTTCTGTGGATGCGGGTGTGTATTTCATGGTGCGGCGCCGAGTATGACAGTGACCATTTTCCCAGGCTGCAGCTTGCGCGCAAAGGCGGCCTTGATGTCGGCGGCCGTCACCTTGTCGACCTGCTGCGTCCAGGTGTCGAGGTAATCGAGCGGCAGGCGGTTCCAGGCGATATTCGACACGTTGTCGAGCAGCTTGCGGTTGCTGTCCATGCGCAGCGCGAAGCCGCCAATCAGGTTGTCCTTGGCGGCTTTCAGCTCGGCCTCGGTCGGGCCGTTGGCCACAAACTCTTTCAGCACATCGCGCACCAGCGCCACGGCCTGGGGGGCCTGGTCGGGCCGCGTCTGCAGGCCGACGGTGAAGGCGCCGGCGTGCAGGCCCGGCGAGAAATAGCTGGAGACGCCGTAGGTCAGCCCCCGCTTTTCACGCACTTCACGCGTCAGGCGCGACACAAATCCACCGCCGCCCAGGATGTAATTTCCCACGGTCAACGGGAAATAGTCCGGGTCGGCGCGCTTGTAACCGGGCTGGCCGATCAGCACATGGGCCTGAGCCGAATCAAAGGCAATGCGTTTTTCCTCGGCCTGGGCCAGCGGCGCCACTTCGGCCACCTCAGGCAAGGGCGGCAGGCTGGCGCAGGGCTGCTGCGGCAAGCGCGACAGCAAACGCGCGGCGATGGCATCGGCCTGCGCGCGCGTCACGGCGCCCACCATGCTGATGCGCGCGCGGCAGGCCACCACGCTGGCCGCGTGCAGGGCGCGCATGTCGGCCACGCTGATGCGCGCCAGCGTGGCTTCGGTCGTCTCGTAGCCGTAGGGATGCGTGCCGTACACCGCCTGCGCATAGGCGCGGCCGATGATGCTCGCGGGCCGCGTGTAGGACTCTTTCAACGCGGCCTGGATGCGCTGGCGTTCGCGCTGCCAGATGGCGTCGGGGAAAGACGGCTCGGCCATTTCACGCGCGGCCAGGGCCACGGCCTTGTCCAGCAGGTCGGGCTCGGTCAGGGAGCGCAGCGAAAAGCCCATGCGGTCCGACGTGGCGCCGGCGCCGAACTGCGCGCCCAGGTCGGCCCAGGCTTCGCTGAGGGCGTTTTCATCCATCGCGGGCGCACCGTCCCTGGCCAGCACGCCTTTGTCCAGCATGCCGGTCGTCACGCTCGCCAGGCCGGCCTGGGCCGCCGGGTCGCGGCGCGCGCCGGCATCAAAATCAATCTGCACGTCCACCATAGCGATGGCCGGGCTCTCGACCAGGTAGACCTGGGCACCGCTGGCTTGCGTCCACTGCTGGATCGGGATGGCCGCGCTTGCCGTGGTCTGCAGGCATAGGCACAAAAGGCCGGCAGCCCAGGTGGGGATGGAGCGCCCGGCCCCGTGTTTCGTAGCGATTTTCATGGGAGTTCGGGTAATGGGTTTCAAGAGCCGGCGTCGTGGCGCAAGGTGGCAGCCGGCTTGCGCGGCTTGCGCTTGGGATCCACGGGTTGCGGCAGCAGCGTGGCCTGGGTCATCTGGTCGTCACCGAAATATCTGGCGGCAACGGCCTGCACTTCAGCGGCGGTGATGGTGCGCAGCCGGGCGATCACGCGTGCGCTGCCGTCCAGCGGCAAGCCCTGTATCCAGTTGGAGCCCAGCTCGCGCGCCTGGCTGAACACCGAGTCGAGCTTGTAGGTTTCGCTGGCCACCCACTGGGTTTTGACGCGGTTGAGCTCGGCCTCGCTGACGCCGCTTTGCGCCACGATGGCAACCTGCCGGCGCAGCGCGTCGGCGACTTGCTGCGTGGTTTTGCCCTCGGCCGGCACGCCGTCCAGGATGAACAGCGTAGGGCCGCGCCCGACCAGGCTGCTGGACGCCCCGGCGCCGTCGGCCAGGCGCCCTTCGCCCTGCACCAGCGCCCGCTCCAGGCGCGCGCCGCTGTAGCCGTCCAGCACCGCGGCCAGCACGGTCAGGGCCAGCGCATCACGGCTGGCCGCGGCCGTCGGCGAGGCCGGCGCGCCGGCAACAGGATCCAGCAGGTCGGCCGGCTCCAGTTTGGGAATCTTGAAAGACATGCCTACGTAGGCCTGGCTGGCCGGGGCCTTGTAGTCCAGGCGGCGCATGCCGTCCTGTTCGGGCTCGGTGCGGGGCTTGCGGCTGGGCACCGCACGGGCGGGGATGCCGCCGTAGTATTTTTCGGCCAGTTTCCTGACCTGGGCGACTTCCACATCGCCCGCCACCACCACGGCCGCATTGGCCGGCACATACCAGCGTCGGTAAAAATCGCGCACGTCGGCCGCCGTCATGGCGTCAAGGTCGCTCATCCAGCCGACGACGGGACGCCGGTACGGCGAGGCCATGAAGGTCATGGCCGTGGCGTTCTCGTAGAGCATGGCGCGCGGCGAGTCTTCGGTGCGCAGGCGCCGCTCCTCCTTGACGACCTCGATCTCGCGGGTGAACTCCGCGTCGGGCCACTGCATGTTGGCAAAGCGGTCTGCTTCCAGCCGCATCACGTCCTCAAGCTTGCCGGCGGGCACCTGCTGGTGAAAACCGGTGTTGTCGCGGCTGGTGAAGGCGTTGTCCTGGCCGCCCAGCGCGGCGACGCGCTTGGAAAAGTCGCCGGGTTTGACCGTCGGCGTGCCCTTGAACATCATGTGCTCCAGCGCATGGGCCACGCCCGAGGTGCCGTCCACCTCGTCCATGGAGCCGACGCGTATCCACAGCATGTGCGCCACCGTGGGCGCGCGGTGGTCGGGTTTGACGATGACCGTCAGGCCGTTGGCCAGCGTGAACTGCTCCACCACCGGTGCGGGGGCGGTTGCCTGCGCAAAGGCGGCGCCGGCCAGGCACAGGGCCAGCAAGGCGGCAGGGGCGCGGGCAAGGCGAAAAACGGGGCGGGGAAGGGGTACTGGGTAGGTCAAAGGGGCTTGTCTGGGGTGTTTCATAGAATAGCTGTGTGGCGCCGCACGTTGCCCCGCAACGGTGCAACAGCTCACTAGGACTCCACAAGCATACCCAATGTTCAGTTTTTTCAAGAAAAAATCCCCTCCCCCCGCTGCCGCGCCCTCCCCGGCCCCCCTGGCCCCGGCCGCGCCGGCGCCCACCGGGGGTGGATTGATAGGCAGCGCGCTGGTCACCCCCATCGCCATCCCGGTTCCGGGCGCGACCGCGCCGGAGCGCGAGCGCTGGCTCAGCAAGCTGCAGGCCGGCCTGCGCAAGACCGGCTCCAGCATCTCCACCGTGTTCACCGGCAGCCGCATCGACGATGCGCTGTACGAAGACCTTGAAACCGCGTTGCTGATGGCCGATGCCGGCAGCAAGGCCACCGAACACCTGCTGGCGGACGTCAAGCGCCGCGTGCGCGAAGGCGGCATGACACACCCGGTCGCCGTCAAGAACGCGCTGGTCGACTCGATTGCGCAGCTGCTCAAGCCGCTGGAGCAGCCGCTGGTAATAGGCCAGTACCAGCCCACCGTGATCATGGTGACCGGCGTGAACGGCGCCGGCAAGACCACCTCCATCGGCAAGCTGACGCGACACCTCGCCAACGAAGGCGCCTCGGTGCTGTTGGCGGCGGCCGACACCTTTCGCGCGGCGGCGCGCGAGCAGCTCAGCGTCTGGGCCGACCGCAACACGGTCGAGATCGTCAGCCAGGAAGGCGGCGACCCGGCCGCCGTGAGTTTTGACGCCGTCACCGCCGGCAAGGCGCGCGGCAAGGACGTGGTGCTGGTCGACACGGCCGGCCGCCTGCCCACGCAGTTGCACCTGATGGAAGAGCTGCGCAAGATCAGGCGCGTGGTGCAAAAGGCCGACGCAAGCGCTCCTCATGAAATACTGCTGGTGATTGACGGCAACACCGGCCAGAACGCCCTGGCCCAGGTCAAGGCTTTTGACGACACGCTGCAACTGACCGGCCTCATCGTGACCAAGCTGGACGGCACGGCCAAGGGCGGCGTGCTGGCCGCCATCGCGCTGTGGGCCCGCGAACGCGCGCTGGCCTCGCCGGCGCTGCGCCCGGTGTCCGTGTATTTCATCGGCGTGGGCGAGCAGCTCGAAGACCTGGAAACCTTTAACGCGCGCGAATTCGCGCAGGCCCTGCTCGGCTAAAGCGGATTCCTCAGCCCGCGCCCAGGCGCAGCAGCAGCACCGCGGCCACCACAAAGGCGACGATAAACACGGTCTCGGTGACCAGCATCGCCACCGGCTTCCAGCCCAGCTTGAGCAGGTCCTCGAAGCTGGTCTTGACGCCGGCAGCGGCGATCGCCGTCACCAGCATCCAGCGCGACGCATCGCCGGCCAGTTGCACCATCGGCGGGCTGATCAGGCCCACGCTGGCCAGCATCACGAGCACGACAAAGGCCAGCAGGAAACCCGGTACCAGCGGCACCTCGGTTTCAGGCACCTTCACGGCCGGATGCTTGCGGTACATCACGGCAATCACCAGCACCACGGGCATCAGCATCATCACGCGGAACAGCTTGACCACCGTCGCCGTGTCGCCGGCCTGCGGGCCCAGCATCATGCCGGCCGCCACCACCTGCGCCACGTCGTGGATGGAGCCGCCCAGCACGATGCCGGCCTGCCCCGGCAGCAAGCCTATGGCCTGCAGGCTGAAGGGATAGACCACCATGGCCAGCGTCGACAGCACCGTGACGCCGACAACAGCCAGCAAGGTGAATCGCTCGTTCTCTTTGGTTTGCGGTAGCACGGAAGAAATCGCCAGCGCCGCCGATGCGCCGCAGATGGCCACCGCGCCGCCCGAGAGCAGGCCTTCGTCGCGCGAGCAACCCAGCCATCGCGCCAGCAGCACGCCCAAGCCTATCGTCAGCAACACCGCCAGCATGATGACAAGCGCAGTCTGCAGGCCCAGATGGGCCACCTGTGAAAAGGTGATGCGTGCGCCCAGCAGCGCCACGCCGACACGCAGCACCACGCGGCCGCAAAAGCCTATGCCCTTGGCCGTTTTCGGATGGCTGTTCAGGAAATGAAAGGCCAGGCCGAACAGCAGCGCATACAGCAGCTGCGGCCCGCCGTAATGCTCGGATACAAAGGTGGCCGCCAGTGCAATCACCATGCACACCAGCACACCCGGGAAATACGAAGCCAGTTGCAAGCGCCATTTGAGAATCATCGGGATCCAGCAAAAAATCAGGGAAACAATGTGACGGCCAGGTGTGATGCTTCAGCCGCGTTTGAGCAGGCCTTCCAGCAAGGCGGCGCCGGCCGGGCTGCCGGCCACCAGCATGCGGCTTTCGAGCAGGGGCAGGCCGTCCATCGCGTGCATCACGGCGCCCGCCTCGCGCAGCAGCACGATGCCGGCCGCCGCGTCCCAGGCGCCCATGCCGCGCTCCCAGAAGGCGTCAACCCTGCCGGCCGCGACGTAGGCCAGCTCCAGCGCCATCGCGCCGCTTCTGCGGACCTGGCCGAATGTCTTGAGCACCCGGCCGAACTCGGCGAGGTAGTCGTCCATGAAGGGCGCGTCCGGTTTGGGAAACACCGTGGCCACCAGGCATTGCACCGGAAGGCGCGCGCCGGCACAGCTGATGCGCCGCCCGTTCAGCCAGGCGCCCAGACCCGCCGCCGCGGTGAAGACTTCATCGCGCGACGCATCAACGATGACGCCCAGCACCGGCTTGCGGCCCACGCACAACGCAATCGACACCGCGTACTGCGGATAGCCGCGCGCAAAGTTCGCCGTGCCGTCGATCGGGTCGACCAGCCAGGTGGGCTCATCCGTCAACTCACCGCCGCTTTCCTCGCCGACAAAACGGCCCTCCGGCAGGCCATGCCGCAATGCTTCCCGCAAATCTTCTTCCACTTCGCGGTCGAAGCGCGTGACCCAGTCGCCGGGCGCTTTCTGGCCGGCATCCGCCGGTTGCAGCGCAGCCTGCGCGTGCCGGATGTGGGCGGCGGCCTCCACGCCGGCAAGCCGGGCTTTCTCGAGCAAAAGGGCAAGGTCCATGTTCACGCCTTCTTGGACAGCACACTGACGTAGTCGTGCGCCTGGGTGTTGATGGTCGACACACGGTATTCCACCGGCTTGTCGCCAAAGGTCAGCGCCAGCCGGTGCACTTCCATCACCGGCACGCCCGCCGCCACGCCCAGCACGCGGGCCGTGGCCTTGTCGGCCGGCGCGGCGCGGGCGCGCTCCTGCGCGCGCAACACGGTGATGCCGAAGTCGGTCTGGTAGAGCGCGTAAATCGTGCTGGGCCTTTCGACGAAGCGCTTTTCGGTGAGGTTGCGAAACAGCGCCGCCGAGATGGAAATCCTGTCGTGCATCACCACGCGGCCGCGCAAGGCGAGCCGGTTTTCCATCCTGAACACGTACTCGCCGGCCTTGATGCGCAAGGCGGCGGCTTCGACCTCGGTCGCGCGTTCGCGCGCGAAGGCGATGCAATCGATCTCGGGGTAGTCGCGGTCGCGCGCCGCGTCGTCGTCGCCGAAATTCCAGCGCGGCTCCACGTGGAAAAACTGGAACATGAAACGCGCGTTGGTGTGCGGCGCCACGAAGGTGCCCTTGCCCTGGCGGCGCACCAGCACGTGCTCATGCACCAGCTCGTCCACCGCATGGCGCAAGGTTCCCACGCTCACTTCCAAAACCCCGGCGATGTCGGCTTCGCTGGGCAGGGGTTTACCCGGACCGTAGTGCCCGGCTTCTATGAGTTTTTGCAGTTCGCGCTTGACCTGGCGGTACAGCGGCAAGGCGTCCCCGCCCGCCAGCGGGCGCAAGGGTGTGGATGTGTTTTTCGCGTTCACGGCCGCCATTGAAACACCGATGGCCGGGTCGTACAAGTCATATATATGAGTGCGTTGACAAGGTTCCGGCCCTCCATAAAACTGGCGGCTCGATTTAACTCAGGCCCCTTGATGGAGACCCCATGATTCATTTTGTATTGCATGACGCCAAAGACACCGTGGCCGTTGTGGTGGTGGAAGGTGTGAAGGCGGGAACCGCCATGACCGGCTGGATCATGGACGAGGACCGCATGATCAACGTGCAGGCGCAGCAGGACATTCCCATCGGCCACAAGGTGGCGCTCAAGGACATGGCCGTCGGCGACACCGTGCTGAAGTACGGCATCGACATGGGCAAGGTCGTCGCCAACATCAAGGCCGGCCAGCACGCGCATGTACATAACATCAAAACCAAACGCTGGTAGTTGATGGCCTGTCTGGCTACTGCGCGGGCGGGATGCTGCGTTGCAAATCCTCGCCGGGCAGAAGCCCGTCTGCGGTTTGCGCCTTGCCTGCCGCCCGCTCGCTACGCCATCCAAACCATCAACTCAAAGAACTTTAAAAGGATTCCTCATGTCAGTCATTAACAAAGACACCACATTCCTGGGCTATCGCCGCGAGAACGGCCGCGTCGGCGTGCGCAACCACGTCATCATCCTGCCGCTGGACGACCTGTCCAACGCGGCGGCCGAAGCCGTGGCCCACAACATCAAGGGCTGCATGGCGATTCCGCACCCTTACGGCCGCCTGCAGTTCGGCGCCGACCTGGATTTGCACTTCCGTACGCTGATAGGCGCGGGCTGCAACCCCAACGTCGCGGCCGTGGTGGTGATAGGCATTGAAGACAGCTGGACCAAAAAAGTGGTCGACGGCATCGCGACCACCGGCAAGCCGGTGGTCGGCTTCGGCATCGAAGGCCACGGCGACCACGAGACCATCATGAAGGCCTCAAAGGCGGCGCGCGAATACGTGCAGTGGGCCAGCGAAAAGCAGCGCGAGGTCTGCGGCATCTCCGAACTCTGGGTGTCCACCAAGTGCGGCGAGTCCGACACCACGTCGGGCTGCGGCGCCAACCCCA
This sequence comes from Polaromonas sp. YR568, assembly GCF_943369415.1. Taxonomy (GTDB): domain Bacteria; phylum Pseudomonadota; class Gammaproteobacteria; order Burkholderiales; family Burkholderiaceae_C; genus Polaromonas. Next base: position 87,278 of record NZ_CALRNF020000017.1, read on the forward strand.
CGGTGGGCAACGCCTTCGACAAGCTGCACCCGCTCGGCAACTACCTGTGCTTCGGCGAGACCTCTGAAATCACCGGCGGCGAAAAAATCGTGGCCGACCGCTGCGCCAACGATGCGGTGCGCGACCAGTTCATGTTCATGTTCAACCGCTACCAGGACATGATCAACCGCCACAAGACCAGCGACCTCTCCGACTCGCAGCCGACCAAGGGCAACATCGCCGGCGGCCTCACGACCATCGAGGAAAAAGCCCTGGGCAACATCCAGAAGATCGGCAAGGTCTGCACGGTGGACGGCGTGATCGACAAGGCCGAGAAGCCCACACACCCGGGCCTGTGGTTCATGGACTCGTCCAGCGCCGCGGCTGAAATGGTGACGCTGTGCGCGGCCTCGGGTTACGCCGTGCACTTCTTCCCCACGGGCCAGGGCAATGTGATCGGCAACGCGATTGTCCCGGTGATCAAGATTTGTTCCAACCCGCGCACCGTGCGCCTGATGAGCGAACACATCGACGTGGACACCTCGGGCCTGCTGCAGCGCGAGATCACGCTGGACCAAGCCGGCGACAAGCTGCTGGAGAACATGCTGCGCACGGCCAACGGCCGGCTTACGGCAGCCGAAGCCTTGGGCCATCGCGAGTTCGTGCTGACGCGTCTCTTCGAATCGGCCTGAGGCAGCACAGGCATGGCGCGCATTGTCATCAGCGAGTTCATGGACGAGCGCGCCGTGGCGCAGCTTGAGGCGGCACACGACGTACTCTACGACCCCAAGCTGGTCGGCGATGCCGCCCGCCTGCGGGCCGAGGCGGCGACGGCCGACGCGCTGGTGGTGCGCAACCTGACGCAGGTGCGCGGCGAGTTGCTCGCCGCGCTTACCCGCTGCAAGGTGGTGGGCCGGCTGGGTGTGGGGCTGGACAACATCGACGTGCCGGCCTGCGAGGCCAAAGGCATGAAGGTGATCCCGGCCACCGGGGCCAACGCGCTCAGCGTGGCCGAATACGTGATCGCCAGCACCATGCTGCTGCTGCGCGGCGCCTTCGCCTCCAGCGCGGCGGTTGCCAGCGGTGAATGGCCGCGGGCCGCCCTGGGCAACGGGCGCGAAACCGCCGGGCAGGTGCTGGGCATCATCGGCTTCGGCTCCATAGGCCAGATGACGGCGCGCCTGGCGCAAGGCCTGGGCATGCAAGTGATCGCTTACGACGCCATGTTGCCGCCCGGCGCCGCCGTCTTCGCGCAAACCGGCGTTCGGCAATCCGGGCTTGATGAACTCATCGCCGGCGCGGACGCCATCACGCTGCATGTGCCGCTGGTCGACAGCACGCGCGGCCTGTTCAATACCGCGCGTATCGCGCAAATGAAAAAAGGCGCCGTGCTGATCAACACCTCGCGCGGCCACATCGTCGACATCGAGGCCGCGGCCGCCGCGCTCAAGGCCGGACGGCTGGGCGGCGCGGCCGTCGATGTGTTCGACGTGGAGCCGCTGCCCGCAAGCGCTTCGCTGCGGGACTGCCCGAACCTGCTGCTGACGCCGCATATTTCGGGCGTCAGCGCGCAGTCGAATGAACGTGTATCGTTCATGATCGCCGACAAAATACTGGAGAGTCTGAGCTGATGGCCCATTTATCCCTTGAAGAAGCGACCCGCCTGGGCGCGCAGGCCTTGCGCGCCGCGGGTGCCTCCGAAGCCATGGCGCTGAGCACCGCGAAGGCCCTGGTGCGCGCCGATGCGCAAGGCATCGCCTCGCACGGCCTGAGCCGCGTGCCGCAATATGCCACGCACCTGGGCAACGGCCGCGCCGACGGCGAGGCCGTGCCGGTGATCACACGCAGCAAAGGCGCGACGGTGCTGGTCGATGCCGGGCAAGGCCTGGCCTTCCCGGCCTGCGAGCTGGCGATTGCCACGGCGATTGCGACCGCGCGCGAGATGGGCGTGTGTTTTGTGGGCATCACCAACAGCCACCATTGCGGCGTGCTGATCGACCACCTGCGCGCCGCGGCCGATGCCGGCCTGGTGGGCCTGGGTTTTGCCAACGCGCCGGCCGCCATGGCGGCCGCCGGCGGCAAGCACCCGGTGTTCGGCACCAACCCGCTGGCCGCGATTTTTCCGCGCAAAAACGCCGACCCGCTGATGATCGACCTCTCGCTCAGTGAAGTCGCGCGCGGCAAAGTCATGCTGGCGGCCAAGGAAGGCAAGCCGATTCCCCTTGGCTGGGCGCTGGACACGGCAGGCCAGCCCACCACCAATGCGCAGGCGGCGCTTGAAGGCTCCATGCTGCCGCTGGGCGCGGTGAGCAGCCCCAAGGGCTCCATGCTGGCGCTGATGGTGGAACTGCTGGTCACGGCGGTGATAGGCGCGCGCTTTTCCTTTGAAGCCACCACGTTTTTTGTCGATGAAGGCAACCAGCCGCGCATAGGCCAGGCTTTCATCCTGATCGACCCCGGCGCACTGGCCGGCGCCGACGTCTACTTCGAGCGCATGGAAACGCTGATCGACGAAATGCTGCAGGATGACGGCGTGCGCCTGGCCGGCGCGCGGCGCATCGCACTGGAGGCCATGGCACAACAGGCAGGGATCACCATCCCCGATACACTCAAATCGCAACTCGATAAGTTAGCACAAGAAGGATCAGTCGTGAATTAGTTGAAGTCAGTCGGTTGGTTAAAAACACAAGGAGACAAAGCATGAAACGTCGTGACATCGTGTTGGCATCCGCGGGCGCCGCGCTGGCGGGCATCCCGGAGCTGGGCCAGGCCCAGCAGGACTTCCCCAAGCCGGGAAGCACCATCAAATACGTCGTGCCCTTTGCGCCGGGCGGGCTGACCGACATCATGGCGCGCACCGTCGCGCAAAAGCTCACCGAGGCCTGGAAGGTGTCGGTGATCGTGGAGAACAAGGCCGGCGGCAATGCGCAGATAGGCGCCGAGCAGGTGGCCAAGTCGACACCCGACGGCAGCAGCATCCTGGCCATCACGCTGACACATGCGGCGAACGTGGCGCTGTTCCCGAACGCGCCTTACAGCCTGACCAGAGACCTGCGCCCGGTAGCCCTGCTGGCCGGCTCGCCCATGCTGGTGGTGGTGCCGATCAACAGCCCCATCAAGGACTTCAAGGACCTGATCGCGGTGTCCAAAACGCGGCAGCTCAACGCCGGCTCCAGCGGCAACGGCACGCCGCCGCACCTGACCATGGCGCTGTTCAACGACCTGAACAAGACGCAGATGACGCACATCCCCTACCGCGGTGGCGCGCCGTCGATGACGGACCTGATAGGCGGGCAGCTGGATGTGATCTTTTCCAACTTCCCGGAATCCATCGCCCACGTCAAGGGCGGCAAGCTGCGCCCCATCGCGATCTGCAGCCTGAGCCGCCACCCTGCGGTGCCGGACGTGCCCACCGCGTTTGAAGCCGGCATGCCGGGACTGTTCGTCGAGAACTGGACGGCCGCCATGATCCAGGCCAAGACGCCGGACGCCATCGTCGAAAAATACTCGCGCGAAATGATCAAGATCATGTACAGCGCCGACGTGGAAGAGCGCGCCAAACAGCAGGGCTTTCGCGTCACGCAAAAGGGATCCGACGAGTTCGGCCGTTTCCTGAAGAACGAGATCGATCGCTGGAGCCGCATCATCAAGACCGCGAAGATCACGGCCACCTGAACCCGCCCGGCCCGCCACACCGGCGGCGGGCCGGCGGAAAGCCCTCTTTTTAAAATGCCCTGCCTGTATTAAAGTCTTCCAAAGAAGGCGCTGGCCGCGCCCTCCCCCACAGGAGACAGACATGGACAACATGGCGCACAACCCAGACCATCCCGACCACCTCGACGCTTCCGGCGCAGCGGCAAGCCCCCGCAAGGTCGACCAGTTGCTGGCGCACTACGGCGAAAGCCACCAGAACCCGCGCAATGAGGTGATCCACTTCATCGCGATCCCGCTCATCATGCTGAGCCTGGTCGGCATGATGTTCGCCCTGCACCCGTTTGTGGCCTATGCCTTCATCGCAGCCAGCATGGTCTATTACGCCCGCCTGTCCGCGGTGTTTTTTGTGAGCATGGCGCTGTGGTCGGTGCTGTTTCTGGGCATCGTGTTCGCCATGGGCCCGCTGGTGCTGCCGGTCTGCGCGGGCATTTTTGTCGGCGCCTGGGTCCTGCAATTCATCGGCCACAAGATAGAAGGCAAGAAGCCTTCCTTTTTTGAAGACATCCAATACCTCTGGGTCGGCCCGCTGTTTGTGCTGAGCAAACCGTTTGCCAAACTGGGCATACGCTGGTAATCCATCCAGTCCGGCTGCCAGCTTGAAAAAGCAGCTCCCGCCTCCACCTGCGAGGTTTAAACCTTCTCACAGGTACTCCGCTTGATCAGCAAAATTCTGCGTTTTTTCCTCAAACTGGTGCTGGGCCTGTTTGCGGCGGTGTTTGCCGTCAGCCTGCTGGCCGCGGCGCTGATCGTTGTACTGCTGAGCCTGCTGAAGTCCCTGGTTACCGGCCGCAAGCCGGCGCCCGCCATGGTGTTCGGCCGCTTCCAGCGCTATTCCCCCCAAGGCATGTGGCCGGGCGGCGCCGGCCGTGACACCGGCAATGCGGCGCGCGTTGCCGACGTTGTGGATGTTGAAGTGCGCGAAGTGCGGGACGACAAGCGCCTGCCCTGAGCGGCGCGCGGGTGCCGGTTCTGGCCACCTGCGCTTCTTGGTTCCAAACCCGAATAGCTGATCGGTTAAATCCCGAACAAAAGCCTGCCGCCCATGGTTTTTGGCGCGCTTTGCTGGCAAAATCCGTTTTCGTATACGAAATAACGGATGCCACCCATGACCCCCATGCTCCCCTGGCTGACGGAATCCCCCGCCGGGCACTTCGACACCGTGCGCGATGTCCCGCTGTCCAAGCTGGTCCGTGACGACATGCTGGCGCTGATCCTGAAGGGCGTTCTGGTGCCGGGCCAGCGCATCAATGAGCCGGACGTGGCCAGCCGCCTGCAGGTTTCCCGTGTGCCGGTGCGCGAAGCGCTGCGCGAGCTGGAGAGCTCGGGCCTCGTGATCTCGCGCAAGCACTCGGGCGTGTTCGTGCGCCAGCTGGACGCCGCGGAAGTGCGCGACCTCTACCAGATGCGCGGCCTGCTGGACGGTTTTGCCGGGCGCTGCGCGGCACGCCTGCCGGATGCCCGGCGCGAAACGCTGCTCACACTGCTCGATGCTTCAGTCAACACCATGCTGCAGGCCGCCGCGCAGCACGAGGTGCAGCGCTATTACTCGGAGAACCTGCGTTTTCACTGGGCGATCGTCGAAGCCGCGGGCAACCAGCAGCTCTCCGAGACCTACCGAGGCATCGTGCAGAAGCTGCATCTGTCGCGCCTGAAAAACCTGTCGCAGGACGTCGGCATGAAAGCCTCCATCGCCGAGCACGTGGAAATCGTGCAGGCGCTGCGGGATGCCGACGCCGAACGCTGCGAAGCCCTGATGTCGCACCACGTGGGCGACGCCTACCAGCGCCTGCACAAAGCCGGCCTTCCCCAACCCGCCGCGGCAGCGGCACCGAATCCGTGACACCCGAATAGCGGACACGAAGGCGCCAAGACCGGCCCAGCCGGCAAACAGCCTTCATGCCCCTTCTTATCAACCCTGGAGACAAAACCATGAAACGACGTATCCTGCTCCAAGCAGCACCTGCCCTTATTTACGCCCCCGGGCTGGCCCTGGCCCAGCCGGCCTATCCCAGCAAGCCCATCCGCTACATCGTGCCGGTCGCGGCCGGCGGCGGCAGCGACCTGGTGGGGCGCACCGTGACCGAGCGCTGGGGCAAGATACTCAACCAGCCTTTCGTGGTCGACAACCAGGGCGGCGGCGGCGGCGTGATCGCCTGTCAGGCCACAGCGCGCGCGGCGCCGGACGGCTACACATTGATGCAGGGCTACGTCGCGACGCACGGCACCAGCCCGGCCACACGCAAGCTGCCTTACGACCCGATCAAGGACTTCACGCCCATCGGCATGATAGGCGCCACGCCCAACGTGCTGGTGGTCAATTCCAGCGTGCCGGCCAGGAACGTCAAGGAACTCATCGACTACCTCAAGAAGAATACCGGCAAGGTGAGCTACGGCTCGGCCGGGCCCGGATCGTTGACCCACCTGACGGCCGAGCTGTTCAAGCAGGCCACCGATTCCTTCATGGTGCACATCCCCTACCGCGGAATCGCACCGGCGCTCACCGACCTCATGGGCGGGCAGACGCAGGTGATGTTCCCGGGGCTGGCCGCCGCGCTGCCCTACCTCAAGGGCGACCGCATGCGGGCGCTGGCCGTGACCGGGCGCAAGCGCCACCCGCTGCTCAAGGACGTTCCCACCATGGAGGAATCCGGCTTCAAGGGCTTTGACGCCATCCAGTGGTACGGCGTGGTCGGCCCGGCCAAGATGCCGGAAGCCGTCGTGAAAACCCTCAGCGCATCACTGACCCAGGTGCTGGCGCAACCCGACATGAAAACCAAGCTCTCCACCGAAGCCATCGAGCTGGTGCAGATGTCGCCCGAATTTTTCGGCACCTTCATGCAGATCGACATCGCCCGCTGGACCAAACTCGCCAAGGAAAGGAACATCCAGCTCGACAGCTAACGCCTCATTCTTCCCGCGCCCGCGCTGCCTTCCGGCCGCGTGGGCCGACTATCCCGGCTCTCATCCCATCCGCAGGACTCCTGCCACTTAAGAACTCTATGGCCCGCAATACCCAGGTCGCCGCCGACCACAACGCCCCTCCCGTCACGCAAATCCTCGCGAAGTTCGTCGCCACGCATCCGTCGCGCGGCTGGAGCGACGCGGTCGACCACGAGGCGCATCGCACCTTCATGAACTGGCTGGGCTGCGCCGTAGGCGCGGCAAAGCATGAGGCGGCCGACATGGCGCTGGCCGCCGTCAACATGCTGCAGCCCGCCGCCCAGGCCAGCGTGCTGGGCCGGCGCGAAAAAGTCGACATGGCGAGCGCGGCGCTGGTCAACGGCATCACCTCCCACACCTTCGACTTCGACGACACCCACCTCAAGACCATCATCCACCCGGCCGGCCCCGTGGCCTCCGCCGTGCTGGCGCTGGCCGAGCACACCGGCTCGTCCGGGCGCGACGCGATCGACGCGCTGGTGATCGGCATCGACGTAGCATGCCGCGTCGGCAACGCCATGTACCCCGAGCATTACGACCGCGGCTGGCACATCACCGGCTCCACCGGCACGCTGGGCGCGGCCGCGGCCTGCGCGCGCCTGCTCAAGCTCGACGTGCAGAAAACCGCCATGGCGCTGGGCATTGCCGCTTCGCAGCCGGTCGGCATGCGCGAGCAGTTCGGCACCATGACCAAGCCTTTCCATCCGGGCGGCGCCGCGCGCGCCGGCATGATGTCCGCGCTGCTGGCCAGCCAGGGCTACACCGCCAGCCCGAAAGCGCTGGAAGCGCCGCGCGGCATGATGCAGACGGTCTCGACCAAGAATGACTGGAATGAAATCACCGGCGAACTGGGCCAGCGTTTCGAGATCTCCTTCAACAGCTACAAGCCCTTTGCCTGCGGCATCGTGATCCACCCCAGCATCGACGCCTGCGCGCAGCTGCGCGGCCAGGGCGTGACGCCGGAACAGATCGAGCGCATTGAACTGAAAGTGCATTCGCTGGTGCTGGAACTGACCGGCAAGAAAGAACCCGCCGACGGCCTGCAGGCCAAGTTCAGCGTCTACCACGGCTGCGCAGCCGGCCTCACGTTCGGCCGCGCCGCAGAGGAAGAGTTCTCCGACGAGATCGTCAACCGCGCCGACATGGTCGCGCTGCGCCGCAAGGTCGTCGCCACGGTGGACGATTCCATCGACGAGGCCAGTGCCGACGTGACGGCGGTCCTGAAAGACGGCCGCCGCGTGCACGTGTTCGTCGAGCACGCCATCGGCTCGCTGCAAAACCCCATGACCGACGCCATGCTGGAGGGCAAGTTCCACGGACTGTCCGATGCCATCCTGGGTGCCGGGCAAACCAGCGAGCTGATCAAGGCCTGCTGGGCTGTGGGTAATGCGGCCAACGTGTCGGCCATCACCGCGCTGGCAACACCCAAGGCTTGAACGCCGCCACCCTGCTTGGGTGGCTAAATTGGGCTTCGGCCCAACATCGACGGGCAACTTTGCTATCCAAAAGATAGCGGATTGCCCGTTTTTTGATGGCGAATCGGTATTTCGCAGGCTCAACGCCAGTGTTCCCGTGTCGATTTCCATTTAACTTCGTATTCATGGTTCATATAGATCAACAGCTTAGGACAAACTAACTCACACGGCTTTGAATTGTTGTTTCACTTAACTCTGAATTTTCCAGTATCTAATTCATTTAACTCTGAATTCTCCGTGCACGAGTGAGCCCTGAACAGTTGAATGCGTTGATATTCATTGCCGTGCGCAAGTCAAGGCGTCGACCCTTACACGTTCAGAACACGAACATACTAGGATAGCTCGGTATCAAATCGATATTTCCGTCTGTCCGAGTGGTCAACACCCATCGGCGATCGCCGGCAGACTTAAAAGGGTAGCCACTCGTTCGCGCACGGTACCAGTCATCGGTTTCTTGGCTGTCGTACTGCTTGTAGTCATCGCTGATGATGGTCAGCTTGGGTGAACAGCCGTAAACGTCGAACAAATCTGGGCAGAGGCCATTAGCACGGCCATGATGTGGAGCGACGAAGAAATCTACCGCCTTCACCTCACTGCGGATGGCCGCATTGGTACGCAGGAGATGGTCGAAACCGGCGCACTCCATATCCCCCGTGAACATCACCCGCCCGTCGCCGAACGTCAGGCTAGTGATGACGCTCAGGTTATTTTCATCCTCGAACGCATGTGGGTAGGGGTTCCAGAAGCAATTGATCTCCACCTCAGGAATCCAAGGGATTTGCTGCGCAACGCCACGTCGGGTTAGCTCATTCACTACGGCATCGATGCCGTAGCCCATGCCGTGCTGGGCCTTCAGCAGCCGGATGGCCCAAGGCTGGACTGTGGGGTTGCTGAAGATGTGCGTAACATTGATGTTGTGCTTCAGGATATTCGGCAGCCCGGACACATGGTCCTCATCTAGGTTCGTAATGATGAGCAGGTCGATGGTATAGATACCCTGGGACCGCAGGTAGTCACCCGGGAACCACTGTCCGCGGTCGTTGTTCTTGTGTCCGCAGTCAATCATCACCGTCCAGAGCACACCGTTGTACGTTGTCTTCAGCAACGCGCAGCCGCCGTGCTGAACGTCAAAGATGGTGAGGTGATGTTCTGTCACGATGTCTTATCTTTCTCTTCTGCGTGAGCGAAGGTGGTGAACAGTTCAAGGCTGTAGTGCCGCAGGAACTTCAAATACCGCGCTGCCAGAGCAATGCCGACCACCAGTGCAATGCGCGCGAACAGCAACTGTTGCAGAGTTCCTGTTGGCTGCCAGTGCGCCCACCACAAAACACTGGCGTCGACGAGAGAAACTAACGCCACATTTCGGCAAAAAGAGTACTGGTTTAGAAAGTCACTCAACCGCGCCATCGTCCTCTCTGAGCCGTGCGCCTTGGCAAATGCCAGCCAGAACATTGCCTCGCCTGGGCCGGATACCCCGGCCACACTAGCCTTGTCGAGAATCGCCTTCTGGGTTTCAGTTGGCAACTCTCCATAGTAGTAACTGAGGAGCTTCTGCATCCATTTCGGAGCCGTGCTTGCTCCGAAAAGCCCAGCGCTTGGCCACCCTAACACCTTGCCAACCAAGCCTCGCTCAAGAATGAGGGACGAGAAACCGGCGATCACGTGTCCGACGACGTATGCCACAGATACCGCGAGAATGCCCTCGATAACACTCCAGTCCTTCCGCGCGAGCAAACCGTAACCGGCCGCGCTGTCGATGGCACACAGTAGCAAGAAGCCTGAGGCCAAGTAGCCCCAGAAGTCGAAGCTAGTGAAGGGCAGTTTTTCCACCTCTTGTCCCCTTAACAAAATGTACCTATTGCGCGCTCTAGCTTGGTCGACTATCTAAGTCGCGGAGTTTCGATTGGAAACTAGGGTCAATATTCCGGGGTTGACCCGCTCCGAAACTAAACCGCCAAGAACATGCGCTCGAATTTCTTGGCGGACACAACTATCGAGACGGCCAGTGCCCACATACATATCAGTAAGATGAAAGCGAGCGGGCTTTCCGGCACAAGCCAGGTCGGGAAAGATGGGTACATCGCCGCCAAAGTCACCGGCACCACATCGACGCCATTCGTCTTCGAAAAGGCATTTATCATGATCGGGCCAATGCGCAAGGACAGACCAACAACGATCCATGTTGAACTTACCCATGCCAGCATTTGACCCAAGGACTTGAGACGAGACGGCGGGTTCAAGAGAAAAAGGGGAATGAAATTAATCATGATCTGATTTATGGGTGTGAGTAACTTGCCAAGGTTTACCGAGTCATGCACCAAGCCGCAGCGCAAAGCCCGGCAACCGCCCAGAAACCAAGCTGAGGGCTGACTGGCTTCTCAAGCATGACCTTCCGCGCGAAGATTTCGCAGTTGTTTGCAATCAGGTCGTATGGCGCATTGGCCGCGAGCAGACGATTCAGAACCGCAAGCGCGTCTGCGTGGCGATGAATCGGCAATTCGTATTCGACGTTGACTTCAAGTCCTGCCCTGAACTCCGCATACGAACAAATGCGGGTCCCGCCGTCGGGGCTTGTGTGCACAACACGGCCGTCAGGCATAAGTACCCCTTCGTGCCTGACGAAGCCGAGCAGCTTGGGGCGCGAGATGCGTGCCAGGCGCCCGCGTGGAACATCGGACGAACTAAGTTGTGGTTTGCTCACTTGCCCTTCTCCCTGCGTACGCCTTTGAAGGGGGTGCCGTCTTGCTTCTGGTCCATGAAGCGCCCGGTGTCCGAGTTTCGCTTGGTCCAGTTGTCGTTTAAAGGGTTCTGCACTTGCGAGCGGTCTTTGACTGCTCCGCGGCGAGCGTTGTCGCCGATGGGATCGTTTTTGGCCATTTTGAGCTCCTTGAAAATTGCTGATAAGACGAAATGTAGAGCATTAATTGCTATATAGCAACGTTTCAATGGTACAATATCGTTGCTATTTAGCAACTTCAGGAGAGCTATTGATGGCAGCCAACCGAGGTCATTTCGACTGTGAGGCTTACTACATTGCACTCGACGAAATCAGAAAAGCCAAGACGCTATCTTGGAAAAAGGTAGCGGACCAAAGCAAAGTAAGTGCATCTACCCTAACCCGAATGGGTCAAGGCAAACACCCCGATGCCGACAGCCTGACCATGCTGTCCGCTTGGGCGCAACTCAATCCCGCAGACTTTGTCACTGATGAGGACTTGAAGGCCAAAGAGGCCGAATCATTGCCCAAGATGATGGCGCTGTTGCGCGCCGACCCGAACTTGTCGCCAGATTCCATAGAAGCCATACAAGAAGTGTTGGCCGTGGCGTACAAAAGATTCGGGAAACTCGCTTTGGAGGAAGCAAATCTTGGGCGTGAAGCTTCGCCGCGGCTTTAAGGCGGAAGCCGAAGCTTATGCATGCGGCTTCCGTGAGAAGCTGGGATTGCGTGCGCATCAGCCTCTAGATATGTTCCTACTGGCTAGGCACCTAGCCGTGCCGGTCCTCAGTCTGCGCGATCTCGCGCAGGACCTCAAACCTGCCGTTTATAAACATCTGACCACATCGGCAAGCGCCGAGTTTTCTGCAGTCACACTATGCCTTGGTAGCGCAAAACACATCGTCTACAACGATTCACACGCACCCACTCGCCAGCAAAGTGATTTGGCCCACGAGCTTGCCCACATCATTTTGGGCCACTCAATGAGCGAATTGACCCAAGAATCCGGCGGCCGGCACTACAACAAGGAGCTTGAAGATGAAGCAGCCTGCTTGTCTGGTGTGCTGCTATTGCCCCAAGCTGCAGCACTGTGGGTTTTGAGGAGCGGTAAATCCACCGAGCAATCGGCAGCCGATTTCAATATCAGCATGCAGATGATGACTATGCGACTCAATCAAAGCGGGGCAAAAGTAATCGTTTCCAGAACAGGTTCCTGGTAGTAAATTGCTATTTCATCTGGAAAGCCATCCTTGAATTTAAAACAGCAACCCGCCGAAAGTGGCCGGCCACCCCGGGTTGGCGACATCAGCAATCTTGGCGAACCGCTGCGATTTTCCAATGTAGAACAGTTCGCGGGATTTGCAGCGGAATCAGCGAACGAAGGGACAACGGCGAAGATCTGGACCAGGCTAGCACTCACCTCCGAGGATCCTTTATTCCACAGGCTGGTTGAGAACTTTGAGCCCGTCGTTGCTCATATGGCACAGCAGGCGGGAACCGCTGTCAGTCTGAGATCGGCATCCGTGGTGCTGCTGGTATTGAAGCCTGACCACACAGCCGAGCTATGGCTCGACACTGCAGCCGTCAGCCTGCGATGCGCAGTAAAACGAGCCATCGCGGCGGGAACAGTGGTCTTCGAAAGTGATATTGCTGATGTGACAGGAATGTCTTTTCCTTGCGTAGAGTTCGGCGAACGTGACAAGGTCTTATGCATTTTCAGGGAGGCTTGGCGCTTTGGTTTTGCATTCGACATGAATCCTGAGGGGAAATTAGACCTCGATGCATTTATCACCACGCTTGGCACTCTGCATAGAGAGTTGCGCTATCGGCATCTTTACGATGCCGTCGAAAATTCAGAATTATTCGACAAGCTGCTTGCGGGAGGCTGGTTTCCATTCGTCGAAATCATCACAGCCGAATTCAAAGACCTCCTTGGTCACTACGAATCGGGACTTGAAGTTGCAGCAATAGAAGAGACGATCATTGCAAAGTTCGATCAAAAACGACTAGAGCACATGTTCGAGCGATGGATTTCCAAGCCGCATCTAGCTAACAAGGGTGCGCTCTTGAAGGAAGCCATTCAGGCTTTTGGGGAAAAGAAGCCAGCATCGGTGATCAAGATTGTTCTCACTGAAATTGAGGGTGTTCTAAACGATGCTTATCGCGCGGCTCATGACGGGCACGGCGCAAAGTTAAAGGAGCTTCTAGCTTTTGCCCAAGCATCCGCAGAGCAGCGTTCCGGAGGAACAAATACGTTGCTCTTTCCCTCTGCCTTTGGTATTTATCTGGCGGCGCAAACCTTCGCCAATTTTGATCCAGTGGCACAGATGGGAAATGCGGGTTCGCGGCATGCAGTTGGCCATGGGGCCGCGGCTCAGGAAAGCTATACGATGACGAGAGCGCTACAAGCTCTTTTGACTCTCGACCAGTTTGCTTTCTATACGTAGCCCACCCTCTGAGCATCACTGGATTTAGAGCAACGCCTCGCCCGCTTCGACACATGCAGCAAGCATCCAACTCTGACTCATTTCAAAATTAATCGCTCGAACAAGGAACTGGAATGTATCGCAGCCTCCGGAAGGGTCACACTAGCATTTACTTTCAGCACCAACTCACCGGGCATAACATCGGCGCCGAATTATTTGAGTTCGAAATTGCGGGAAAGACCGCGACTCTTCGATTGCAACTTCGCCCAGTCGACCAGAATCAGCGAGACGACGAGCTTTACCTTGGGACAGATCCCCTCATTTCTATAACCGTCAATGACTCGCAAGTCGTCAGTGGCTTTGTCAAGCATGTCAGGGCTTGTACTGGCGGAATCAACTCTTGGCGCCTCGTACTAATCTCGCGCGGTCAAAATTACTCGTTCCCGGTACGACCTTCATTAGAAGATCCCGGTGTTCAAATACTTGTTTTCCAGGTGGTCTCCGGAAGTAACTAAGAGAATGCTTAGACTTATAGTCCCAACAAGACGCCCCACGACGGCGCACTATAGCGATACCTAAATTCAATTATGCAGGGGACACTTGTGACACCAATAAAAATTGTTGCACCAAGGCAATTCGATCTTCCTTCAGCTATCTCTTTTGCGGCCGAAATCGCCGGTACTCCAGACGCCGACGAATATGCGCTGGACTTTTCCAATGTCCGCCTGGTTGAGCCCTTTCCCATGCTTCTGATATCGAGCGAGTTTCGCAAGCTTGCTCGAAGAGAAAACGCCCCTACATTCGTCTGCTCGAATTTCGAGCACATGACTTATGCGGCACATATGGGTTTTTTTAAGTCCTTTGGCATCGAACATGGCAACGCTCCTGGCGAGGCACCAGGTAGCGCAAGATACCTCCCTATTACTGTCTTTGAGATCGAAGATGTTGAGCGAGAGGCTGCGCTTAAAGGTATCGAAGTTGGCAATCAAATTGAGTCAACAAGCCAGAGGCTTTCTGCAATGCTGTGTGGGAGTGAGGAAGGCCCGTTGTTTGACACATTGACCTACTCTATCCGAGAAATTATGAGAAACGCCGTCGAGCATAGTAGAGCTGAGCGGTTTGGCATATGTGCGCAGCATTGGCCATCCAAACATCGTGTGGAGGTTGCGATTCTTGATAGGGGAATTGGGATCCGAAACACTCTTAGCAGGAACCCACACATCGACGTCTCCGACGACAAAAAGGCACTCAACTTTGCCTTAATGCCCGCTGTTTCGGGAAAAGCATTCAAGGGCTCGAAGGTTCGGCGCCGAGGAAACTGGACAAACTCAGGTTTTGGCCTCTATATGACAAATAGAATTTGCAGAAATGGCGGAAACTTTTTCATTGCTAGCGGTGATGCTGGAATGCTTCTGACGAAAGGGGAAGGCAAGCGATACTTTGGATGCGGCCTTGATGGAACGGCGGTAAGAATGGTTATCGATACCTCGCAGCTCCCGCAACTTCGTGACTCTCTGCACCGATACAAGGAAGAAGGCTTTGAGTTTCAGCGAAAGTACAAAGAAATAGTAGACATTGACCCCTCCTCAGCGTCACTCATGCTCTCGGAAGACTTCGAAGTGTCGGTAGTGGATCGGATATTGTCCAAACTGAAACTACGCTAATGCAATATAGAAGGTTAAGGGAGAAGAACACCTGCTTAGGTGGATCTCCAATGCACGGCAGATAACAACAACTACTCTTGACTTCTCGGGCATTCGAGCAAAGCGTCTAACACCGGATCAAGCCAGTCGCGTATGTAATGAGCGACTGCCACGTTAGGCACATTTGAATCCAATTTGAGAGGTTCAAAGGAGGCCAGTGGTACTGGATATCTTCCTCGCCATAAAACCACCTCTCCTAAGTCCCGACATATATTGCGCATGGCCCGACGATCGCCCTCGGAGCCCATGATGGATTCGAATTTCTCTCCGAAAAGACCAGCGGCCTCAGCCAAGGCAAGCAAGTTGTGTCCACTTGATGTTGGAACGCCAACGGCTCTTAATTCGGCTTGGGTAGCCTCACCTTTTCCATCCATTGCCACACGAATTTCAATTTTGCTCGGGAAGTATTCAACAATCCATGCTTTCAGAGCCGTTTCAAGAGTCAAACCGTACAAAAGCTTTGTGGTTTCAAAAAGTTCTAACGCCTCGTCTAAGTTACGCTCAGATTTACTCTCAAATGAACTTACTGCCCCATCGAGAAGCGCCCTTTCGAACTCTTTCCAGAGCACATCTGCGGAGCGCCGAAGTGCTCGCGCGTGCTTCCGCCATGCTTCCGGATCCCTCGACTTCTCAACGAACTGGGCAGCCAGCAAATAATCCCCTAACGGCTAGCGCCAACGATAAATCAGTTAACACGCACAGGCCAGTAAGCGTTACTGCGTATGACAGGCACGCGCGCAATAGAAACAGCCATTTACTTGGCTGAAATATGAACGTGCGGTCTGCACGGCTTGCGTACAAGTACTGAAGTTGCCGAGATAGATGGCATTCTGCGCGGAGGGAAAAAATTGAGGCGGACATGATGCTTTGTCATGCACTTCATGGTCCCCATTTGCTTGAGCTTGACGATTCACATAGTAGTCAGCCATATAACCTCCAGAAAGGTTTCACAGCTTAGCTGTAATGCAATCGTTAGGCCTCCTACAAATGAGGGAGAAGTGAGTAGTTGCGCGATTCCATTTTCATCGACTCACGGGAAGCGCCGTTCCTATAGCGCCCCGTTCACTACGCAGCCCGTTAGTCAATGAAGGTTGAATATTGGTAACGGTCACAAAGAAATTGTGGCCGCATAAATTTCCTCAAAAATTGAGCCACGTTTTCCACCTAACTAAGGCCAGCTACGCGGTCGCGTTTCACTGTTGAGCTGTTTAATTTCCTGGGTCAATTCGGGCGAAAACTTTTACCTTCAGTGGATCAATTTTTCATGGAAAACCGCTCCCGTGTTGAATTCCGTCGAAATCTGATCCACTTATCGCAGTAATTTCCATCCAAAACTGACCCACGTAGGCACTACCCTGCTTGTTTTAAAAGCAGGGGGAAATTAGGAGTGATAGACGTGGCGACATTGAATGTCATCAGACGTTGGGCA
>NZ_CALRNF020000018.1:0-103655 GCF_943369415.1 Polaromonas sp. YR568
GGCCGCCACGCCCGTCATCAGCACGTTGCCGTGCGTCGCGCTGGCCGCGGCGACACCCACGATCAGGCTGGCGGTCGAGACGATGCCGTCGTTGGCGCCCAGCACCGCGGCGCGAAGCCAGCCTATGCGCGCGGTTCTGTGCCGTTCAATGTGTCTCATGCCTAATCCTTGGTTCCGGGAGAAAAATCGAATCAGCGGCGGCCGGGCAGCATGCGCGTCAGTGTGTTGTCGCGCAGCAGGTAGTGGTGGTACAGGGCCGCCAGCGCATGCAGGCCCACGAGGAAGTAGCCCGCCGTCGCTCCCGCTTCGTGAATCTCCTTGATCCAGCCGGCCGCATTTTTGCTCTCGGCCATCAACGCGGGCAACTGCAGCCCGAAAAAAGGAATGGGCTGGCCGCGGGCGCTGAGGATCAGCCACCCGGCCAGGGGCAGGCCAACCATCAGCCCGTAAAGCCCCGCCTGCACCAGCCAGGCCAGGCGGTGTTGCCACAACGGCGGCGCCGGATCAACGGGTGGGGCGCGATGCAAGAGATTGACCGCCAGGCGAAGCCAGGCCAGTACAAAGACAGACAGTCCCAGCATGTAGTGCCAGGTTCTCAGCCCGCTGCGCATGTCGCTGCCTTTGGGGAAAGCGTCACTGAGTTCCATGCACAGGTAGACCGCCGCCAGCAGGGCCAGCATGAACCAGTGCAGGCCGATGGAGATCGGGCCGTAGCGCTTGTCCGGGTGGGTTTTTGGCATCATGGTGTTTCTCCGTTGTCGTCAAGGTGAAGTCTTCATTGCGGGCCGCCGGCCGCGGCGGTTCGCATTTGCGCACGCCGGCGCCATGCCCGGCCGGCCAGTTTGCGCAATTCGGCGTGCCACAGGACCGTGCTGGCCATGGCGGCGCACAGCAGCCATTGTTCAAGCGTCAGGGGCACCGTGCCGAAAGCGTAGTTCAGAAACCCCAGGTTGACCACCGCGATCTGCAGGCCCAATGACAGGCCCAGCGCGGCCCAAAGCCATGGGTTGGAGAAAAGGCGGCGAAACGCGGTGGCGGTTTCCGAGCGCGCGTTGAAGGCATTGAACAGGTGCGCCAGCACCAGCACGGTGAAGCCGGCGGTGCGGGCGACGGCCAGGTCCTGGCTGCCCTCGATCAGCCCGCCAGGCAGCAACATGTCCATGGTCAGGAGCGTCGCCACCGCGATGACGGCGCCGGTCTGCAGTATCCCCGACCACATGCGGGCGTCGATCACGCGCGCGTCGCGAGCCCTGGGCTTTCGGGCCATGACGTCGCCGACCGCCGGGTCTATGCCCATGGCAAGCGCCGGCCAGGAATCGGTGATGAGGTTGAGCCAGAGGATCTGTGTGGCCAGCAGGGGCAGGACCACCGCAACGCCGGGGGCTTGAAGCCCGATGACGCCGGCGCCCACCACACCGAGGAACACCGTCAACACCTCCCCCATGTTGGAGGACAGCAGGTAACGCAGGAATTTCCGGATGTTGTCAAAAATGCCGCGCCCTTCGCGCACCGCCTCCACGATGGTGGCGAAGTTGTCGTCGGCCAGGATCATGCGGGCGGCCTGCCGCGTCACTTCGGTGCCGCTCAGGCCCATCGCGATGCCGATGTCCGCGGACTTCAGCGCGGGGGCATCGTTCACGCCGTCGCCTGTCATGGCCACCACCTGGCCGCCGGCCTGCAGCGCATCCACGATGCGCAGCTTGTGCGCCGGCGCGACACGCGCATACACCGACGTCTGGCGAACCGCGGCGGCAAATTCCGTATCCCCCATCCGGTCCATCTCAATGCCGGTCAGCGCGGGCGATTGCGCGCCGCTGATTCCGAGGTCCGCGGCAATCCGCAGCGCCGTGCGCGGGTGGTCGCCCGTGATCATGATGACGCGGATGCCGGCACGCTGGGCCTGGCGTATCGCCACGGCCGCTTCCTCGCGCGGCGGGTCCATCAGGCCGGCGGTGCCGACGTAGACCAGGTTTTCTTCCAGCGATGCGGATGCCGGGTCTTCACCGGCGTGCAGTGGACGGAAGGCAACGGCCAGTGTGCGCAAGGCCGCATCCGAGAGGGTGTCGACGTCGCGGAGCAGGGCGGCCTTCAGGGCGGCATCCATCGTCACGGTCGCCGCGCCCACCTTCACATGGGTGCAGCGCTCGATCAGCACGTCCGGCGCGCCTTTGCTGATGAGCATGGCGGCGCCACCGTGGTCATGGTCGCGCTGAATCACCGACATCATTTTCCGGTCCGATGTGAAGGGGATCTCCCTGATGCGCTCATAGCGGCCGGCGCGCGCCTGGAGCGCGGGGCCGAGCTTGCGCGCGGCGACCAGGAAAGCCGCCTCCGTGGCATCGCCCTGAATCCGCCAGATGCCGGCGGAGTCCTGCCGCAGGCCGGCATTGCCCGCCAGGCTGCCGCCCAGCAGCGCAAACGCCGCCTCTTCCCGCAGCGGCCCGGCGGCAAGTTCGCCGCCGGCGTGCTCGAGGCGGCCTTCGGGCACATAGCCCACGCCCGTCACGTCCACCATGCCGGATGCCGTGGCAACGCGGGTCAGGGTCATCTCCGCGCGCGTCAGCGTGCCGGTCTTGTCCGTGCAAATGACGGAGGCGCAGCCCAGGGTCTCCACGGACGACAGGTTTTTGATGATCGCCTTGTGCCTGGCCATGCGCTGCACGCCCATGGCCAGCACCACCGACAGGATGGCGGGCAGGCCTTCCGGAACCGCCGCCACCGCCAGGGCCACGCCGAGAAGCATCACCGCAATGACGTCGCCGGCCGAATGCAGTTCCGACAGCATCAGGATGGTGGCGACCACCACGGTGGCAATGATGAGCACCGCGATGCCGAGCAGCCGGCCCAGCCGGCTTACTTCCCGGGTCAAGGGGGTAGGCGCCTCCGGGGTCGCCTCAAGCATGGCGGCAATCGCGCCCATTTCGGTGTCCATGCCGGTTGCCGTGACCACCGCGCGGCCCGTGCCCTGGGTGACGGCCGTGCCCCTGAAGACCATGTTCACGCGGTCCCCCAGCGCGGCAGGGGCCTGCAGCGAAGCGGTGCTTTTCAGCACGGCCACGCTTTCACCGGTCAGCGAGGCTTCGTGGACACGCAGGGCGGCGGCGGCCACCAGCCGCGCGTCGGCGCCCACCACGTCGCCTTCATTCAGTACCAGTAAATCGCCCGGCACCAGCGATGCCAGCGCCACCTTTTGCACGCGGCCGTCCCTCATCAGCGAAGAACTCGCCTGCGTGAGTTTGGCCAGGGCCTCCACCGCGCTGCGCGCCTTGGCCTGCTGCACGTAGCCCAGCGCGGCATTGAGCAGGACGACGGCGGCAATCACCAGGGCGTCAATCGGCCAGCCGTGCCGCCCGTCCATGGCCCATGCGAGCAGCGAAATGGCAATGGCCGCCAGCAGCAGATAGATCAGGGGGTCCTGGAACTGCGAGAGAACGCGCCGCCAGGCGCTCACGGGCGGCGCGGCGTTGAGGGTATTGGGCCCTTGCGCGGCAAGCCGCCGTGACGCTTCGCCGGAAGAAAGGCCGTGCAGCAGGTCCGCGCCCGTGCTGGCGGCGACGTCTTCGATCTCGCGGACCGACGGGTCGCCGGGTGTTTCGGGTCGCGGGCTTTTTTCAGCGGCGAGGGGGATTTTCATCGTTGTCTTTTTTGTCCGGTTTTACCCAGGCGGCAAAAGGCAAGCCGGCCTGGAGGCTGCATTCGGCAGGTGCCAGTCTGGGGGCACCGGAAGCTCCGCCGCTTGTCCTGGATCAAGGCGACGCCGCTTTGGCAGGCGCAAACGCCGCGCAAAGCCCTGCATGGCCGTTATCGCAAACATCCGGCCATCGGACTGTTCGGTAACGTACGCAGAGGCGCCGCACCCGCCCGGGCTTGATCCATGTCAAGGGCGCGGCACTCAGCACGGCTACGCTTGCGTGATGCAAACCGCTACCTTCCCGGTTCCCGCCGGTCTTCCCCCGCCCGACGCAGGCCGCGCCGCCGCATGGGAGGCGATGGACGAGCCGGCCGAGTGGGAGGGCTTCAGCCGTCCGGTGGCGGGGCGCGAGGGCTGGTGGGAGTCCTGCCTGGCGCTGGAAGGCATGCACTGCGCGGCCTGCGCGCTCACGGTGGAGGAGGCGCTGGGCAGGCTGCCCGGCGTGGACACGGTCCAGGTCAACGGCGTGACGGCCACGGCGCGGCTGCAATGGAATCCGCAAGCCACGCGCCCGTCCCTCTGGATGGCGGCCTTGCGCCAGGCCGGCTACGGCGCCTTGCCGGCGGGCGACCTGCTGCTGGCCGGCCGCCGGGTGCAGGCCCAGCGCCTGATGCTGTGGCGCTGGCTGGTGGCGGGCTTTTGCATGATGCAGGTCATGATGTACGCGGCGCCCGCCTACCTGTCGGCGCCCGGCGAGATCACGCCCGACATCCAGGCGCTGCTGGGCTGGGCCTCCTGGGTGCTGACGCTGCCGGTGCTGCTGTTTTCCTGCTGGCCGTTTTTTGCCGCGGCGCTGCGGGACGTGCGCAACCTGCGCATAGGCATGGACGTGCCGGTGGCGCTGGGCGTGCTGATCGCCTTCGGCGCCAGCACGGCCGCGGCCTTCGACCCGGGCGGCCCCTGGGGCGCGCATGCCTCGTACGACTCGGTGCCCATGTTCGTCTTCTTCCTGCTGTCGGGCCGCCTGCTGGAGCAGCGCCTGCGCGACCGCACGGCCGGCGCGCTGGAAGCGCTGATGCGCCGGCTGCCCGACAGCGTGGAGCGGCAGGAGGCCGACGGCAGTTTTCGCGCGGTGGCGGTGCGCCGCCTCGCGGCCGGCGACCTGGTGCGCGTGCTGCCGGGCCAGGCCTTTCCCGCCGACGGTACGGTGGAGGGCGGCGAGAGCCGCGTCGACCAGTCGCTGCTGACGGGCGAGTCCAAACCGCTGCTGCGGCGCGCGGGCGACGGCGTCATCGCCGGCAGCCACAACCTCACGGGCGTGCTGCTGGTGCGTGTGCAGCGCGTCGGCGCGCAAACCCGCTATGCCGAAATCGTCACCCTGATGGAGCAGGCCTCGGTCGAAAAACCCGGCCTGGTGCAACTGGTGGACCGCATCGCCAGCCCCTTCCTGGCGGCCGTGCTGCTGGCCGCCGCCGGCGCGGCCTGGTGGTGGTGGCCTTTCGGCCAGGCGCATGCGATGGCGGTCGCGGTCTCGGTGCTCATCGTGACCTGCCCCTGCGCCTTGTCGCTGGCCACGCCGGCGGCCATGCTGGCCGGCGCGGGCGCGCTGGCGCGGCGCGGCGTGCTGGTGCGCAAGCTGCAGGCGCTGGAGAGCTGCGCAGCCGTCGACACCGTCATCTTCGACAAGACCGGCACGCTGACGGAAGACCGCATGGACGTGGTCATGGCCCATGTGACCGCCGGCGTGGACCGCGACGAGGCCTGCTACAAGGCCGGCGCGCTGGCCCGGCATTCGCTGCACCCGGTCTCGCGCGCCATTGCCGCGCGCTTTCCGGCGAATCTTTCCGGGAATGACTGGGTGGCCAGCGAGGTGGAAGAGGTCACGGGCCGGGGCCTGCGCGGCAAGGTCGCGCGGCCGGACGGCAGCGACGCGCAATACCTTTACCTGGGTTCGGCCTTTTTCTGCCGCGCGCCCGTGCCGGGCCGCGACGTGCCGGTGCTGCAGGCGCACCTGTCCGACGGCGAGCATTACCTGGCGGGCTTCGAGCTTGACGAGGCGATGCGGCCCGACGCGGCCCAGGCCGTGGCCGCGCTGCTCCAGATGGGCGTGCGGGTGCAGCTGCTGTCGGGCGATACCGGCCGGGCCGTGGCCCGACTGGCGCGCCGCGCCGGCATTGATTGGTATTTCGGCGAATGCACGCCGGAGGTCAAGCTCGAACACGTGCGCGGCCTACAGCGCGAAGGCCACCGCGTCATGATGGTGGGCGACGGCATGAACGACGGGCCCGCGCTGGCCGTGGCCGACGTGTCCATGGCCATGGGCCGGGCCGTGCCGCTGGCCCAGGCCGGGGCGGATTTCATCATGACAGGCAACCGGCTTCTCACCGTGGCGGACGTGCTCGCGCAGGCGCGGCGCACCCGCGCGGTGGTGCGCCAGAACCTGCTGTGGGCCGCGCTCTACAACGCGACCTGCGTGCCGCTGGCCATCCTGGGTTTTATGCCGACCTGGCTGGCCGGCTTCGGCATGGCGGCGAGTTCGCTGCTGGTGGTGGCCAATTCGGCGAGGCTGGCGCGCAACGCGTCACAAGATTAAATGGACATCCTGTTTTTACTGATCCCCCTGTCCGTCGTGCTGGCGCTGCTCATCCTCGGCGGGCTGGGCTGGGCCGTATGGCGCGGCCAGTTCGAGGCGCTGGAGCAGGAAGGCGAGCGCATTCTTCACGATGATTGACCTGTATCAAGTGCCGCGCCGCCCGCCGCGCCGACACTTTGAAGCATCTAGACAAAAGGTGCTTCATGAACGAAGAAACGACACGAGGGGTGGCCTACCACGACACGGTGGTTCGCCAGTTTTCACTGGCCGCGGTGCTGTGGGGCGTGGTGGGCATGCTGGTGGGGCTGTTCATCGCCGCCCAGCTGGCCTGGCCTGAACTCAACTTCGGCATTCCCTGGCTCAGCTACGGCCGGCTCAGGCCGCTGCACACCAACGCGGTGATCTTCGCCTTCGGCGGCTGCGCGCTGATAGGCAGCAGCTACTACGTGGTCCAGCGCACCAGCAGCGTGCCGCTGTTTGCGCCGCGGCTGGCCGCCTTCACCTTCTGGGGCTGGCAGCTGGTTATCCTGGCCGCCGCGATCAGCCTGCCGCTGGGTTACACCACCGGCAAGGAATACGCCGAACTCGAATGGCCCATAGACATCCTGATCACCCTGGTCTGGGTGGCTTACGCGGTGGTTTTCTTCGGCACGCTGGGAACCCGCAAGGTCAGGCACATCTACGTGGCCAACTGGTTTTACGGCGCCTTCATCCTGGCGGTGGCGGTGCTGCACGTGGTCAACAGCGCGGAGATCCCGGCGGGCTGGATGAAATCGTATTCCGCCTACGCGGGCGTGCAGGATGCCATGGTGCAGTGGTGGTACGGCCACAACGCCGTCGGCTTCTTCCTGACCGCGGGCTTCCTGGGCATGATGTATTACTTCATCCCCAAGCAGGCCGAGCGGCCGGTCTACAGCTACCGCCTGTCCATCGTCCACTTCTGGGCGCTGATCTTCACCTATATGTGGGCGGGCCCGCACCACCTGCACTACACGGCCTTGCCCGACTGGACGCAATCGGTGGGCATGGTGTTCTCGCTGATCCTGCTGGCGCCCAGCTGGGGCGGCATGATCAACGGCGTGATGACCCTGTCGGGCGCCTGGCACAAGCTGCGCGAGGATCCCATCCTGCGCTTCCTGATCGTCTCGCTGTCCTTCTACGGCATGAGCACCTTCGAGGGCCCGCTGATGTCCATCAAGACCGTCAATTCGCTGTCGCACTACACCGACTGGACCGTGGGCCACGTGCACTCCGGCGCGCTGGGCTGGGTGGGCCTGATCTCCATGGGCACGCTGTATTACCTGATCCCCCGCCTGTTCGGGCAGAAGCAGATGTATTCCATGCGCGCCATCGAGGTGCATTTCTGGACGGCCACCGTGGGCATCGTGCTCTACATCGCGGCCATGTGGATCGCCGGCGTGATGCAGGGCCTGATGTGGCGCGCCATCAACACCGACGGAACCCTGACCTACACCTTTGTGGAAGCCGTCAAGGCCACCTATCCCTTCTACGTGGTGCGCTTCTTCGGCGGGCTGCTGTACCTGAGCGGCATGGTGCTGATGGCCTGGAACGTCTGCATGACGGTGGCCAAAGGCCGGCCCGTGCGGATTCAAGTGCCGGTGCTGGCCCACGCCTGACAAGAGAAAAGAAAGAAAGTCCATCCCATGAAAGACGACAACACAAAGGCCGCGGGCTTCTCGCACGAGAAGATCGAGACCAACAACTTCCTGATGATCATCCTGATCCTGCTGGTGATCGCCGTCGGCGGCCTGGTGGAGATCGTGCCGCTGTTCTTCCAGAAGTCGACCACCATGCCGCTCGAAGGCGTCAAGCCCTACGGCGCGCTGCAGCTGGCCGGCCGCGACATCTACCTGCGGGAAGGCTGCTACAACTGCCACTCGCAGATGATCCGGCCGTTTCGCGCCGAGACGCTGCGCTACGGCCACTACTCGGTGGCCGGCGAGTTTGTCTACGACCACCCCTTCCAGTGGGGCAGCAAGCGCACCGGGCCCGACCTGCAGCGCGTGGGCGGCAAGTACACCGACGAATGGCACCGCATCCACCTGAACAACCCGCGCGACGTCGTGCCCGAATCCAACATGCCGGCCTACACCTGGCTGGAAAAAACTCCCGTCGACCCCGCCGACTCGGCGCCGCGCATGACCGCGCTGCGCAGGGTAGGGGTGCCGTACACCGACGCCGAAATCGCCGAGGCCGCCGCCGTGGTGAAGGGCAAGACGGAAATGGACGCTCTCGTCGCCTATCTGCAAGTCATGGGCAAGGCCCTGAAATAAAGGAAAACAGCCATGGACGTCAACACGCTGCGCATCATCGCAACCCTGCTGTGCTTTGCCACTTTCATCGGCCTGCTGGTGTGGGCCTATTCCAGCCGCAACCGAAAACGCTTCGAAGAGGACGCAAAAATCCCCTTCCTGCAGGACTGAGGGCCTTCAGCCATGCAAACCTTCTTCACCGTTTTTTTATTCACCGCACAACACATCGGGTGTGAGCCATGAGCGATTTCACAGACAACTTCTGGTCCTGGTATGTGGCCGCGCTGACATTGATCGGCATCCTCGGCGCGCTGGTCCTGCTGTGGGTCACGGCCCGCCAAAAAATAGTCCCGAGCAGCGACAACACGACGGGCCACGTCTGGGACGGCGACCTGCGCGAGTCCAACAACCCCATGCCGCGCTGGTGGATGTGGCTGTTCGTGATCAGCGTGGTCTATTCCCTGCTGTACCTGGTGGCCTATCCGGGCCTGGGCGCCTACCAGGGCGAAATGGGCTGGAGCACGCGCGGTGAATACGATGCCGCCATGGTCAAGGCGGACAAGGAGCTGGCGCCGCTGTACGCCCAGTTCACCGGCCAGCCTGCGGAGCAGCTTGCGGGCGACGCCAATGCGATGGCGGTGGGCGAGCGCCTCTTCATGAACAACTGCGCCCAGTGCCACGGCTCGGACGCGCGCGGCAGCAAGGGCTTTCCCAACCTGGCCGACAAGGACTGGCTGCACGGCGGATCGCCCGAGAAAATCAAGGAAACCCTGACCGGCGGGCGCAAGGCGCAGATGCCGCCCATGGCCGCGGCCGTCGGCACGCCCGACGACGTGCGCAATGTGGCGCAGTACGTGCTGAGCCTGTCGGGCGGCCCGCATGATTCGGTGCGCGCGCAGCTGGGCAAGTCCAAATTCACCGCCTGCGCGGCCTGCCACGGCGTGGACGGCAAGGGCAACACGACCATAGGCGCGCCCAACCTGGCCGACGACATCTGGCTGCACGGCTGGGGCGAGCAGGCCATCGTCGACATCGTCAACAAGGGCAAGACCAACGAGATGCCCGCGCAGGGCGGCAAGCTCACGGAAGCGCAGATCCACGTGCTGACGGCCTATATCTGGGGCCTGTCCAACAAACCCGCTCCCGCCGCGGCGAAACTCTGAGGCGACGGTGACCCAGCTTCCCCTGCGCAAAACCATTCCCATCGTGCCGGTCGCCGGCCCGGCCGGGGAGTCCCTGTACGAGGCACAAAAGAAGATCTACCCGCGCTCGGTGAGCGGGCTGTTCGCGCGCTGGCGCTGGGCCTTTGTGGTCCTGACCCAGCTGTTCTTCTACGGCCTGCCGTGGCTGCAGTGGGGCGAGCGCCAGGCCGTGCTGTTCGACCTGGGCGCGCGGCGGTTTTACCTGCTGGGCTATGTGCTTTACCCGCAGGACTTCATCTACCTGACGGGCCTGCTGGTGGCCAGCGCCTTGTCGCTGTTCCTGTTCACCGCGGTGGCGGGCCGGCTGTGGTGCGGCTTTGCCTGCCCGCAGACGGTGTACACCGAAATCTTCCTCTGGATAGAGCGCAAGGTCGAGGGCGACCGAACGGCCAGGCTGCGGCTGGACGGCGCGCCGTTCTCGCTGGAAAAGCTGGTCAAGAAATGGTTCAAGCACATCCTCTGGATAGGCGTGGCCATGTGGACCGGCTTTACCTTCGTCGCCTATTTCGTGCCGGCCCGCGAGCTGATCATGCAGTTCCTGCAGACGCGGATGGGCGGCTGGGAAATCTTCTGGGTGCTGTTCTACGGCTTCGCCACCTACGGCAATGCCGGCTTCCTGCGCGAGCAGGTGTGCAAATACATGTGCCCCTATGCGCGTTTCCAGAGCGCGATGTTCGACAAGGACACGCTGATCGTGAGCTACGACCCGGCGCGCGGCGAGCCGCGCGGCGCCCGCTCGCGCCAGGCCGACCCGGCCGCGCTGTCGCTGGGCGCCTGTGTCGATTGCACCCTGTGCGTGCAGGTCTGCCCGACGGGCATAGACATCCGCGAGGGCCTGCAGTACGAGTGCATAGGCTGCGCGGCCTGCGTGGACGTGTGCGACGGCGTGATGGACAAGATGGGCTATGCGCGCGGCCTGATCCGCTTCACCACGCAGAACGCGCTGGCCGGCAAGTGGGACGCGTCCCGCATGCTGCGCCGGGTGCTGCGCCCGCGCGTGCTGGTCTACACCACGCTGCTGGGCGTGCTGTGCCTGGCGCTGCTGTGGAGCCTGGTGGCGCGCATGCCGCTGAAGGTGGACGTGGTGCGCGACCGCGCCGCGCTCTCGCGCATCGCGCCCGGCGGGCGGCTGGAAAATGTCTACCGCCTGCAGGTCATGAACGCCACCGAGCAGCCGCAGCGCTACAGCATCGTGGCGAGCGGGCTGGAGGGCCTGTCGGTCGCCTCCGAAGCCGAGGTCAGCGTCGGCCCCACCGAATCGCGCTGGGTCGCCGTGCGGGTCCAGATTCCCTACGGCTCGGCCGCGCCCGGTTCCCACCCCATCGTGTTCCGCGTCGGCGATGAAGCCGGGCGCGCCCACGTCGAAGAAAAATCCGTGTTCCTTGTTCCCCGATGAACCGCGATGCATCGCGATGAACTGCAATGAAAGGCCTTTCATGAATACCCTCCCTGACCAAGCCTCTCCCTGGTGGCGGCACGGCCATGTCTGGCTGGTGATTTCCGGGCCCGCTGTGGTGGTCGTGGCCAGCATGGTGACGGGCTTCCTGGCCGTCAAGTACCAGGATGAGGTCATAGGCGGGCAGCAGCCCGCGCGGGCATCGCGGCCTTTGGTGCTGAGCCAGCCCAGGGCATTGGCCCCGGCGCTGGAAGGGCGCAACCACGCGGCCACGCCGGACAAGACGGCGCGGCCCTGAGCGCCCTCCAGGCGCCTGACGTCCGCAACGGGCGCAACCATAAAGAGGAGACACGATGATTTCAGCCAACAAGATACTGGGCATCGCCTGGCCGGCCTTTCTGTCGGCCTGCCTGCTGGAACTGCTGCTGTTCGGGCTGTTCGACCCTGAGGAAATGCTGCGCTACGGCCAGCCCGCGGGGCTGTCGCGGCTGGCGCTGCAGACCGCCGCTTTTTTTGTATTCTGGCTGGCCTGCGCCGCCTCCAGCGCGCTGACGGTGCTGTTGATGGGGCCCGTGCCCGGGCCTTCGCGGCCCGCGCAGGCCGCCTCCGCGCAAGAGGATTGATGCCGGCCTTCATGCGCCGGTTTTCGCAAAAAGGGCAGGGCGGTAAGATCGGGCACCCACTCCCCGGTCCTCGCCCCATGTCCCTTTTCCCCCACGTCGGTGATACGGTGCCCAGGCGCCGGCGCTCGGCGGCCATCGTCCTGGCCGTGATGGCGACCCTGACGCTGCTGGCCGCCTTCAATCTGGTACACAGCCCGCACTCGCTGCCCGGCCTGCAACTGGTGGCGGCGCTGGCCGCCCTGACCTGCGGCGTCGCCTGGCTGCTGGCCGGGCGGGACGCTGCGCGGGACCGTGCCGGCAAACAGGCCCTGGAGGGCGCCGACGCCAGGCTGGCCGGCCTGCTGGACTCGGCCATGGACGCCATCATCACCGTGGACAGCGAGCAGCACGTGATCCTCTACAACAAGGCCGCCGAGAAGATTTTCGGCTGGCCCACGCGCGAGATGCTGGGCCAGCCGCTCACGCGCCTGATTCCGCAGCGCCACCAGGGCATGCACGGCGCGCAGCTCAGAAGCTTCGGCCAGACCGGCATCACCTCGCGGCGCATGGGCGACGGCACGGTGCTCTACGGGCTCAGGGCCGGCGGCGAGGAGTTTCCGCTGGAAGCCTCGATCTCGCAGCTGGACACCGCGCACGGCAAGCTCTACACTGTCATCCTGCGCGACGTGACCGAGCGCGTGCGCGCCGGCGAGGAACTGAGCGCTTTCGCCTCGGCGGCCCACGCCATCCGCGAAAGCGAAAAAACCCGCATCGCACGCGAACTGCACGACGAACTCGCGCAGTCGCTGACGGCCATCAAGATGGACGCCACCTGGATTCGCGAAGCCATGCCCGCCGATGCCGGCGCCGTGCGCGCCAAACTCGACGACATGCTGGGCCTGCTGGACACCACCGTCGCCGCCACGCGCCGCATCGCCTCGGACCTGCGGCCGCTGCTGCTGGACGACCTGGGCCTGGTGCCGGCCATCCAGTGGCTGACCCACAATTTCACCCAGCGCTACGGCGTGCCGTGCCAGCTGTCGCTGGACGAGGAGGTCGAGCTGGCCGAACCCTATGCGACCGCGGTGTTCCGCATCGTGCAGGAGTCGCTGGTGAACGTGGCCAAGCACGCCGGCGCGTCGCAGGCCGAGGTGCGCATAGAGCGCACGGCCGCGGGCGTGATACTCGAGGTGGCCGACGACGGCGCCGGCTTCGCGGCGGACGCGCCGCGCAAGGCCAGCTCGCTGGGCCTCATGGGCCTGCGCGAGCGGGCCCGCCTGCTGCAGGGGACGGTGGACATAGACACGGCGCCGGGCCGGGGCACCCGCATACGGGTCAGCATCCCGGTGCCCGAAACAGGAGACATGACGTGACGCGGATTGTGATTGCCGACGACCATTCCATCGTGCGCGAGGGGCTCAAGCGCATCGTGTCGTCGATTGAAGGCATGGAAGTCATGGGCGAGGCGGGCAACGGCACGGAAGTCATGCAGCGCGTGCGCGAGCTGGACTTCGACGTGCTGCTGCTGGACCTCTCCATGCCGGGCCGCAGCGGCATGGAACTGATCAAGCTGATACGCGCCGAAAAGCCGCAGCTGCGCATCCTGGTGCTGAGCATGCACCAGGAACTGCAATACGCCGTGCGCGCCATCAAGAACGGCGCCAGCGGCTACCTGACCAAGGAAAGCGCGCCGGCCCAGCTGGAGCAGGCGATACGCAAGGTGGCCTCGGGCGGCGCCTTCATCAGCGCCGAGGTCGCCGAGCAGCTTGCGCTGGGCGCCATGCCCGGCAGCCCGGTGGTGCCGCACGAGAGCCTTTCCAACCGCGAATTCGAAGTGCTGCAGTTGCTGGTGGCCGGCGTTTCCCTGACGGACATCGGTACAAAGCTGAACCTGTCGGTCAAGACCGTCAGCACCCACAAGACCAACCTCATGCAGAAAATGGGGCTGCAAAACCAGAGCGAGCTGATCCGCTACGCGATCAAGCACGGCCTGGCCGAACCGCTGGACGGCTGAGCGCGCAAAGCTGAAAACCGCCGCGCAATGCGCATGGTGTTGACGAGGGTCAACACCGCCGCGGCCGCACCTGCCTACAGTCAAGACATTCCAACTTGATTGAACCGGGGTGTTCCATGAGCGATGAACTGAAACAGCTGCTGGTCCATGCCGATGCCACACCGCAATTCGCGCAACGCCTGGAGTTCGCCTGCCGGCTCGCCGCCCGGCACGGGGCAGGCGTCACCGCGCTGTACGCCTCGCCGTCGGCCTCCGAGGCGCTTCCCGTCGCCTCGGGCATGGGCACTGGCCTGGCCGTGAAGCGCGAAAACGCACAGGACACCGAACTGGCGCGCGCGCGCTCGGTCTTCGAGCAGCTCAGGCCCGCGGGCATGCCGGCCGCCTGGGCCGAGATCCATGAGTTTCCGCTGGCCCCCGCATTTGCCGGGCGGGCGCTGTATGCCGACCTGCTGGTGCTGGGGCAACACGGCCCGGGCGAGGGCTGGTCCACATTGATGCCTGCGGATTTCGTGGAGACCGTGATCGCCCTGAGCGGGCGGCCCGCGCTGGTGCTGCCCTACACCTCGGCCAGGCCCGGTCTGCCGGGCAAGGTGGTGATCGCCTGGAAACCCGGCCGAGGGGCGGCGCGCGCGGTGACGGCTGCGCTGCCCATACTGCGCGGCGCAAACTCCGTGCACATCCTGAGCTGGGGCGGCGATGCGGAGGCGGAAGGTGAGGGCGAGGGCCCCGACATCGTGTCTTACCTGAAGGCCCATGGCATCGACGCCACCTGGCACCGGGAAGGCGCGGAACCCGCGAACCTCGGCGACGTGCTGCTGTCGCGCGCCTTCGACCTGCAGGCCGACCTGCTGGTGATGGGCTGCTACGGGCATGCCCGCGCCTATGAATGGGTGCTGGGCGGCGCATCGCGGACCGTGCTCAAAAGCATGACGTTGCCGGTGTTGATGGCGCACTAGGCGTCCGGCCGGCCTGCCCGCGAAGCCGGGAACTCGGAAAATTCCGAGTCCGGCTCGGAAGGCGTGCGCCGGCAAACCAGCCTTATCCGAGCCGGCCTTTCAGCAAAAGCCGATGTTCCGCAAGCGCCGCCTGCGCGACAGTAGGGGCATGCAACACAGCACTTCACCCACCCGGGTTTTTCTGGCCGACGACTCCGCGCTGAGCCGCAGCCGTGTGGCCGCGATGCTGCAGGCCCAGGGCATGGTGGTCGCGGGGCAGGCCGGTACGCCGGAATCGGCGGTCGCCGGCATCCTGGCGACACGGCCCGACGTGGCGGTGCTCGACGTGCAGTTCGAAAAGGGCACCGGCATGCAGGTCCTGGAGGCCGTTCGCAAGGCCGCGCGGGACATTCCCTTCATCGTCCTGAGCAACCACGCCGAGCCGGCCTACCGCGCGCACTACCTGGCCGCGGGCGCCGCCTGCTTCCTCGACAAACACGCCGAGTTCTACCAGCTCGCAGGCCAGGTGCAAGCCGCGGCCATGCTGTCGCCGCAGCGAACTCTTCATCAACCCGTTTCATCCTCTTAACCCAGGGAGCCGTCATGACCACAGCCTGTTCAACCGCCAGCGATACTTCATCCGCCGCGGTCATTCCGCCGCTGACGACACAGTGCTCGAACTGCAACCTGCGCGACCTCTGCCTGCCCTGCGGCATGAAGCCCTCGGACGTGGACGGCCTGGACGGCCTCAAGTTCCACCGCACCAAGGTCAAGGCCGGGGAGGCGCTCTACCATGAAGGCCAGGCCTTCCGCAATATTTACGCGGTGCGCATGGGCACCTTCAAATCCAGCCTGACGCTGGCGGACGGCCGCGAACAGGTCAGCGGCTTCCAGATGGCCGGTGAACTCATGGGCCTGGACGGCATCGCCAACGGCGCCTACGCCAGCAACTCCACCGCGCTGGAAGACACCGAAGTCTGCACCATTCCCTACGACGAGATCAGCGGCCTGGCCGCCACCAGCACCGGCATGCAGCAGGCCGTCAGCCGGCTGATGAGCCGCGAAATCGTCAGGGAGCACAGCCTGATGATGCTGCTGGGCAGCATGAACGCCGAAGAGCGCCTGGCCGCCTTCCTGCTCAACCTCTCGCAGCGGCTCAAGCTGCGCGGCTACGCGGCCGGCGAATTCCACCTGCGCATGTCGCGCGCCGAAATCGGCAGCTACCTGGGCATGAAGCTGGAGACCGTGAGCCGCACCTTCTCGGCCTTCCAGCAGCAGGGCATCCTCGAGGTCGACAAGCGCCACATCCGCATCCTGGACCAGGCTGCGCTGCAGCGCGTCTTCGACACGCGCGTCCACTAGAAGTTGTTCACAGCCTGAACGGGGCCGGCCATGCCCTGCGAGGTCGGGCGGCCGGCAAAGTCCGTCCATTGCCGACGCCCGAAGTCATAGAGCTTGCAGCGCTGTGCCGTGTCGAAATACCAACCCCAGGAGAACGGCTGCACCACGATGTGGCCGGGCAGTTTTTCCTCCAGCAGGGCCTGGGCCTTTTTGAGGCGGTACAGCGGCACGCCCATGTCCACGTGGTGGGCGGTGTGCTCCATGATGTGGTGCAGCGCCGCGCCGAAAAACGAATTGAAGGTCAGGTGCACCGTGGTGGAGACAAAGGGGTTGGCGTCGGACCAGCTCTTCTTGTTGTCGTACCAGGCGATGCTGGTGTGCGTGTGGTGCACATAGACCACAAACCCGATCAGGCCGTTCCACACCAGCAGCGGCAGGAAAAACCCCACGGCCAGGAGCCAGAGCGCCGACTGGCCGGTGGCTGATGCCGCAAGCACAAGTCCCGCGACCCAGGCCGCCGCGCCCGCAGTCACCAGCAGGCTGTCGGCCACAAAAATGCTGCGGCGCGTGGGCATCACGGCTTTGGACGGAAAGTACAGCCGCTTCCACCAGATCTCCACAAGGTAATACAGCCAGGGCGCCCAGCCGCTGCGGTAAGCGCGTTCCAGCGCCCGCTTCCAGGCGGGCATGCTTTCATAGGCTTCCAGGGTCGCGGGCTGCCAGACGAAGTCGAAGCCGCTGAGGTTGGTGTAGCCGTGGTGCACGATGTTGTGCCCCACGTCCCACAGGCTGTAGGGCGTCAGCGAGGGCAGGAACAGCAGCCGGCCCAGCCAGCGGTTGAGCCTGCGATGCGGGGTGAAGCTCTGGTGGCAGGCGTCGTGGCCCAGGATGAACAGCCTGGCGATCATGAAGCCGGCCAGCAGGCCCATGAGCAATTGCACGGAAGGGTGGCTCGCGAGCACGGCGCCTGCCATGCATGCGGCGAACAGGGCGAAATCCGCCAGGGACATCGCCAGGGCGAGGCCGGTGTTTTTGGCCGAAATGGGAAGAAGCCAGGAGCGCAGGACTTTGCGGTGCGGAAGGACGGTGGCCTGGTTGGCTTGGATGGCGGGTGACAGGGACATGAGGAAATAAAGGGTTGGCGGCCGGGCCGTCGACCCGTGCAATGGGGAAGCCGCCAGCTTAAGGCGCGCCCTGCGCGGCGATTTGACGCAGGTCAAGCACAGGGCAAACGCGCCGCTGTGCCGCCTGCAGACAGCGAAGAGCTTCTATCACCTTGCGCCTTCGTTGATCCACATCAACGCCGCCGGGGCAGGCGGGCGGCACAGTGGAGGCCTCACTTCCTGAACCCCCCATGCCCGCTGTTCTACCCCAGGCCCTTCGCAAATTCGACATCTCCGGCCCGCGCTACACCTCGTTTCCGACGGCGGACCGTTTTGTCGAGGCCTTTACCGCTGCCGACCACGCGCGCGCGCTGGACGACAGGCGCGCGCGGGCCGAGACCTCGGCGGCGCCGCTGTCGGTGTATGTGCACATCCCGTTTTGCGAATCGCTGTGCTACTACTGCGCCTGCAACAAGATCATCACCAAACAGCACAGCCGCGCCACCGCCTACCTGGGCTACCTGGAGCGCGAAGTGGCCCTGTACACGGCGCGCCTGGGGCAGGGCCAGCCCGTCAGCCAGTTGCACCTGGGCGGCGGCACGCCGACGTTTCTGTCCGACGCGGAACTCGGGCGGCTCATGGACATGCTCAGGCGCAACTTCGACTTCGCGCCCGGCGCGGAAATGGCCATCGAGGTGGACCCGCGCACCGTGGACAACACGCGCCTGGCCGCGCTGGCGGCCCTGGGCTTCAACCGCCTGAGCTTCGGCGTGCAGGATTTCGACCCCGACGTGCAGAAGGCCGTGCACCGCGTGCAGCCCGCCGAACAGGTCTTCGCGCTGGTCGCCCAGGCGCGCGCGCTCGGGTTTGACTCCATCAACGTGGACCTGATCTACGGCCTGCCGCGGCAGACGCAGACCTCCTTCGCGCGCACCATACGCCAGATCGAGGACCTCAGGCCGGACCGCATCGCCCTCTACGCCTACGCCCATCTGCCGGAACGCTTCAAGCCGCAACGGCACATCGCGTCCGCGCTCTTGCCGGCGGCCGAGGACAAGGCCGCCATGCTGGCCGAGGCCATGCAACGCTTTCAGGGCGCGGGCTACCGCTACATCGGCATGGACCATTTCGCGCTCGAGAACGACTCCCTGGCCGTGGCCAGCCGCGAGGGCCGGCTGCACCGCAACTTCCAGGGCTACAGCACCCAGCCCGACCGCGACCTGGTGGGCCTGGGCGTGTCGGCCATAGGCGCGGTCGGCGCCACCTACAGCCAGAACGCCAAGGACCTGGAGGAATACTGCGACCTGTTGGACCAGGGGCGCTTCCCGGTCACGCGCGGCCTGGCGCTGAGCCGCGACGACCTGGCGCGCCGCGCGGTGATCATGGCCATCATGTGCCAGGGCCGGGTCTGGTTCGAATCGATAGAGCTGGCCTGGATGCTGGACTTCAAGAGCTACTTCGCCGCCGAACTCGAGCGCCTGCGCGAACTGGAGGACGCCGGCCTGGTCGTGCTGTCCGACACCGGCATCGAGGTGACGCCCGACGGCCGCTTCGTGCTGCGCGCGGTGGCCATGGTGTTCGACCGCTACCTGCAGTCCGACCTCAACCGCAGCCGCTTCTCGCGCATCATCTGATCCCGGTTGCGCCGCTGCCCATGTCCATGTCTTACGCGCTCGCCACCACGGCCCTGTTGATGGGGCTTGCCGGCGGGCCGCATTGCGCGGTGATGTGCGGCGCGGCCTGCGGCGGGCTCAGACGCATGGGCGCGCAGCCGCAGCGCCGGCCGCAGTCGCCGCTGGTCTTCCAGGCCGGGCGGCTTGTGGGCTATTCCACCGCGGGCGCTGCTGCCGCGGCGGCGGTGCAAAGTTTTGCCTGGATCACGGAACAGGCCGCCGTGGTCAAGCCGCTCTGGGTGCTGTTCCACCTGGCCGTGCTCGGCTGGGGACTGATGCTGGTGGTCAAAGCCAGCCAGCCGGCCTGGGCCGACCGGGCAGGGCGCTCGGCCTGGTCCCGGGTCGGGGCCATGGCCGCATCGCGCGGCGGCATGTTCTCCGTCGGCGCGCTCTGGGCCTTCATGCCCTGCAGCCTGCTGTATTCGGCGCTGCTGGTCGCGTCCTTGAGCGGCGGGCCGCTGCAGGGCGCACTGGCCATGGCGGCGTTTGCCGCGGGCAGCAGTGTCTCGCTGCTGCTGGCGCCGCAACTGCTGGCCTGGCTGCGCCGCGCCGGCAACGGCCTGCGCGACCAGCTGGGCGTGCGCCTGGCCGGCGGCGTGCTGGTGCTGGCCGCGGTGTTCGGCTTGTGGAGCGACATGATGCACCGCATTGCCGAGTGGTGCGGGCTGGCCTGAAACCGACCGCTTGCCGGCGAACTGAATCAGTCGAGCGAAACCGACTCGAGGTAACAGGGCAGGTGGCAGGGCCAGTGCAACTCGCGCTCTATGCGCTGGCGCATGGCATCGGCCGCGGCGGGCTCGCCGTGGGTGACGAAGGTCTGTTTGGGCGTGGACTTGAAGCCGCGCAGCCAGCCCGTGATTTCGGCGGCGTCCGAATGGGCCGACAGGTCGTCCAGCATCGCCACCTCGGCGCGCACCGGCACCTCCTGGCCGTGGATGCGTACCGTGGGCGCGCCGCCGGCGATCAGGGCGCCGCGTGTGCCGCCGGCCTGAAAGCCGGCAAACAGGATGGTGTTGCGCTTGTCGGGCGCGAAGGCCTTGAGGTGGTGGACCACGCGCCCGCCGGTGGCCATGCCGCTGGCGGCGATGATGACCATGGGGCCGTGTTTGGCATTGAGCAGGCGCGACTCCTCGGGCGACTCGACGATGTGGGCCGTGTGCGCCATGGCCTCGCACTCCGCGAACGTCAGCCGCAGTTCGGCCTTGTGTTTGAGGTACAGCTGCGTGGCCTTGGCCGCCATGGGGCTGTTGAGGTAGACCGGCAGCTTGCGGTCAATCACGCCCTGGGTTTTGAGCACCTCGATGCAGTGCAGCAGGCTTTGCGCGCGCCCCACGGCGAAAGCGGGAATCACCACCACGCCGCCGCGCGCGGCCGTGCGCTTGATGACCTGGCCCAGCGCCAGCACGGGGTCGGAATCCTTGTGCAGGCGGTCGCCGTAGGTGGACTCGACCACCAGGTAATCGGCGCCGTCCATCGGTGAAGGCGGCCTGAGCACCAGGTCGTTGGGCCGGCCTATGTCGCCGGAAAACAGGATGGAGCGCGAGCCGTCGTCCAGCCGCACGAAGGACGAGCCCACCATATGGCCCGAAGGTGTCAGGCTGGCGTTCAGGCCGGGCACCGGGTGCCAGGGTTTGCCGGCCGGCACCGGGTGCAGCAGCTTGAGGCAGCGCATCGCATCCTCGCGCGTGTACAGCGGCAGGGCCGGCGCGTGCTTTGAAAAACCGTGCCGGTTGGCGTATTCGGCTTCTTCTTCCTGCAGGTGGCCGGCGTCGGGCAGCAGGATGCGGCACAGGTCCGCCGTGCCCGGCGTGCAGAACACCTTGCCGGTGAAGCCCTGGCGCGCCAGCAGCGGCAGGTAGCCGCTGTGGTCGATGTGGGCATGGGTGAGGATCACGGCATCGATGTCGGCCGCGGCGACGGGCAGCGGCGACCAGTTGCGCAGGCGCAGCGGCTTGTAGCCCTGGAACAGGCCGCAATCGACCAGCACGGAGGCTTCGCCGTGGCGCACCAGGTATTTGGAGCCGGTGACGGTGTCGGTGGCGCCCAGGAATTGGATCTTCATGGCGGCAGCTTAGGCGCGCCGCAAACCGGCGTGTTTGACATAGCGCAGACACAGCGCAGACAGGCGCGCATAACGCCCATTTTCCGGCGGGATCAAGGCACCAGCACGGCGGCCCCGTTGAGCCGGCCGGCCCGCAGGTCGTCCAGGGCCTCGTTGGCCCGCTCCAGCGGGTAGATGGTGGTTTCGGCGCGCAGCGGCTGCGCCGCCGTGAAATGCAGGAAGGCGGCCGCATCGGCGCGCGTGAGGTTGGCGACCGACACCAGCTGCCGTTCCTCCCAGAGCAGTTCATACGCAAAGGACGGGATATCGCTCATGTGGATGCCGCCGCAGACGACGCGCCCGCCCTTGCGCACCGCGCGCAGCGCCAGGGGCACCAGCTCGCCCACGGGCGCGAAGATGATCGCGGCGTCCAGGCGCTCGGGCGGCGTTTCTTCCGACCCGCCGGCCCATACCGCGCCCAGCGAGCGCGCGAAGGCCTGGGCGCGTGTATCGCCCTGGCGCGTGAAGGCATAGACCTTGCGGCCCTGGCGCCGGGCGACCTGCGCCACCAGGTGCGCGGCGGCGCCGAAGCCGTAGAGGCCGAGCTTTTCCGCGTCGCCGCCCGCCATGCGCAATGCGCGCCAGCCGATCAGCCCGGCGCACATCATGGGCGCCATGTGCACGGGGTCCGCCGACCGCGGCAGGGGCATGCAGAAAGCGGCTTCGGCAAGCGTGTGGGTCGCAAAGCCGCCGTCGCGGCCGTGGCCCGTGAAGATCGCGTGGTCGCAGAGGTTCTCGCGGCCCAGGCGGCAAAAGGGGCAATCGCCGCAGGTGTGCGCAAGCCAGGGCACGCCGACGCGGTCGCCGGCATGCAGGCTGTGCACGCCTTCGCCGAGGGACTCGACGATGCCGATGATCTCGTGGCCGGGCACCAGCGGCAGGCGCGGCAGCGGCAGCTCGCCGTCCACGATGTGCAGGTCGGTGCGGCAGACCGCGCAGGCTTCAATGCGCAGCCGCACTTCGCCGGCCGCCGGTTCGGGAACCGGTCGTGTCTCCAGGCGCAGCGCCTGGCCGGGCGTATGCAGAACCATTGCGCGCATCATGGCTTGGCCTCCTGTGGGAAGAGGGCGGTTCCGGCCGTGCGCCGGAACCGCCTGAGACCACTCTAGGCGCATGCACCGGCCGCGCATTGCGCTGCATCAAACAGCGCGAACGGCAGGCCGCCCGGAATTGGCGCGCAGCGCCGCGCTTGATGCCGGTCAAGGGCCGCGGCCCGCGGCTCCGCAAAATGGCGGGCATTCCAAGGAGAAACCATGATGCGCCACCCCACCGGGTTTGTGCCCCGCGACGAGCCGGCCATGCGCGCACTGACACGCTGCGCGGTGGCCGCTGTTTTCGTGCTGGCCTTTCATGGCGTGCAGGCGCAGGCGCAAGAGGCACAGCCCGGCGCCGGCATCGCGGCCGCCTTCCGCGCGGAAGTAGACCGCCGCCTGGAGGTGCCCGACGCCGAGTTCGCCGGCTACGGCAGGCTTGCCGAGGCGGCGCTCGCGCAAGCGGGTGTCGTGTTGGAGGGGCCGCAGTACCTTGTGGTGGTGGACCGCCATCCCTACGTCCAGGCCGCTTTCGTGCTGCTGCGCTCGGCCGGCGGCGAGTGGTCGGGCATGGGCGCGGCGCCGGTCTCGACGGGCTTGCCCGGCAGCTTCGACCATTTCGAGACGCCGCTGGGCGTCTTCGCGCACAGCCTGGCCAACCCGGATTTCCGCGCCGAAGGCACCTTGAACGCCAACGGCATACGCGGCTACGGGGCCAGGGGCATGCGCGTCTTTGATTTTGGCTGGCAGCGCGTGCCCAAGGGCTGGGGCGACGGCAAGGTGATGGAGATGCGGCTGCAGATGCATGCCACCGACCCGGACGCGCTGGAGCAGCGCCTGGGCAGCGCGCAGTCCAAGGGATGCGTGCGCATCCCCGCCACGCTCAATACCTTTCTGGACCGCCACGCCATCCTGGATGCCGACTACCTGCAGTCGGTGCGGGAAGGCCGGCAGCTTTGGGTGCTGCGGGCGGACCGCGAGCCGGTTCCCGAGGCGGGGCGCTACCTGGTGGTGGTCGAATCCGCGCGCGAGGACAGGCCGCCGTGGAGCCCGCCGCCCTTCCTGCCGCACCGCAAGCCCGCGCCGCTGCCGCACGAATAGGCGAGGGAAGGGCCCGCGGCGCGTGAAGGCTTGCGCGGCTGGAGATTGCCCCCGAATGTCCGCTTGCTTGATCTTGCGCAAGCGGGTCCGGGGCCGCAGCCCTTAATCTGGCTTGAGACGGCAACACGGCCGGACTAAAAGGATCAGCTGTGAGAGCCCGTCATTCCGAAACGATTTCCCGCGGTCCGCGCATCGCCCTGCTGGCGCGGGAATTTTCATCCCCCGCGCCTGGCCGGCGCACGGTGTGGCCCCGCGCCCTGGCTTGTGCCGGTTTGTCCCTGGCATTGCTGGTCGCCGGTTGCGCCGGGCCGGCTTCCCATGTGGCGGCGCCCGTCATGCCCGTGCCCGGCCGCTACCCGGGGACGGACACGAGCCCATCTTCATTGCCCGCGACCGCCGGCTGGCGCGAATACTTTCCCGACCCCACGCTGCAAAACTTGATTGCCCAGGCCTTGCGCGGCAACCGCGACCTGCGCGTGGCCGCGCTGCGTGTCGCCGAGGCCCGCCAGCTCTGGCGGCTGCAGCATGCCGATGCATTGCCGGCCTTTGCCGCGCAGGCGGGCGGGGACCGGGCCCGCGTGCCGGCGGACCTCAGCCTGACCGGCCGCCCCATGGTGACCAGCCAGTACCAGGCCGGCATCGCCGCCAGCTGGGAGCCCGACTTCTGGGGCCGTTTCGGCAGCCAGGATGAAGCCGCGCGGCAGGGCTATCTCGCCAGCGAGGAGGGGCGCGATGCCGTGACGGTGCTGCTGGTCTCGCAGGTGGCCGATGCCTACCTCGGCCTGCGTGAACTGGACGAGCGCATCGCCATCGCGAACCAGACCCTGGCCAGCCGCGCCGAAACGCTGCGCATCTTCAGGCGGCGCGTCGAAGCCGGCGCCACGTCGCGATTGAACCTCACGCAGGCACAGGTGCTGCACGACCAGGCGCAATTGCTGGGCGAGCAGCTGTCCCAGGCGCGGGAGCAGCAGCTCAACGCCCTGGCCCTGCTGGTCGGCGAACCGGTCCCCTTGCTGGCGGCCGCCGGGCCGCTGCCCGACGCCGGATTGCTGCGCGAGCTCGATCCGGGCCTGCCCTCCGGCCTGCTGCTGCGGCGGCCCGACATCATGGCGGCGGAGCACCGGCTGCTGGCGGCCAACGCCAGCATCGAGGCGGCCCGGGCGGCATTTTTCCCGCGCGTGAGCCTGACGGGATCTTTCGGCACGGCCAGCGCGAGCCTGGACGGCCTGTTCAGCGCGGGCAGCCGGGCCTGGACGTTTTCACCCGCCATCTCGCTGCCCATTTTTGACGGCGGCCGGCTGCGCGCCAACCTGCACGCCACCGAGGCGCGCCAGGCCATCGCCGTGGCGAACTACGAAAAAGCCATCCAGTCGGCCTTTCGGGACGTGGCCGACGCGCTCGCGGC
This sequence comes from Polaromonas sp. YR568, assembly GCF_943369415.1. Taxonomy (GTDB): domain Bacteria; phylum Pseudomonadota; class Gammaproteobacteria; order Burkholderiales; family Burkholderiaceae_C; genus Polaromonas. The sequence continues at coordinate 24,402 of NZ_CALRNF020000018.1, forward strand.
GGGCCGCTGGCTGGCCGCGCAGCAGGCCGTGGCCGCCGGCACGCTGGCCGCGCAGGCCGAGCGCGCGCGGCTGTCGCAGCTGCGTTACGACAACGGCGCGGCCGCTTTTCTGGAGGTGCTGGATGCGCAGCGCGACCTGCTGGCCGCGCGCCAGCTGGTGGTGCAACTGCGGCGTGCCTTGCTGTCGAGCCGTGTCGGTCTTTATGCCGCGCTCGGCGGCGGCCGGCCGGACTCTTCCGATGCCCTTGCGGGCGCCCCGGCAAACCCCCTTTCCCCTCGCGAAGCAGGAAACCCATGACCTTGAAACTCCCCCCCAAACCCTGGCTGGCAGCGGGCGCCGCCGCCGCGCTGGCCGCGGCCGTCGCCATGGCCTATGGCTGGAACGCGCTGTACCCGGCCGGGCCCGGGGAAGGTTTTGCCAGCGGCAACGGCCGCATCGAGGCCACCGAGATCGACATCGCCACCAAGCTGGGCGGGCGCGTGCAGGACATCCTGGTGGGCGAGGGCGAATTTGTCTCGCCCGGGCAATTGCTGGCCCACATGCAGGTGCAGACGCTGGACGCGCAGCGCGACGAGGCCCTCGCCCGGCAGCAGCAGGCCGTCAGCGCCGTCGCCAGCGCCGAGGCGCAGGTCGCGGTGCGTGAAAGCGACCGCGAGGCGGCTCTGGCCGGCGTGGTGCAGCGCGAGAGCGACCTCGACAGCGCCCAGCGCCGGCTGGCCCGCTCGGAAATACTGACCCGCGAAGGCGCGGCCTCCGACCAGGAACTGGACGACGACCGGGCCCGCGTGCGCGGCGCGCAGGCCACGACCGCCGCGACACGCGCGCAGGTGCGGGCCGCCGAGGCCGCCGTGGTGGCCGCCCGCACCCAGGTGACCGGCGCGCGCGCGGCGGTGGCCGCGGCCGCCGCCACGCTGGCCCGGGTGAAGGCCGACATCGACGACAGCGCGCTGGTCGCGCCGCGCGCGGGGCGGGTGCAGTACCGCATCGCCCAGCCGGGCGAGGTGCTGGGCGCGGGCGGCAAGCTGCTGAACATGGTGGACCTGTCCGAGGTCTACCTGACCTTCTTCCTGCCGGAAGCCGCCGCGGGCCGCCTGGCGCTGGGCAGCGAGGTGCACATCGTGCTGGACGCCGCGCCGCAGTACGTGATCCCGGCGCGCGTGTCATTCGTCGCCAGCACCGCGCAGTTCACGCCCAAGACGGTGGAGACCGCCAGCGAACGCGAGAAGCTGATGTTCCGCATCAAGGCGCAGATCGACAGGGAACTGCTGCTCAAATACCTGCGGCAGGTCAAGACCGGCGTGCCCGGCGTGGCCTGGGTGCGGCTGGACCCGAAGCAGCCGTGGCCGCCTGAACTGGCGGTGAAAGTTCCGCAGTGACCCTGTCGCTGCAAGTGCCCGCGGTCGCGAAGCTCTCGGGCGTGGGCCTGCGCTACGGCAAGACCGTCGCGCTGGACGGCATCAGCCTGGCCGTTCCCGCCGGCTGCATGGTCGGGCTGATAGGGCCGGACGGCGTGGGCAAGTCCACCTTGCTGTCCCTGCTGGCCGGCGCCCGCAAGGTGCAGCAGGGCGGCGTCGAAGTGCTGGGCGGCGACATGCGCGAGGCCGCCCACCGTGAAGCGGTGTGCCCGCGCATCGCCTATATGCCGCAGGGCCTGGGCCGCAACCTCTATCCCACGCTGTCGGTCGAGGAAAACCTGCAGTTCTTCGGCCGCCTGTTCGGCCATGACGCGGCCGGGCGCCGGCAACGCATAGACACGCTGACGGCCGGCACCGGGCTGGCGCCCTTTTTGTCGCGCGCCGCCGGCCAGCTGTCGGGCGGCATGAAACAAAAGCTGGGCCTGTGCTGCGCGCTGATCCACGACCCGGACCTGCTGATACTGGACGAGCCGACCACCGGCGTCGACCCGCTGTCGCGCGCGCAGTTCTGGACGCTCATCGCGCAAATACGCGCCGGCCGCCCCGGCATGAGCGTGATCGTCGCCACCGCCTATATGGAAGAGGCCGACCGCTTCGACTGGCTGGTCGCCATGGATGCCGGCCGCGTGCTGGCGGCAGGCGCGCCGGCCGATCTGAAGGCGCACACGGGTTGCCGGTCGCTCGAAGAGGCCTTTATCGCCTTGCTGCCCGAAGCCCGGCGGCGCGGCCATGCCGAGGTGGTGATCCCGCCGCTGGCCGGGCAGGGCGGCGCGGGTTATGCCATCGAGGCGCAGGGCCTCAGCAAACGCTTCGGCGACTTCGTGGCGGTCGACCATGTGGACTTCAAAATACGGCGCGGCGAGATCTTCGGCTTCCTGGGCTCTAACGGCTGCGGCAAATCGACCACCATGAAAATGCTGACCGGCCTGCTGGCGCCCAGCGAAGGCCAGGCGTTGCTGTTCGGCCGCGCGGTCGATGCGCGCGACATGGCCACGCGCCGCCGCGTCGGCTACATGTCGCAGGCGTTTTCGCTGTATGCCGAACTGACCGTGCGGCAGAACCTGGTGCTGCATGCGCGGCTGTTCAGCCTGCCGGAAGCCGGCATTGAGACAAGGGTCGACGAGATGCTGGGCCGCTTCGGCCTGGACGGCGCGCAGCACAGCCTGCCGGAAAACCTGCCGCTGGGCGTGCGCCAGCGCCTGTCGCTCGCGGTGGCCATGGTGCACAGCCCGGAGCTGCTGATCCTGGACGAGCCGACCTCGGGCGTGGACCCGATTGCCCGCGACCTGTTCTGGCAGCTCATGGTGGACCTGGCACGCAAGGACCAGGTGACGATTTTCATCTCGACGCACTTCATGAACGAGGCCGCGCGCTGCGACCGCATTTCGCTGATGGACGCGGGCCGGGTGCTGGTGACCGATGCGCCGGCGGCGCTGGTGCAGGCGCGCGGCACCGCCACGCTGGAGGAGGCCTTCATCGGCTACCTCGAAGAAGCCGCGCCTGCCGCCGTACCGGCTGCTGCTGTTGCCGCTCCTGAAGCAGCGGCCGCGCAAGTTGCGGACACGGCCGCGTCCCGTGCCGCGCCGCGGCACGGCGGCTTCAGTGCCGGCCGCGCCTGGAGCTATGCCTTGCGCGAGACGCTGGAACTCCGGCGCGACCCGGTGCGCGCGACGCTGGCGCTGCTGGGCACGGCCATCCTGATGTTCATCATCGGCTACGGCATCAGCCTGGACGTGGAGAACCTGAGTTATGCGGTGCTGGACCGCGACCAGACCGTGCTCAGCCGGGCGTACGCGCTGAACCTGTCGGGCTCGCCGTACTTCATCGAGAAGGCGCCGCTTGCCGGCGAAGCCGAACTCGACAGCCGCATGCGCGCCGGCGACATCTCGCTGGCCGTTGAAATTCCTTCGGGCTTCGCGCGCGACGTGGAGCGCGGCGCGCCGGCGCAGATAGGCGCCTGGGTGGACGGCGCCATGCCCGCCCGGGCCGAAACCATACGCGGCTACATCCTGGCCATGCACCAGCTGTGGCTGGCCGATCTGTCGCTGCACCGGCTGGGCGTGGCGCCCGTTGCGGCCGCCGCGGTGGAGATCCGCTTTCGCTACAACCCCGACGTCAAGAGCCTGCCGGCCATGGTGCCGGCCGTCATACCGATGCTGCTGATGATGATCCCGGCCATGCTGGCCGCGCTGTCGGTGGTGCGCGAAAAGGAGCTCGGCTCTATCATCAACCTCTACGTCACGCCGGTCACCCGCGGCGAATTCCTGCTCGGGAAACAGCTGCCCTACATCGCCCTCGGGCTGCTCAATTTTTTCCTGATGGCGGCGCTGGCCGTCACGGTGTTCGATGTGCCCATCAAGGGCAGCTTCGCGACCCTGGCGCTGGCGGCGCTGGTGTATGTGGTCTGCGCGACCGGCCTGGGCCTGCTGGTGTCCACCTTCACCCAGAGCCAGATCGCCGCGCTCTTCGTGACCATGATAGGCACCATCATTCCCTGCGTGCAGTTCGCCGGGCTGCTGAACCCGGTGTCCTCGCTCTCCGGCGCGGGCGCTTTCATAGGCCGCATTTACCCCGCCACGCATTTTCTGACCATCAGCCGCGGCGTGTTCAACAAGGGCCTGGGCGCCGGCGAACTGGCCGCCTCCTTCTGGCCGCTGCTCGCGGCGGTGCCGGTGATCCTGGGGCTTGCGGTGGTGCTTCTCAAAAAGCAGGCGCGCTGACATGAACCCGTCCCTGTCCAACATTTTCCGCCTGGGTGTCAAGGAACTCTGGAGCCTGGCGCGCGACCCCATGATGCTGGTGCTGATCGCCTACACCTTCACCGTGTCGATCTACGTCGCGGCCACCGCCATGCCCGAAAGCCTGCACCGCGCGGCCATCGCCATCGTCGACGAGGACGCCTCGCCGCTGTCGGCGCGCATCACCGAGAGTTTTTACCTCCCGCGTTTCACCACGCCGCAGCGCGTCACGGCCGCGCAGGGCGACCGCGGCCTGGACCGCGGGGACTACACCTTCGTGCTGGCCATACCGGCGGGTTTCCAGCGCGACGTGCTGGCGGGCCGCTCGCCCGCCATACAGCTCAATGTGGATGCGACCCGCATGAGCCAGGCCTTCACCGGCAGCGGCTACATCCAGCAGATCGTGGGCGGCGAGGTCAACGCCTTCGTGAACCGCTACCGGGCCGAAACCGTGCTGCCGGTCGAGCTTGCCATGCGCCTGCGCTTCAACCCCAACCTGGACCAGTCCTGGTTCGGCTCGCTGATGGAAATCATCAACAACGTGACCATGCTGTCCATCATCCTGACCGGCGCCGCGCTGATACGCGAGCGCGAGCACGGCACCATCGAGCACCTGCTGGCCATGCCGGTCACGCCGGCTGAAATCATGCTGGCCAAAATCTGGTCCATGGGCCTGGTCGTGCTGCTGGCCGCCGGCGTGTCGCTCACCGTCATCGTGCAGGGCGTGCTGCGGGTGCCGGTGCAGGGCTCCGTCAGCCTGTTCATGCTGGCCGCCGCGCTGCATCTGTTCGCCACCACCTGCATGGGGATCTTCCTGGCGACCCTGGCGCGCAGCATGCCCCAGTTCGGCATGCTGCTGGTGCTGGTGTTGCTGCCGCTGCAGATGCTGTCGGGCGGCGCGACGCCCCGGGAGAGCATGCCGCACCTGGTGCAGAACATCATGCTGGTGGCGCCCACCACGCACTTCGTCTCGGCCGGCCAGGCCATCCTGTTTCGCGGCGCGGGCCTGGCGGTGGTGTGGCCGCAGCTGCTGGCCATCACGGTGATAGGCCTGGTGCTGTTCGCGGCCTCGCTGGGCAGCTTTCGCAGGACTGTCGCGCAGACGGCCTGAGTTTCGCTAGGGAAGGGCCGCGGCGCTCAGGCCCCCGCGGGGTAGCCGACGGTCTGCGACAGCAGCACCTGCTGGTCGTGCGTCAGGCCCAGCGCATCGGCGATCGCCGCGTGGTCTATCCACGCGCGTATCACCGCGCCCAGGCCGCTGCCGGCGGCGTAGAGGTAGGCGTTCTGCGCCATGGCCCCGGCCGCGACGTGGGCGTAGGCCTCGCGCCGGCCGGCGGGGATAAAGCGCATGCGCGCATGGTCGGCGACATAGACCAGGTCCAGCGGCGCATCGTCGACAAAGTCCTGGTAGCCGGTGATGCGCCTCAGGTCGGCGCCCGCGGCCAGTTGCAGCGCATGCTTGGCGGCGTCGTAGCGGTAGGCGCCGGCCGGCAGCGCCGCATAAATATCAATTTCGTGCGCGCCCAGCGCCGAAGGCGCGGTGCGTCCGCCGTCGTCGCGATTGACGCCGCCCGCCGCCCACAGCAGGTTGGACAGCAGCTGCGGCGGCAAGGCGTCCGGCTTGTAATCGCGGCGCGAGCGGCGCGCGGCCAGGGCCTCCATCAGCGGCAGGCCGCCCTGCCTGTCGGGCGGCGGCAGGGTGATCACGGCGGCCGCGCCGCCCAGCGCGGGCCGCGGCCGCAGCTTGCCCATCAGGCCGAGGGCGAATTTACTCATGGTTGTCATACCGGTTTTCCTTGGGTTGGTGCGGTTGCGGGGTCCAGGCTTTGCGGCTCCCGGGCTTTCAGGCCGCCTTGGTCATGTAGCCCATCCACGGCCAGTAGGTCAGCGCAAAAATCACCAGCAGCGCCGCCGCCGCCAGGGTGATGACCAGGCCGGTGCGCACAAAATCGCGCGCGTCGAAGGTGTCGGTGCCGTAGGCGATCATGTTCTGGGGCGCATTGACCGGCAGGATGAAACCGAAGCTCACGACGAACTGCAGCAGCATGGTCATGCCGACAACGTTGATGCCCGGCGTCTGCACGGCCAGCAGCACGCTGATGATGATGGGCACCATGGTGGAGGCCAGCGCCGTGGCGCTCGCAAAACCGAGGTGGATCACGATGAGGAACAGCGACAGCAGCATCAGGATCGTGAACGCGCCGGCCTGCTGCAGCCCCAGGTGCTGCACGATCAGGCCGGCCAGCCAGCCGGCGGCGTTGGTCTTCAGCAGCGCGGTTCCGACGCTGATGCCCACCGCGAACAGCAGGACCGTGCCCCACGGAAAACCGCGCTGCGACTCCTTCCAGTCCATCACGCCCAGGCGCGGCAGCAGCATCAGCGCGATGGCGGCGATGGTGGTGGAGGAGGTGTCGAAGTCGTGCAGCACCTTTTCGGTGGCCCAGAAACCCAGCAGCACCAGCACGATGGCCAGCAGCTTCCACTGCCGGCCCGTCATGGGCCCCAGCGCCTGGAGCTGATCGCGTATCGTGGCCCGGCCGCCCGCGATTTCCTTCATCTCGGGTTTCATCATGCGGGTCATGATGAAATACAGCGCGATGCTCAGCAGGGCCGAAAACGGCGCGCCGGCCACAAACCATTCGGCCCAGCTGATGCCGGTGCCGAACTGCTTTTCAATAAAACCGATCGCCACCATGTTCTGCGCGGCTGCGGTCTTGATGCCGATGTTCCAGACGCTGGCGGTCTGCGCCGCGGTGATGACCAGCAGGCCGGCGAAGCGGCTCCGTTTATCCACTTTGAAGGCGAGGATGAAGCCCATCATGATGGGCACCAGGCAGGCCACGCGGGCCGTGGTGCTGGGCACGATGAAGGACAGCAAAAAGCCGGTGGCCATGGCGCCGATCACGATGTGGTTGGTGCCGGCGTCCACCTTGGACAGCACCTTCAGGGCAATGCGCCTGTCCAGACCGGTGGCCGACATGGCGGCGGCGATAAAGCAGGCCGCGGCCACCAGCGCCACCGCGCTGTTGGAAAACCCGGACAGGGCCAGGCTGAGCGCCGCCGCGGTGCCCATGGCGGGCCCGCCCGGCCTGGCCGCATCGGGCGCCCAGGCCAGCAGGAAGATCATCAGCGCGCCTATCACCACCGAACTCACCGCATAGTCGAGCGCCTCGGTCATCCAGACAATCACCGCAAAGGCCAGGATGGCCAGCATCAGCTGGCCGGAGCGCGGCAGGCCTTCGAGCGCCGGCATCCACGCAATCGCCAGCAATGCCGCGAGCGCGGCGGCCAGGCCGGCGCGCTTGAGGAGGCCGCCGCCGGCACTGGCTGGCAGTGGCGCGGCGGGCAGGGGAGAGGGGACTGGGTTCATGCGATCTCCTTGGGTTATCCGTGGGTTTCAGGCGGGGACCTTGCCCGCGCTGATCTGGCGCACGGCGCGGGCCAGCAAGGGCGCCATGCGGATGGCGTTGGAAGGGTGGGTGACCGTGTCGCAGCTCAGCACGCGCGACGCGCCGCCGTCGAGCAGGCGGCGCTGGGCCTCAGCGTCAAACAGCGCGTGCACGGCGATGCACACGGGCGCGCCCAGCCCGGCTTTGAGCAACAGGCGTGTCGCGGCGAGCATGGTTTCGCCCGTGGAAACAATGTCGTCGACCAGCACCGGCACGCGCCCCGGCCGGCGCTCGCGGCCGGCGAGCTTCACGCCCACGTCCCGGTCGCCGCGCCGTGTCTTGCGCAGCACGGTCCAGGGCGCGCCGGCCAGTTCAGCCACTTCGGCGACCCACTGCGCGCTTTCCTCGTCGGGCCCTATCAGCCAGGGTGATGCAACGTGGCCGCGCAGCCAGCGGGCAATCAAGGGGGCGGCCGGTACCACCTGCGTGCGGATGGCATAGATCTCGCCCAGGCTGTGCACGCGGTGCAGGTGCGGGTCGACGGTCACCAGGAAATCCAGCGACGCGGACAGCAGCCGCGCATAGCTGCGCGAGGTGACGGCCTCGCCGGGGTGAAAACGTTTGTCCTGCCGCATGTAGGCCAGGTAGGGCGCCACCAGGCCGACCTGCGAGGCGCCCAGCTCGCGCGCCGCGTCGGCGGCAAACACCAGGGGCAGGGTCTTGGCGTCCGGCTGGTTCAGGCTGCCGGCCAGCACGACGCGGCAGCCCTTGACCGAGGCGTCCATGCGCACGCCGGTTTCACCGTCGGGATAGTGGTGCAACGCCAGTTCGCTCCAGCCGCAGCGCAGGCTGCGCGCCAGCGCCGCGGCCAGCGGGGCGCCGCCGGGCAGGGCGAGGACCAGCAGCGGGTCGGGTTTCACCGCGCGTCCTCCATCACATGCACGGCTTCGGCCTGCCCGGTGGCGTATTCCAGCGCATAGGCCAGCTCGCCCGGCGACGCCGCGTGCAGGGTGAACAAGGTCTGGCCGCGCTCCACGACCGCGCCCAGCTGCACATTCATGTCGATGCCGGCGCAGGGCGAGGTGGGCGCGCCCGCGAGCTTGGCGATGCGGGCCAGGCGCCGGTTGTCGATGGCGATCACCGTGCCCGCGCGCGGCGAGGGCACGGGCTGGCGGCAGGGGGCGACGGGCGGTTCGCGCAGGCCGCCCTGGGCTTCGCAGATTTCCTGGAATTTTTTCCAGGCGCGCCCGTCCTCCAGCACGGTGGTGGCCAGCGCCGTGCCGCCGCCGGCCGGCGCCGCGCCGCCGAATTCCAGAATCTGTCCGGCCAGGTGCAGCGAGCGCTGGGCGAGGTCGGCCGGCGCAGCGCCCTCGCGGCGCAGCACCGACAGCACGTCGCGCGCCTCCAGCGCGGGGCCTATGCCGCGGCCCACGGGCGCCACGCCGTCGGTCTGCACCACGCGCATGTGCAGGCCCAGCGCATGGCCGACCTGCTCGAGCTGCCGGGCTAGCTGGTTCGCGGCATGCGCGCTGCGCACCTTGGCGGTCAGCCCGACGGGCATGTCGATCAGCACATGCGTGGCGCCGGCCGCCGCCTTCTTCGACAGGATGGACGCTACCAGCTGGCCCTGGCTGTCGAGGTCCAGCGGGCGCTCGACGCGGATCAGGATGTCGTCGGCCGGGCTGAGCCGCACGGAGCCGCCCCAGACGATGCAGCCGCCGGTGCGCTCGACCACGCGGCGTATCTGCGCCACGTCCAGGTCCACCGGCGCCAGCGTCTCCATGGTGTCGGCCGTGCCGGCCGGCGAGGTGATGGCGCGCGACGAGGTCTTGGGCATGCGCAGCCCGCAGGCCGCGATGATGGGCACGATGACCATGGTGGTCCGGTTGCCGGGCAGGCCGCCCACGCAGTGCTTGTCCATCACCAGGCCTTCGCCCCACTGCATGCGCTCACCGGCGTTGACCATGGCGCGCGTCAGCGCAATGGTTTCGTCCATGTCCAGGTGCTCGCCCGCGCAGGCCGTGACGAAGGCCGCCAGCTGCAGGTCCGAATAGCGGCCCGCCGCCACGTCCTGAATCACCGCATCGATGGCCGCTTGGCCCAGGCGCTTTCCGTAGACCTTGGCGCGCACATGGCCCAGCGATTCAAGCGGCGCGGGATGGCGCAGCGACACCTCGGCGCCCGGCCGGGCGTCCAGCAGGCGCCAGGCGGCCTCGGAAAGGCCGGCTTCATCGGGCGACAGGAAATCGCCGCTGACCACGTTGAGCGTCGCGACAATGGTGCGGCCGTCCAGCCGCAGCTCCACCCGCGACTGCGCCTCAAAGCCTTCCGAACGGCAGACGGGGCAGTCGCGGTGCATGTACAGCACCGGCTCCTGATAGGTGTCTATGCCCAGCCTGCGCAGGCGCAGGCGGTTGGGGAGGGGGTCTTGGGCAGGTACTTGCATGGCGGTCCTTCCTGCCACTGTAGGCGCGGCAAACGCCACCGGCCTTGATAAAGCGCAAGTCCGGGCCGGAGTGCATTACCCGGCCAAGGGCGCCTGCGCGTAGGCGCGCTCCGACGAGGACAGCGGTTCCGCCGTTTCCCGCAAGCGGTTCAGCACAGCGCCATCGGCTTCGGAAGCATCGCCGCGGCGTGCCAGCAGGCGCGCGCGCAGCACGTCCAGCGGCGCCTCGCAGTCCACGATGCCGAACGGCACGCGCAGGTCCAGTGCCAGCGCATGCGCCTGGTCGCGCTCGGCGCGGCGCAGGAAGGCCGCGTCGAGTATCACCGGGTAGCCCGCGCGCAGCGCCGTGCGCGCCATGGCAAAAAGGTGCGCGTAGGTGCGCGCGCCGGCCTCGGCCTGGTACAGGTCCACGCCTTTGGCGCGCGAGTCCTCCAGCATGCCCAGGCCGTGCAGTCGTTTGCGCTCCACGTCGGAGCGCAGGCGGATCGCGCCTTCGTGCTCCACGATGCGCTGCGAGGCGAAGGTCTTGCCGGAGCCCGGCAAGCCATGGGTGATGGAGAGCCGGGCGCTCGCGTGGGCAGCGGCCGGCGCGGCCCAGGCCAGCGCCGTGTCCAGGTAGCGGCGCGCGGCCGGGCTGCCGGCATCGCGCAACTGCGCCACCTGGGCCCGGACCAGCGCCCGGTAGACGACCGCAAAGCGCAAGGCCGGCAGGCCGCCGTGCTCGCCCGTCACATCCAGCCAGGCATTGAGGAAGCGGAAACACAGGTCGCGCTGCTGGTTGGCCCAAAGGTCCATCACCACAAAGGCGATGTCGTCAATAACGTCGATCCAGCGCAGCGCCGGGTCGAACTCGATGCCGTCGAAGGCCGCGACACCGTCATCCAGGCGCACGATATTCGCGAGGTGCAGGTCGCCGTGGCATTCGCGCACACGGCCGTCCGCCAGCCGCGCGGCCCACAGCGGCGCAAGGGCCGCCGCCTCGGCCTCCAGCCACGCGCCGAGCGCGGCGTGCGCGGCATCGTCCATCAGCGGCCGCGCGCCGTCGAGCGCGGCCAGCGCCGCCTGCCGGCGTTGCGGTGCGCCCGCGAAACCGCCGGCGGCGTCCGCACGCGGTGCGTTTTCATGAAAGCCCGCCAGCAGCGCGGCGAGCTCGTCAATGTCGGCCGTACCCAGTTCGCCGGCGTCGGCTTTTTCACTGAACAGCGCACCCGGCGCAAAGCGGCGCATGCGCACCGCGTATTCCAGCACCGGCCCCTCGCCATCCAATTCCGGTGAGTGCGGTGTACCCGTGATGCGCGTGACCCCCAGGTAGAGCGAAGGCGCAAGCCTCCGGTTCAGCCGCACTTCTTCTTCGCAGAAATGCCGCCTGGCCTGCAGGCCCGTGTAGTCGACGAAAGGAAGGCGGACAGGCTTCTTGATTTTCCAGGCCAGCTCCGGCCCCAGCAGCACCCAGGAGATGTGCGTCTCTATCACCCGCGCAGGCAAAACACCGGCCAGTGTATGGACCAGTTCGCGGGCGGACACAAGGGCATCGTCTGCGGTGTGCATGGGAAGAGGATAGACCGGGGCCGGGAACTCCGTTTGATTCTGGTCAAACGGGCATATCAAACACGGTTGGCACCGCATGCGGCCGCAATTTCGGGCACAGCGCATCCCGCTTAAGAAAACCCTAAGGACGGCGCAACATCATGAAGTCATTCCAAAAAGAGGTGTCTCCAATGAACTTTTCGTCGTCGCCCCCATGCCGCAGGGGTCTCTGCCTAGCAATCGCCGCGGCCTGCCTCGCGGGCACGGTATATACGCAGGTCGCCCAGGCAGCCACGCCGGCGGAGATGTTGGGCGGCTACACCGCCCAGGCGGGTGCGCCGGCCGTGCCGGCCCGGGGCCAGCAGCTGTTCACCACACGGCAGGGCCGCGAATGGAACTGCGCCTCTTGCCACGGTGCCGTGCCCACGCAGGCCGGCAAACACGCATCCACCGGCAAGTCGCTCGCCCCGTTGGCGCCGGCCTTCAACCCTGAGCGTTTCACGGACGCAGTGAAAACCGAAAAATGGTTCCGCCGCAACTGCAACGACGTGCTGGGTCGCGAATGCAGCGCCGCCGAAAAGGCCGATGTGCTGAGCTGGCTGCTCACGCTCAAGCCCTGACGCCGGTAACACCCCCTGAAAGGAAAACACATGATTCGCCGCCTTCGTTCCCGCTTCTACAAATACTGCGCCGGCCTGCTTGCCGCAGTGGGTGTGGCGCACACCGCGCTGGCCGATGGCGGGCGTCTGGTGCCGCTGCTGCCGAAGTACCAGCAGGAATGCGCGGCGTGCCATGTGGCTTACCCGCCGGGCATGCTGCCTGCCGCGTCGTGGCAGCGCGTGATGGGCAACCTGAAGAACCATTACGGCACCGACGCTTCGCTGGACGCGGCCACGGTCAAAGACCTGACCGTCTGGCTGGACGCCCGCGCGGGTACCTACAGACGCGCGGCGCAAGAGCCGCCGCAGGATCGCATCACCCGTTCCGCGTGGTTCGTTCGCAAACACGATGAGGTGGCACCCGCCACCTGGAAACTGCCGGCGGTCAAAAGCGCGGCCAACTGCATCGCCTGCCATACACGAGCTGACCAAGGAGAATTCAATGAGCGCGACATCCGCATCCCCCGCTGACACGGCGGCCACACCTTCGGCTGAAATACCCGCTCAGGCACAGGCCGTGGCCAGGGTGCTTGTCTGGGACGCGCCGGTGCGTGTTTTTCACTGGTTGCTGGTGCTCAGTTTCACGGGGGCCTACATCACCGCCGAAAGCGAAAGCTGGCGACTGCTGCATGTCACGCTGGGCTACACCATGGCCGGTTTGGTGATCTTTCGTGTGCTCTGGGGCCTGATCGGTACGCGTTATGCGCGCTTTTCCAGCTTTGTGCGCGGACCGCGCGCGGTGGCAAGCTACCTGCGTGCGTTGCTGCGCCGCCGGCCGGAGCACCATATCGGACACAACCCGGCCGGCGCGATGGCCATCGTGGCGCTCCTGGGGCTGGCCGCGCTGATCGCGGCGACGGGCTGGGCCACCTACAACGACCTTGACGGCGGCTGGCTGGAAGACCTGCATGAGCTGGCCGCCAACACCATGCTGGCGGTGGTGGGGGTGCATATTGCCGGCGTGCTGGCTGCCAGCTGGTTGCACCGTGAGAACCTCGTTTGGGCCATGGTCACCGGCTACAAGACCGGCCGCCCTCAGGACTCTGTTGCACGGGCCTGGCGCAGCGTGGCCATCCTGATGCTCGTGGCGGTGCTGGGCTTCTGGTGGCTGCAATGGCAAGGCGCTCCGTCCGGCCGCCTGACGGACCGTCCCGCAGCAGCGGCGAAAGCTGCCGGCCTGGATAGTGATGACGACTGAGGGCTCCCGTGGAACAAATGGGACAATTGCCGCATGCGCATCCTGCTTGCTGAAGACGACCCGCTTCTTGGTGACGGCCTGCAGTCCGGCCTGAGACAGCTTGGCTTTCAGGTTGACTGGGTTCGCGATGGCATGGCCGCAGAACGCGAGTTGCGTGCACAGGTCTATGACGCCGCGGTGCTTGACCTCGGATTGCCGCGCAAGGACGGCCTGGAGGTTCTGGGCGACATTCGGCGGGCGGGCTTCGTAACGCCTGTGCTGGTACTGACGGCCCGCGACGCGGTGCCGGACCGCATACGCGGACTTGATGTCGGAGCCGACGACTATGTGGTCAAGCCGGTCGATATGCATGAGCTGGCCGCCCGCCTGCGGGCGCTGGTGCGCCGTGCGCACGGCCAACCGCAGGAGTGCCTGCGTGCGCAGGATGTCGTGCTCGACCCGGCCGCCCGCTCCGTGCACCAGGCCGGTCAGTCCATCACACTGTCTACCCGCGAATTTGACCTGTTGCAAGCACTCATGCTCAGTGCCAACCGAGTCCTTTCCCGTGAACAGCTTGAGCAGCAGCTCTACAGCTGGGGCAAGGAGGTGGAGAGCAACGCCGTGGAAGTTCATGTCCACAACCTGCGGCGCAAGCTGGGCAGCACGCTGATCCATACGGTGCGTGGTGTCGGTTATATGTTGCAGCGCGACGCGCAGAAATCGTGATGACGCGGCCGCGCTCCCTGCAGGGCCGGCTGATGGCCATGGTGCTTTCCGTGGTGCTGACGGTCTGGCTGGCGACCGCGGCGCTGACATGGCTGGATGCGAGCCATGAACTTGACGAACTGCTTGATGGCCACCTGGCCCAGGCTGCCGCCCTGTTGGTGGTGCAGCAGGCACGGGAATCGGAGGAGGGCGACCGTGGCGTTGATACGCCAACACTGCACCGCTACGCGCCCAAAGTGGTGTTCCAGGTGTTTCATGAGAACCGGCTTACGCTGCGTTCCGCAAACGCACCTGTCACGCCCATGATCGAGCGCAGCAAACATTTCAAAACCGGGTTCACCACCGTGCAGATGGCCGGTTCAGCGTGGCGGGTGTTTGCCACCTACGGCGCAGAAGACGATGTGCAGGTGTATGTGGGGGAGCAAACGGCCTCCCGCAACGACATCTTGCTGGCGGTGCTGCGCAGCACGCTGTGGCCCATGGCGCTGGCTCTTCCTTTGCTCGCCCTGGCGCTGTGGTGGGCCGTGTACCGCGGCGTTGCACCCATGCGCCGGCTCGGCCAAGCGTTGGCCGAGCGGCAACCGGCGGCCATACGGCCGCTTGCCGTGGACGGCGTGCCATCGGAGATGGTGCCCATGGTTGACGCCCTGAACGCCCTGTTTGTGCGCATAGCTACGCTGCTGGAGTCCGAACGGCGCTTTACCGCCGATGCCGCCCACGAGTTGCGCACCCCGATTGCCGCCATCCGGGCACAGGCCGAGGTGGCGTTGGGCGAAACCGCCGAAGGGCCGCGAAGGCAAGCGCTGCACAACACGCTCGAGGGCTGCGACCGGGCGGCCCGGCTTGTGGAGCAGTTGCTGACCCTGTCGAGGCTGGACGCCGCCGCACTGCCGGCGTCTGCGCCAGTGAACATGAGCGCCTTGGTGCGGCGCGTGGTCGCGGAGCTGGCACCCAAGGCCATCAGCAAAAACCAAACGCTGGAACTGGACGCCGCCGAATCCTGCCATCTTCAGGGCGACGAAATCCTGCTGGCCGTGCTGGTGCGCAACCTTGTGGACAACGCGGTGAGGTACAGCCCTGGGATGGCGCGCGTGAAGGTGTCGCTTCAGCAACAGGATGGGCGGGTGGTTTTGCGTGTGGAAGACAGCGGCCCGGGCATGACCGAAGGCGAACGCCGGCGCCTGGGTGAGCGCTTTTTCCGGGTGACCGGCAACACCGAAAGCGGCAGCGGGCTGGGCTGGTCCGTTGTGCAGCGCATCGCGGCCGTGCATGGGATGCTGCTGCAAGTTGAAGCTTCGACCGATCTGGGCGGTCTTGTGGTGCGGGTGCTTGGGCGGCAGGAGTTGAGCCCGCTTTAAATGGCTGCGAGGATTCCGGTTTTCGGACCTTTAAAAGGGGCCATCCCATTACTCCAGGCCCGTATCAACCTTCTCACTTTTTCGCCACAAGTCTGGACAACTCCACCACGCCGACCGGCGGACGGATCAGCCAGGGCAATATGAAGACGCGTTTGGCCAGTCCCCCGGCCATGCGATCCATCTGCTTGCGTTCACCCCCAAGCCGCGCCGCCAGC
This sequence comes from Polaromonas sp. YR568, assembly GCF_943369415.1. Classification (GTDB taxonomy): domain Bacteria; phylum Pseudomonadota; class Gammaproteobacteria; order Burkholderiales; family Burkholderiaceae_C; genus Polaromonas. Next base: position 40,053 of record NZ_CALRNF020000018.1, read on the forward strand.
AGGGGGTCCGTGGTGCCGGCCGCCAGCACGCTCTTGTTGAGCACCCATGCATAGGGCTCGATGCCGGCGCGGCGCAGGTCGTCCTGCAGTGCTGCGGCCTGCGATACCGGGGTCGCTTCGGGCAAGGCCACCAGAATGATTTTTGTGTAGGCAGCATCCTGCAGCCTCATCAATGGCGTGACAACGCGCGCCGCGCCCTGGCCTTCATACTCCCGCATCATCTGCCGGTGGTAGGCGCCGGTGGCGTCCATCAGCAGCAGGGAATGGCCGGTCGGGGCGGTGTCCAGCACCACAAAGGCACTGCGTCCTTCGCTGACAACGTGCGAGAAGGCGTGAAACACGGCCACCTCCTCGGTGCATGGCGACTGGAGGTCTTCCAGCAGCAGGGCCTGCTCCTGCGCATCCAGGCCGGGCGACCTGGCCGCCATGATCTTGTCGATGTAGCGCTTCGTTTCGACTTTCGGGTCGATGCGGTCCACGCGCAGGCCTGGCACTTCGCCGCTGATCGTGCCTGCAAGGTGGGCCGCGGGATCGGTGGTGCTCAGATGCACGGTTTTGCCGCGCTGGACGAGTCCAAGGGCCAGCGCGGCGGCGACCGTCGTTTTGCCGACGCCACCCTTGCCCATGACCATGATCAGCCCGTGCCCGGTTCCGGCCAGTTCGTCGGCCAGGGCGTCCAGACCCGGTAGTGGGGCGGCGGGTTCTACAGGCACCGCCTTGCCGGCTTCCATGCGGCCGGCGTCTGCGGCAAGAAGCGCGCGCAGGGCGGGCAAGCCGACGGTGTCAAACACCCGTAGCGGCACCCTGTCTTGCGGCAGTACGTGCAGCGAAGGGGGCATTTCTGCCAGGGCCTGCTGCCCGACAGTTTCGATGGCGGCCGCCACCGCATCGGCTGCGTCGCTGGCGTGAAACTCGCCATTGACCACCAGCCGCTGGTTGTTCAGGCTCAAGACGCGGAGTTCCCCGGAGGTGCGTGCCGCCTCGGCGATCGCACCCCTGTCCGGCCGGGTGACCAGAATCACGGTGGTCCTGGCCGGGTCGCCCAAAGCCTCCAGCGCCGCCTTGAACCGCTCCTCCTGCATCTTCAGGCCCGAGTGAGGGCCCAGGCAGGATGCCCCGCGGTCGTTGCCGTCCAGAAACCCGCTCCATGCCTTGGGCAGACTGAGAAGGCGCAAGGTGTGTCCCGTCGGCGCGGTGTCAAAAACGATATGGTCGAAGTGGTCCGCATCGTCGGCCAGCAGGGATGCGAACTCATCGAAAGAGGCGATTTCGGTGGTGCAGGCGCCTGACAACTGCTCACGAACCGTTGAAAGTTCCGCTTCGCTGGCCTGCGCGCCCATCTGGGCCAGCACACGCTGGCGGTAGGACTCCGCAGCCGTGTCCGGGTCGATGTTCAATACCGACAGCCCCGGGGCGCCGGGCACCGGTGTGGGGATGTTGCGCAGCTCGATGCCCAGCATTTCGTCGAGATTCGATGCCGCGTCGGTACTGACCAGTAAAACCTTTTTCCCGGCGTCGGCCAGCGCCAGCGCCGTGGCGGTGGACAGCGATGTCTTGCCGACCCCACCCTTTCCGGTAAAGAAAAGATATCGCGTCGGCATCGTGAGAAAACCCATGGCCTCGGGCTGCAGCGACCGATGTGCTTCTTCATGCGCGCGGATGACGCCGGTATGCGCGATGCCGTCTGTGGTGATGGTGCTGTGCGTGAGCATCGTTGATCGACCTTGGAGGTATCCAGGGTGTACCCAGGATTGGAATTGAAACAGCGAACCGTATCCGACGGCACTTGACGCGCGTCGGCCCGAAAGACACCCCGGGGTGGCCTCCATGCCGTTCGGCCGTTCGACATTCCCCAGTCTGGAGCACTGCCAGCTCAGCGCTTTGTCCTGGATCAAGTAAATGGCTCTTTGGCCAGGGCAAATGCTCCAGGAACCGATGCACGGCCTTTATCGCAAAAATCCGTCCGCCAGACCGTCCGGTAACCTACAGACCGCATGGGCCAACCGGCGGGATCCGCGGCAGCTACGGGAGACCAGGCTCAGCGCCGCAACGGCAACTCCAGCGTCACACAAGTCCCGTTCGCACTGCTGGCGATGCGGACCTCGCCCCCCAGCTTTTGCGCGCGCAGCCGCATGGCCACCAGGCCGCGCTGTTTTTTGCCGGGGGCGGGCGTGGCGCTGGTGTCGAAGCCGCAGCCGTCGTCGATGACGGACAGTTCCAGGGTTGTGGCGGTTTCACGGGCGCGTACGGTGATGGTTCTGGCGGCGCCGTGGCGGACGGCGTTGTTGATGGCTTCCTGCAGTGTGCGCAGGATGGACAGGCCCGTCTCGGGTGTCAGGTAGTCCATCTCGGGCAGGGGGCCGACCTCCCACTGCAGGCCCACGCCTATGGCGTTGAGGCGGGGTTCCAGCCGGTAGCGCAGGTTGGCCAGCAGGGGCAGCAGGTCGCTTTCTTCGAGGTCCAGCGAGTCGATGATGAGGCGCATGTCGTCCAGCGAATCCTCGATGACGCGCGCGACTTCCTCGCGCGGCACTTCGTCGCGGCGGGTCATGCGCAGCGCGGTGATGAGCTGGCTGCCCATGCCGTCGTGCAGGTCGTGCAGCAGACGGGTGCGTTCGGCGGCGATGACGGCCTGGCGTTCCTCGGCCTTGCGGCGGTCGAATTCGGCGCGCATTTCTTCGAGGGCCTGGCCGTGCGCGGTGCTGACGCCGGCCACGGCAAGGTTGATTTCTTCCTCGGCGCTGGCCCTGTGCAGCGCCAGGCCTTCTAGGGTGCGCGCGACCAGGGTGGCCAGCACCAGCAGCGCCGCCATGGGCGCCATGAAGAAGCTGTCGAAGGCGTTGAGGTCGGCGGGAATGGCCAGGTCCTGCAGCACGGCCGCCCACCAGAGGGTCAGTGTCACGGCCAGGAAAACCTCGTTGCGCCGGCGTGTGCGCCAGGCCCGGCGAACCTGGGCCAGCACGACGGCGATGGTCAGGGCGAAATACGGCCAGTGCAGCGCGGCCGCCACGTTGGGCCGCATGTGGCCCTGCAGGTAGGCGGCCACCCCGGCCGCGAAGGATACTGCGATGACCGCGTAGAGCACCTTGAGGTAGCGCTTCCAGCGCGGGCTGGTCCAGTGGCTGTATTCCAGCAGCAGCATGATCATGAGCGTGTTGGACACAAAGGTGCTGGCCAGCGCGAACAGCAGGGACTCGGGCCCGGGCGGCCCGGCTTCGGGCGCGAGCATCACCAGCGCGCGGGGCATCCAGCTCAGGCACAGCAGCACAAAGAGCAGGTGGATGTAGCGGCGGGTCTTGAACCACAGCGGGATGGCGCCGAACAGGCAGATGGGCACGGCGAACATCAGCATGGTGGGGGCGATGGTCTGCAGGAAACGGCGCAGCTGGAAGGCCGGCCCCACGGCAGCCACGGTGCCCAGGCGCATGCGCGACAGCCCGCCGCGCGTGTCGGCGCCGCCGGTGACGCGCACCTGCAGCAGGTTGCCCGAGCGCCTGAGCGTGTGGCCCCCCAGGGGCACCCACAGCGTACGGTTGCGGGTGAAGCCGTTGCCGGTGCCCAGGTCCAGCCGTTCGCCGTTGAGCCAGAACTCGCCGATGTCGGCCACGCGCGGCACGACGAGCACGAGGTCCTGCTCGGGGCCGGTGGCGCCGGCCGCCTGCAGGGGCACGTCCAGCGGTATCGCGTACCAGGCGACGCCGGTGAAACCGGGACGGCTGCGGCGCCAGTTGTCGGGCAGGGCCACGGGGGAGGCGGCGCTGAAATCGACGTCGGCGGGGCGGCCGGCGTCTTCGGTCACCACGACCGCCTGGTCCAGCGTGACCGCCGTGGCGGCCCGCGAAGGCGGCGCAAGCAGCAGCGCGGCGCTGGCGCACAGCGCGGCACAGGCAAGCCGCAGGCAGCGCATGTTCAGATCAGTCCGCGCGCGCGCGCCTGGTTGACCGCTTCAACGCGCGAGTGCACGGCCAGCTTGCCGTAGATGCTCTTGATGTGCGCGGCCACGGTGGAGGGCGCGACGTCGAGGCGGCGCGCGGTCTCGGGCACCGACAGCCCTTGCGAGACGGCCATGAGCACGTCCTTTTCGCGGGGGGTCAGCGGCTCCACCGGCCAGCGCTGCGCGTCCATGCGCGGCGCGGCGAAGCTGCGCAGCAGGTAGCGCGCGACCTGCGGCGACAGCGGGGCCGCGCCCTCGCTGACGGCGCGTATGGCGCGGCCGAATTCGGCGGTGGGCGTGTCCTTGAGCAGGTAGCCGTGGGCGCCGGCCCGCAGGGCGCGCACCACGTGGGCCTCGTCGCCGAAGATGGTCACCACCAGGATGCTGGTGTGGCGCGAGCGGCGCGCCAGGTCGGCGATCAGCTCGGTGCCGTCGCCGTCGGGCAGGCCCAGGTCTATCAGCGCCACGTCGGGCTGCGCGAAGGAGAAACTGCGGCGCGCCTCGGCGCAGGAGCCGACCGCCTCGAGCAGCTTGAGGCCGACGTCTTCACCCACCATGCGCGCGAATTCCTCGCGTATCGGTGTGTCGTCTTCCACCAGGGTCACGGTCAGGATGGACATGGATACTTTCTTGTTCCTTCTGGGTTGAAGTGCCGGCGATCCCGCCGTAAATCTTAGTGGCTGCGCTGATTGGACCGCAAAAAATTTCGCGGCGTCTCCCCGAAACAGGGGAGGCAGGGGCCCCCCTGCCTCGACACCATACGCGGCATGCAAACCACTTCCCGCTCCACCACAGGCCTGCCGCGGCCGCGGCGCCCGGCCTCTACCGTGATCTCCGCGATCTCCGCCAGCCCGGTGCGCCGCGCCGCGGCGCTGCTGTGCGGGGCCGCCTGCCTGGCCGGGCTGGAGCCGGCCGCCGCCGCCGGCCCGCCCGATGCGGGCAGCGTGCTGCAGCAATTGCGGCCGCCTCCGGCGCCCGCGCCGCGCGAGGAAGCGCCGGCCGTGCTGCCCGCCGCGCCTGAAGCGGCGCCGGTGCCGGCCTCCACGGGAGAGGCCGCGGCCCGGGTGCGGGTGGCGCAGATCAGGATTTCGGGCGCCAGCGTTTTTGCGGAAGCGGAACTGCTCGCGGTGGTGCAGGACGCCATAGGGCGTGAGCTGGACTTCGCCGGGCTGGAGGAACTGGCCGCGCGCCTGAGCCGCTTTTACCGCCAGCACGGCTACACGGTGGCGCGCGCCTACCTGCCGCCGCAGGACATCCAGGACGGCGTGGTGCAGATCGCCGTGGTGGAAGGCCGCTACAGCGCCATCACCGTGAAGCCGCAGAAGCCGCAGGATGGGCTGCCCGCGCCGCTGCCGCTGGCCGCGCTGGCGCCGGGCGAGCTGGTCAACGACGCGGCGCTGGAGCGCTCGCTGCTGCTGGCCGCCGACGTGCCCGGCATCGCAGTGCGCTCCACCCTGCAGCCGGGCGCATCGGTGGGCACCAGCGAGCTGGTGGTCGAGGTCGAGCCCGGGCCGGCCGTCACGGGCCTGCTGGAGGCCGACAACTTCGGCAGCCGCGCCACCGGCAGCACGCGCGTGGGCGCCAGCGTCTATTTCAACAACCCGGCCGGCCTGGGCGACCTGCTGTCGCTGCGCGCCTTGACCGCGGGCCGGGGCCTGAACTATGGCCGCCTGGCCTGGCAGCTGCCGGTGGGCGGCTACGGCACGCGCGTGGGCGCCGCCGTGTCGGCGATGGACTACCGCCTGGGCCGCGAGTTTGAAAGCCTGGAGGCGCACGGCACGGCGTCCATCGTGACGCTGTTCGCCGCCCACCCGCTGCTGCGTTCACGCGCGCGCAACCTGAACGTGCAGGCCAGCGCCGAGCACAAGCGCCTGCGCGACCGCATAGACCTGGTCGGCTCGGTGGACGACAAGCAGCTGAGCCTGCTGAACCTGGGCGTGTCGGGCGACGCGCGCGACGACTGGGGCGGCGGCGGCGCCTGGAGCCTGTCGGCCACCTACACGCGCGGGCAGCTCGACATGGACAGCGCGGCGGCGCGCGCCATCGACGAGGCCACGGTGCGCAGCGCCGGCGGCTTCGGCAAGCTGGGCCTGCAGGCCGTGCGCCAGCAAAGCGTGGGCAAGGCCACCTTGCTGGTTGCCTACACCGGCCAGTGGGGCAGCAAGAACCTGGACTCCTCGGAAAAACTGCCGCTGGGCGGCGCCGGCGCCGTGCGCGCCTACCCGCAGGGCGAGGCGCCCTCGGACCGTGCCAGCCTGTTGACGCTGGAGCTGCAATATCCGCTCGGCGAGGGCTGGCACCTGGCGGGATTTTTTGATGCCGCCGTCGGCTATGCCAACACCGACCCTCTTCCTGCGGGTGCGGGCACCGGCGCGGCCAACCGGCGCAGCTTGTCGGGCGCCGGCCTGGGCCTGAACTGGGCGGGCGCCCAGGGCTGGTCGGCCCGTATTTTTTACGCGCGCAAGCTGCACGGCGGCCCGGCCACCGCCGAGCCGGATCGCGGCGAGCGCGTGTGGCTGCAGCTGGCCAAAAGCTTTTGACATGCCAAAGCGCCGCGCCCCATGCCGCATCAAGGATTGCAACCCGTTTGATTCACAACCTGAGTGAGGGAAAACCGCCATGAACCACATCTACCGCATCATCTGGAACGACGCACGCGCCTGCTTTGAAGCCGTGGCCGAAACGGCCGGCGCCAAAGGAAAACGCAGCCTGGGCAAACGCGAGCGCGGCGTGCGCGCGCTGGCCCTGGCGGCCGGCCTGGCCGCGGCGGCGCAGGCGCTGGCCGCGCCCGCGGGCGGGCAGGTCAGCGCCGGGCAGGGCGACATCGCGCAAAGCGGCGGCACCACCACCATCACCCAGTCCACGCCCAGACTCGCCATCAACTGGCAGAGCTTTGGTATCGCCGGCAACGAGACCGTCAACTTCGTGCAGCCCGGCGCAAATGCGGTCGCGCTGAACCGCGTGCTGGGCACCGAGGCCAGCCAGATCATGGGCCGGCTCAATGCCAACGGCCAGGTCTTCCTGCTGAATCCCAACGGCGTGCTGTTCGGCCAGAGCGCGCAGGTCAGCGTGGGCGGGCTGGTGGCCTCGACCCTGGGCATGAGCGACGCCGACTTCATGGCCGGGCGCTATGTGCTGCGCGACGGCAGCGGAAGAGGCGGCAGCGTGCGCAACGAAGGCACGATACGCGCGGCGGACGGCGGCAGCATTGCGCTGGTGGGCGGCGAGGTCAGCAACACCGGTACGCTGGTGGCCAACCTGGGCACGGTGGCGCTGGCCGCGGGCAAGCAGGTCACGCTTGATTTTTCCGGCGACGGGCTGCTGAAACTCGCGGTCGACGAAGGCGCGGTCAATGCGCTGGCGCACAACGGCGGGCTGATGCAGGCCGACGGCGGCACCGCCCTGCTGACCGCCAAAGCCGCCGACGCACTGGCCGGCACCGTGGTCAACAACACCGGCGTCATCCAGGCGCGCACCCTGGAAAACCGCGGCGGCGTCATCAAGCTGCTGGGCGGCTTCAACGGTGGCACGGTGCAGGTGGGCGGCACGCTGGACGCTTCCGCGCCCACCGGCGGCGACGGCGGTTTTGTCGACACCTCGGGCGCGCATGTCAAGGTGGCCGAAGGCACACGCGTCAGCACGCGCGCCGCGCAGGGCAAGACCGGCACCTGGCTGATAGACCCCGCTGACTTCACCATCGCCGCCAGCGGCGGCGACATCAGCGGCGCCACGCTGTCCAGCAACCTGGCCAACAGCGACGTCACCATCCTGTCCAGCAGCGGCGGCACGGCGGCGGGTAATGGCGACATCAACGTCAACGACAACGTGAACTGGGCCGCCAACACGCTGACGCTGACCGCCGCGCGCGACATCAACATCCGCGCCGTGATGGACGCCACCGGCAGCTCGGCCCTGGTCATGAACACCGGCACCGCCAACGGCGCCGATGCGGGTGTTGCCGGCGGCAAGGTCAAGGTGGCGGTGGATCCGGTCACGGGTTTTGCCGGGCGCGTCAACTTCGACCGGGCGGGCACGGGCTTTCTCACCATCAATGGTGAGGGTTACATCGTTATCAACACCCTCGGCACCGAAGGCTCTGCCACGGGCCTGCAGTCCATCAACCTCGAAGGTAGTCTGCGCTATGCACTGGGTGCGGACATCGACGCCGCCGCCACGGCCACCTGGAACGGCAACCAGGGCGCGTCGCCGCTGCTAGGGCTGAGCGGCACCCTGGACGGGCTGGGCCATAGCATCAGCAACCTGAAGATCAGGACAGTGAACAACGGCGGGCTGTTCGCCGGCATCAACGGCGGTACGGTGCGCAACCTGGATTTGGCCGGCGTGACCGGTGGAGTGGACGAGTGGTACGGCACCCTGGCTGGTTCCGCCAACGGCGCCACCTTGCACAACCTGCGTGCGTCCGGCACGCTCACGGGGCCCGGCCACGACGTCGGCGGGCTGGTCGGCCTGATGACAGGCGGGACACTGCAGGACGCGCACGCCAGAGTCACGGTCAACATGACAAGCGCCGGCCTCAGCGATGTCGGTGGCCTCGTTGGCACTGCTCTCAACACGGCTATGCGCGATGTCTCGGCTTCCGGCGATGTCACGGCGACGGGCTACAACGATGTGGGGGGGCTGATTGGCCGGATGCAGGGGGGCTCCCTGGAGAATGCGCGCGCCACAGGCAAGGTCAAGGGAGCGGCAAACGTGGGCGGTTTGATTGGCGCCAATGGCAACCCCACGGCGGCAACGTCCGGCGCGAACCTGGTCAACGTCAGCGCCGCCGGCAACGTCACCGGCATCGGTTTTGGTTCCAGCACCAACCGCAACGTAGGCGGCCTGATCGGCTGGAACTTCGGCAACATCAGCCAGGCCAGCGCGACAGGCGAGGTGCTGGCCGATGGCCTCAATCAGTACAGCTACAGCGGTATTGGCGGGCTGGTCGGCGTCAACCATTCCGGGTCGATCAGCGACTCCCACGCCACCGGCGCCGTCACCGCCACGAACCTGGTTGGCAAGGCCCAGTACGTCGGCGGCCTGGCGGGGAGCAGCACGGGTGACATGACTTCCGTTTACGCCACCGGCGATGTGAAGTCCAATGGCGACTACACGGGCGGGCTGGTGGGGAGCAGCACGGGTACCCTGACCACCGTCTACGCCACCGGTAACGTGACTTCAGGGGGCAACTACACCGGCGGCTTGGTGGGCAAGAACATCGGCGCTGTGACGGATGCGTATTCCAACGCGCTGACCGTCGATGGACCCGGCAACTACACCGGCGGCCTGATCGGTGACCACAGCGGTGGCGATATCCAGAATGCAAGGTCCAACGCCAACCTCACCAGCCAGGGCCAATACACCGGCGGGCTGATAGGACGCTCGACCGGAGCGGCGCTGACCCATGCCCGCGCCAGCGGATCGGTGACGAACACCGGCACCGGCGTGGGGGCGGCCGGGCATTGGGTCGGCGGTCTGGTGGGACACCTGAACGGCGGCAGCCTCACCGATGGCCAGGCCAGCGGGGCCGTGACGGGCTACTACCTGGTCGGCGGCCTTGTCGGTTTGGCGTTAGGCACCATCGACAACGCCAAAGCGACCGGCGACGTGACTGGCCTCTATCAAGCCACTGGCGGATTGGTTGGCAGCGCCCTCGCGCCTGTCTCGAATGCGGAAGCCACCGGGAACGTCACCGGTGGGCTGGACGTAGGGGGGCTGATCGGCAGGACGGTGTATGACGTCACGGATGCCGTCGCCCGCGGCAGGGTAGAGGGCGTCAGCCAGGTCGGCGGCCTGATCGGAACCAGCGGCAATCTGATGACCGTGCGAAACGCTCGGGCCGAGGGTGCCGTGCGTGCCACGGGGACCGGCGACAGCGAGGCGGGCGGCCTGATCGGATATTCGGAATCGCTGGTGGTCAACAGTTCCGCAACGGGCCGGGTCGAGGCAAACGGCAACATGGTCGGCGGGCTGATAGGGCATTCAAGAATCGACGGCCCGACGGACAGCCTGGGTTGGATGGAGAACCTGTACGCCACCGGCGACGTCAGCGGCGCCGGTAGCGTTGGCGGGCTGGTGGGGGCGGGGGGCTTCTTGAACCCGGGATGGGTCGCAAAGGAACGATTCCGCGCCGTCTATGCTTCGGGCAACGTGACGGGCACGGGCGACGCGGTGGGCGGCCTGATCGGTTACGGTGGCGCGGCGAGCCTCACCGATGCCTATGCCACCGGCAGCGTCACCGGCGCCGCCCGGGTCGGGGGCCTCATCGGCGAACACATCGTCGGTGCGCTGAACCGCACTTACGCGACGGGGGCGGTCACTGGCAACAGCGCCACGGGCGGGCTGATCGGCACCTCGATCGGCGGCGTCACCAACAGCTACTGGGACACCGTCAGCACGGGGCAGGCTACCAGCCCCGTCGGCACCGGCAAGACCAGCGCCCAGATGAAACAGGCCGCCACCTTTGCCGGCTGGAGCATCGACAACCTGGGCGGCACCGGCAGCACCTGGCGCATTTACGAAGGCCAGACCGGCCCGCTGCTGCGCAGCTTCCTGGTGGCGCAAAACGTGGCCAATGTGAGCGCGGTCTACAACGCGGCGACGCAGGCCGGCAGCGTGGTGGCGCCCTCGGGCACGCGCACCGGCACCGCCGCCAGCGGCCGCAACGCCGGCACCTACACCGCGTTTTCCGGGCAGCAGGGCCTGGACATCGTGGGCGGGCTTCTGACCATCACCCCGGCGGCGCTTACCGTGAGCGGCGTGACGGCCAGCGACAAGGTCTACGACGGCACCAGCACCGCCACGCTGGACACCGGTTCAGGCGCGCTGAGCGGCGTGCTGGGCAGCGACAGCGTGGCCATCAACCTCGCTGGCGCCACCGGCAGCTTCGCCGACAAGAACGTGGGCAATGCCAAGGCGGTCACCGTGACCGGCGCCGGCCTGCTGTCAGGTGCGGACGCCGGCAACTACACCGTCAGCAGCCCCGCCGGGCTGACAGCCAGCATCACGCCCAAGGCGCTGACGGTCAGCGGCGTCAGCGCCGGCAACAAGGTCTACGACGGCAACGCCACCGCCGCGCTGAACACAGGCGCGGCCGCGCTGTCGGGCGTGATAGGCGGCGACACCGTGGCCGTCAACCTGAGCGGCGTCACCGGCAGCTTCGCCGACAAGAACGTGGGCACTGCCAAGGCCGTGAGCCTGAGCGGCGCCGGCCTGCTGTCCGGCGCCGATGCCGGCAATTACAGCGTGAGCAACCCGGCCGGGCTGGCGGCCGACATCACGCCCAAGGCCCTGACCATCAGCGGCATCACGGCCGGCGACAAGGTCTACGACGGCGGCACCGCCGCCACCGTGAACACCAGCGGCGCAAGCTACACAGGCCTGGTGAGCGGCGATGCTTTGACCGTCAGCGCCACCGGCAGCTTCGGCGACAAGAACGTCGGCAACGGCAAAATCGTCACGCTGGCCAGCAGTTATGGCGGCGCCGACCTCGGCAACTACAGCATCACCGGCCAGGCCTCCACCACGGCCAGCATCACGCCCAAGGCTCTGACCATCAGCGGCATCACGGCCGGCGACAAGGTCTACGACGGCGGCACCGCCGCCACCGTGAACACCAGCGGCGCAAGCTACACAGGCCTGGTGAGCGGCGATGCCCTGAACGTCAGCGCCACCGGCAGCTTCGGCGACAAGAACGTGGGCACCGGCAAAACCGTGTCGCTGGCCAGCAGCTACCGCGGCGCCGACCTCGGCAACTACAGCATCACCGGCCAGGCAACGACCACGGCCAGCATCACGCCCAAGGCGCTGACGGTGGGCGGCATCACGGCCGGCGACAAGGTCTACGACGGCGGCGCCACCGCCACCGTGAACACCAGCGGCGCAAGCTACACGGGTCTGGTCGGCGGCGATGACCTCACGGTCAGCGCCACCGGCAGCTTTGGCAACAAGAACGTGGGCAATGGCAAAACCGTCACGCTGGCGAGCAGCTATGGCGGCGCCGATGCCGGCAACTACAGCATCACCGGCCAGGCCTCCACCACGGCGAACATCACACCCAAAGCGCTGACCGTCACCGGCATCGCGGCCGGCGACAAGGTGTATGACGGCGGCACCACCGCCACCGTGAACACCAGCGGTGCAAGCTACACAGGCCTGGTGAGCGGCGATGCCCTGACCGTCAGCGCTACCGGCAGCTTTGGCGACAAGAACGTGGGCAACGGAAAAACCGTCACCCTGGCCAGCAGCTACAGCGGCGCCGACCTCGGCAACTACAGCATCACCGACCAGGCAACGACGACGGCCAGAATCACGCCCAAGGCGCTGACGATGGGCGGCATCACGGCCGGCGACAAGGTGTACGACGGTGGCACGGCCGCCACGGTGAACACCAGCGGCGCAAGCTACACCGGCCTGGTCGGCGGCGACGACCTCACGGTCAGCGCCACCGGCAGCTTTGGCGACAAGAACGCGGGCAACGGAAAAACCGTCACCCTGGCCACCAGCTACAGCGGCGCCGACCTCGGCAACTACAGCATCACGGGCCAGGCCACGACGACGGCCAGCATCACGCCCAAGGGCTTGACGGTCAGCGGCGTCACGGCCGGCAACAAGGTCTACGACGGCAGCACCGCCGCCACCGTCAACACCGCGGGCGCGACCTACAGCGGGCTGATAGGCGGCGACGACCTGACGCTCACGGTCACGGGCACTTTCGCCGACAAACACGCGGCCACCGGCAAAACCGTGACCTTGGCCGGCAACTACAGCGGCGCCGACGCCGGCAACTACGCGATCACCGGCCAGACGGCCACCACGGCCGACATCACGCCCGCCGCATTGACGGTGACGGCGCAGGCCGACAACCGTGTCTACAACGGCAGCACCGCGTCCTCGGTGGGCCCGGTCGTCACCGGCACGCTCTACGATGCGATCGGCAGTGCGGCGACGCAAAGCTTCGACAACAGGAATGCCGGCACCGGCAAGACCCTGAACGCGGCCGGCCTCGTGATGAACGACGGCAACGGCGGCAACAACTATGCCGTCAGCTACGTCGCCAACACCGGCGGCGTCATCACGCCGGCGTCGCTGTCGGTGGTGGCGGACAACCAGGCCAAGCAGGCCAATACCGCGGACCCCTTGCTGACCTACACCACCGGGCCGTTCGCCGCGGGCGACAGCGCGGCTTCGGTGCTCAGCGGCCAGTTGCAGCGCGCCGCGGGGGAACAGGCGGGCGCCTACGCGATCAACCAGGGCCTACTGGCCTCCAATGGAAACTACACCATCGACTACACGCCGGGCAGCCTGGTGATCACGGCCGCGCCGGTGCTCGGCACCCCCGGGCAGAACGAGCAGCAACAGGCAGCCCGGCAAAAGCCCTTGCCCGTGCCTGAAGTCAGGCAGCTCTTTGCCTGCGCGGACAGCCGCGGCAACTGCGGGGGCGAGTTGCCGGTCAGGGTTGTGGATGAGGGCTTGCGCATGCCGGCCGTTGCGCGCGGTCCGCGCGCCGGGCTGCGCGAGACGGCGGAGTAGGGCGGTTCAAGCGGGCGGGGCGGCCTGCCTGCCATGCGGGAGTTGCCCGCAGTGCCGCCGCCGCGATGATTTCCAGGGCGGGTTAAGGACCGCGGGCGCCTATGAACCCGTTGCCCTGGCGCGGACGCGCCCACCGATTTCGGAAACGGCCGCATCCAGGGGAAGGTTCACCGCGGTCTCGTAGATCTGCGCGCGCAACCAGGCGTTGCCCGGGTCGCGGTGGTAGCGGTCGTGCCAGTACTGGGTGACTGCGTAGCTGGGAAACCTGACCGGCAGGGACACCACCTTCACCCCTTTTTCGGCCGCGAAAATGGCGCCCAGGCGCAAGGGGACGATGGCCACCAGGCTGGAGCCGGCCACCACCTGGCCCAGGCCGAGGAAGGAGGGCACCTTGAGCGCGAAGACGCGCTGCACGCCTTTGCGTTCCAGGAACTTGTCGACGATGGCGTGCGAGGTGGCCGACAGCAGGATGTTGACGTGGCGCTCCTGCTGCAGCTGCGCCAGCGTCATGCGTTTGCCGATGCGCGGGTGGTTGCTGGACGCGATGCAGACAAAACCTTCGTCGAACAGTTTCTGCTGGTAGAAGCCGGCATTGATCTGCGCCGTGAAGCCGGCCGCCAGGTCGGCCTCGCCGGACTCAAGCTGGCGCGCCGTCTCGAAGCTGAGGTTGGCGATCTCGATCTTGACGTTGGGGGCCAGCCGCTGGATCTTCGGCAGCAGGCGCGGCAGCAGCGTCATCTGGCCGACGTCCGTCATGCAGATGCGAAAACTGCGCGTGATCTCCGCGGGATTGAATTCGGCGGGCCGCACCAGGCTCTGGTCCAGCAGCTGCAGGGCCTGCCGCAGCACCGGCTCGATCAGCTTGGCGCGCGGCGTGGGCTGCATGCCCTGCGCGGTGCGCACAAACAGCGGGTCCTCATAGTGCTCACGCAGCTGGGCCAGCACCACGCTGACCGAGGACTGGCTCAGGCCCACCGCTTCGGCGGCGCGCGTCACGTTCCGGGCGGCGCACAGCGCGACAAATATGCGCAGGTGGCGTAAATCGAGTTCGCTCATGGCATCCCACTATTGATATTTTCGATTGTGTGAATCGATAAGTACGCATTGTATTGATAGTGCAGGCCCCGTAAATTTCAGTCCATCGAGGGCCGCGCCAACAGCAGCCCTCCTTTCTGAACAACGAACGCATTGAGGAGACACATGAAACTTTGCAGATTCAACGACGGCCGGCTGGGCCTGGTGCTGGGCGACGAAGTGGTCGACGTCACGGCGGCCCTGCGCCTGCTGCCCGCCTGCCACTATCCGCTGCCGGCGCATGACCTGCTGATCGCAAATCTCGAAGCGATTCGCGGCGAAGTGCAAAAGCTTGCGTCGGCCGCCGGGGCCGAGCGCCATCCGCTGGCCTCGCTGCGCCTGCTGAGCCCGGTCGCGAACCCGGGCAAGGTGGTGGCCGCGCCGGTGAACTACCTCAAGCACCTGGAAGAAGCGCGCGAGGACAAGGCCATCCACCACCAGAACCAGATCGGTGAAATCCAGCGTGTCGGCATGTTCCTGAAGGCCACGAGTTCCGTCGAGGGGCCTTCGGCGGGCGTGAAGATCGCGCGGCCGGACAGGCGCAACGACCATGAAATCGAGCTGGCCGTGATCATCGGGAAAGCCGGACGCAACATCGCCGCCGCGAATGCGCTGGACCACGTGGCGGCCTATTGCATAGGGCTGGACATGACCGTCAGGGGCCCGGAAGAGCGAAGCATGCGCAAGTCGCCCGACGGCTACACGGTGCTCGGCCCCTGGCTGACGACACCGGACGAGATCGCGGACCCCGCCAGCCTGGAACTGGTCATCACGGTCAACGGCGAAGTGCGGCAGCGCGCGAACACGCGGGACCTGATCATGACCGTTCCGCAGCTCATAGCATTCGCATCCTCGTTCTACACGCTCAAACCCGGCGACGTGCTGCTGACCGGCACGCCCGAGGGTGTGTCACAGGTCTTTCCCGGCGACCGGATGGTGGCGGAGATTGAAGGCCTGGGCCGTATGGAAGTCGGCATCCACGCGGATTGAAGAAACCGCATCTCCTTATAAAAATCCAAAAACTGAAAGAGACAAGATGAACAAAAGCATCAGAACCTGGGTTGCCGCTTGTTCCCTGCTGGCGGCCCTTGCGCCCATGGCGCAGGCCCAGCCCGCGCAAGCCGCTTGGCCCACAGGGCCCGTGCGTTTTGTCGTGCCTTTCCCCGCCGGCTCCGCGCCCGACGTGCTGATCCGCTTTGTCGGCGTGAAGCTGACGGAGAAGTGGGGCCAATCGGTGATCGTCGACAACAGGCCGGGCGGCAGCGGCGTGATCGGCATGAACGCCATCCTCACGGCGCCTGCGGACGGAAGCGTGTTCGGTTTTGTGCAGGGCTCGGCGATCTCCGTGGCGCCCAGCATCATCAAGGATGTGAAGTACGACTTCAAGCGCGATTTTGTGCCGGTGACGCTGGCGGCGGTGGCGCCCTTTGTGCTGGTGGTGCCAGCCGATTCGCCGCACAAGACGCTGGCCGACCTGGTCGCGGCGGCCAAGGCCAATCCCAAAAGTGTTGAAGTTGCCGACGTGGGCCGCGGCACCGCGCCGCACCTGGCATCGGCCTTGCTGGGCATACAGTCCGGCGCGCAGTTCCTGGAGGTCCACTACCCGGGCGGCGCGCAGGCGATGCAGGCCGCCCTCGGCGGGCAGATACAGATGATGGTGGATTCCTACAACGTGGTCGCCGGCAATGTCCAGGGCGGAAAGCTGCGCGTGCTGGCCTCGATGTCGGACCGCGTCGAGCCGGGCCTGGAACAGTTTCCGCTGGCCAATAAAACGGTACCCGGCGCGGTGGCGCATGGCTGGTTCGCCGTGATCGCAAAAAAGGGCGTTCCTGCCGCGGCCCTCACCAAAATGAACCGCGACCTGAACGACGTGCTGCTGCGCCCCGACGTGGTCGCCAAGTCGCGCGAGCTGGGAACCTACCCGCGCCCGGGAACGCCCGAACAGCTGCTGGAGCACATCGAGCAGGACAGGAAGTCCGCGCAAAGCGTGCTCGACAGGCTGGGCATCAAGCCCGAGTGAGCTCTTGGGCTCTTGCCGGTGGCACCCGCGCCGGCCGTTTATCAATCAGTGGAGAAAATTTCAATGAATCCCAACTCAATGCCGGTGCTGGTTGCCGGCGGCGGTATAGGCGGCCTGGCCGCGGCCCTTGCGCTGGTTCGCCAGGGCTTTACCGTCCAGGTGCTGGAGCAGGCCTGCGAGATCGGCGAGATCGGCGCGGGCGTGCAGCTCAGCCCGAATGCCTTCCATGCCTTCGATGCCCTGGGTGTCGGCGAGAAAGCCCGCAGCCGCGCCGTGTACACCGACTATGCGGTGATGCACGATGCGCTCGACGAGTACCAGGTCGGCAGGATAGAGACCGGCGAAGCCTTCCGCCAACGTTTCGGCAACCCCTATGCGGTGGTCCACCGTGTGGACGTGCATACCGCCCTGATGGAGGGCGCGGCGGAGACCGGCAGGGTGGAGTTCTTCACCAGTACCCGCATCGAAAAGGTGGAGCAGGATGAAGCCGCCGGCACCGTGACGGCGACCGACCAGAACGGCAAGCGCTGGACCGGCCAGGCCCTGATAGGCGCGGACGGCGGCAAGTCGGTGGTGCGCGCCCAGTACGTCAACGACCAGCCGCGCGTGACCGGCCATGTGGTGTACCGCGCCGTGGTCGACGAGGCGGACTTTCCCGCCGACCTGAAATGGAACGCCTCCAGCATCTGGGTGGGGCCGAACTGCCACCTGGTGCACTACCCGCTGCGCGGCGGCGCCCAGTACAACGTGGTGGTGACCTTCCACAGCCGGCAGCAGGAGCAGTGGGGCGTCACCGAAGGCAGCCAGGAGGAGGTTGAAAGCTACTTCCAGGGCGTCTGCCCGAAAGCGCGCCAGCTCATCAAACTGCCGAAAAGCTGGAAGCGTTGGGCCACGGCGGACCGCGACCCGATCGCGCAGTGGAACTTCGGCCGCGTCACCCTGCTCGGGGATGCCGCGCACCCGACCACGCAGTACATGGCCCAGGGCGCCTGCATGGCCGTCGAGGACGGCGTGACGCTGGGCGAGGCGCTGCGTGTCTCCGGCAACGACTGGGGCAGGGCGCTGGCGCTCTACCAGCGCAGCCGCGTCACCCGCACCGCGCGCATCGTGCTGTCGGGCCGCGAGATGGGGCGCCTGTTCCACATGTCGGGCGTGGAGCGCCTGGTGCGCAACAGCCTCTGGAAGGGCCGCAGCCAGGAGCGTTATTACGACGCCATCGAATGGCTTTACGGCTGGAAGGTCACCAACTGCCTTCAAACCGACTAGCCGGGTAGCCGATCAGCCGATCAGCCGATCAGCCGATTCACCGATTCACCGATTGACCACGCGCAAGGAACATCCCATGCAAGACACGCAAGACACCAAAGACACCGGCCGTTTCGAGTCGCTGGGACGCCTCGAAGACCTGCCCCAGTCCTACCGCGATGAACTCACCGCCCAGAACCTGGCGCCGCTCTGGCCCAGCCTGCGCGCCATGCTGCCGCCCCACGTGCCGGCGCGCAGGACGGAAACCACGCACTGGGCCTACCGGTCGCTGCGCCCCTTGCTGCTCAAGGCCGGTGAACTGACGCCGATTGAAAAAGCCGAGCGGCGTGTCCTGGTGCTCGCCAACCCCGGCCACGGCATCGACAAGATGCAGGCCAGCCCGGCCATCTACCTGGGCATGCAACTGCTGCTGCCGGGTGAAAAGGCGCCGGCCCACCGGCATACGCCCAATGCGGTCCGCATGGTGGTGGAAGGCACGGGCGCCTGGACCCTGGTGGACGGCGAGAAATGCCCCATGAACCGCGGCGACCTGATCCTCACGCCGAGCGGCATGTGGCACGAGCACGGGCACGACGGCGCGGACCCTGTGATCTGGCTGGACGTGCTGGACATCCCGCTGGTGTATTACATGGAGACCTCCTACCACGTGGAGGGCCCGCACCAGGAGGCGCAGGCCGGGCAGGGCGCGAAGGCCTATGCGCGCGGCGGCGTGGTGCCCACCACCGTCTTCCAG
Organism: Polaromonas sp. YR568; assembly: GCF_943369415.1. Lineage (GTDB taxonomy): Bacteria > Pseudomonadota > Gammaproteobacteria > Burkholderiales > Burkholderiaceae_C > Polaromonas. Next base: position 58,611 of record NZ_CALRNF020000018.1, read on the forward strand.
CGTTCCGGCAAACGCTACCCCATGCTGTGCTACCCCTGGGCGGACACCAGGGCGGCCTTGCTGTCGCTGGCGGAAGACCAGCCCGATACGGGCGCGGTGCAGGTGACCTACGTCAACCCGGAAACCGGCCGGGACGCGGAGAACATCCTCGGCTTTTATGCCCTGATGCTGCGCCCGGGCCAGTCGCTGCGGCTGGCGGCCCGCTCCCCGGCGCAGGTCCTGCACCAGATCGAAGGCCAGACCGACGTGGACGTGGACGGCAAGGCCTTTGCCCTGCTGGAAGCCGATACCGCCGTGGTCCCGGGCTACACCGCCGTCGAGCTGCGCAACCGCTCGGAGCTTGAACCGGCCTTTATCTTCATGGCGGATGAATCGCCGCTGCACCGCAAGCTCGGCGTGTACGAAACGCGCTGACCCCTTAAAACCTGAAGCTCCGAAAGACCCACGTGACCCTTCATTCCCCTTCCGCCGAAGCTGTCGACAAGCTGGTTTATGCCAACCGCATCCTGTACGACCAAGGTGTCGTCGACGGGCTGGGCCACGCAAGCGTGCGGCACGAGAGCGACCCGGATGTCTTCCTGCTGTCCTGCAACCGCGCGCCCGGCCTGGTGCGCCGCCAGGACATCGTGTGCTACGGCCTGGACGGGAACGCCGTGTCCGAAACGGCAGAGCGCCCCTACCTCGAGCGTTTCATCCATGCGGAAATCTACCGCTCACGCCCGGATGTGATGGCCGTGGTGCACAGCCATTCGCACAACGTCATCCCCTTCGCCAGCACGCAGACGGCCTTGCGGCCGGTGTTTCACATGGCCGGCTTCCTGGAGGAGGGCGCGGCGCATTTCGAGATCCGCGACGTCGCCGGCAACACCGATATGCTGATCCGCAGCACCTACCTGGGCGCCGCGCTGGCCGCTTCGCTGGGGCGGCACAGCTGTGTGCTGATGCGCGGGCACGGCTCGACCGTGGTGGGCACCTCCATCGAGCAGGCGGTTTACCGCGCGATTTACACCGAGACCAACGCCAGGCTTCAACTGGCGGCCCAGGGCCTGGGCGAGATCACCTTCCTCAATGCCGAGGAAGCCCGGCTGTGTTCGGAGGCCAATGACGGGCAGATCCCGCGCTCGTGGAACCTGTGGATCAAGCGGCTGGGCGCCGTCGACCTGGACAGCTGAAGAAGTTTTTCCCCTTGCCCGTTCATCACTTCCAAAAACCAAAACCCAAAAACAGGAGACAGCCGTGATCCCCAGATTCAAATTGTTGCGCGCAAGTGCACTCGTGCTCTGCTGCCTGCCGCTATGGCTTTCGGCCCATGCCGCCGACAAGTACCCCGACAAGCCGGTTCGTGTCGTCGTGCCCTTCCCGGCGGGCGGCGGCACCGACACCATGGCCCGCACCCTGGGCCTGGCCTTGCAGCAGGCGCTGGGGCAACCCTTTCTGGTGGACAACAAATCCGGCGCCACCGGCAACATCGGCACCGAGTTCGTCGCACGCTCGCCGGGAGACGGCTACACGCTGCTGGTGGTGCCCAACTCCCTGGCGATCAACAAGTTTTTGTTTCCCAGGCTGGCCTTCGACCCGCAGAAAAGCTTCAAGCCCGTCGCGCTGCTGGGATCGTCGCCGGTTGTTGTTGGCGTCAAAGCCTCGTTGCCGGTGAACTCCATCCAGGAACTGATCGCCATGGCCCGAAAGAACCCGGGCAAGCTCAGCTATGCCTCCTGCGGGTCCGGCTCGCCGCAGCACATTGCCGGTGAACTGTTCAAGATGATGGCCAAGGTGGACATCACCCACATTCCCTACAAGGGATGCTCCCCGGCGGCGGTGGATGCCGCCGGCGGCCTGGTGGACGTGGTGTTCAACACCGTCGCGAACATCCGGCCCTTTGTGCAGACGGGAAAGGTGAGGGCCCTGGCCGTCACCAGCGCCAAACGTTCGGCGCTGGCGCCTGAACTGCCGACGGTGCAGGAAAGCAATCTTCCGGGCTATGACATCGAGGTCTGGTTCGGCGCCCTGGCACCCGCCGGCACACCCGACGCCGTCATCGCCCGCCTCAACGCCGAGATCAACAAGACCCTGGCGCGCCCGGAAATCAGGGACGGCATGGAAAAGATATCGTACGAAGCCGTCGGTGGAAGCAGCAAACAGTTTGCCGACGTCATCCAGCGGGACCTGGAACGCTACGGCGCGATCATCAGCAAGGCGAACATCAAGATTGATTGAGGGGGCGCTCAATCCACCCGCTGAACCGGCGGGTAATTGAAGCGGCCCTCCAGGTGGGCGCTGCGCGGCTGGTAAAGGCGCAGCACCAGGTAAAACGCTTCGCCCGCGGGGGCGGGCAGCCAGTTCCTTCCTTCGCCGGGATCATCGGCCTGGATGGCAATGTCCAGGCCGCCGTCGGCATCCAGCCGCAGCCCGCGCGTACGGTCGCCAATCGAATGACGCCCGAGCGGATTGGCCGCCAGCAGGCAGTCCTTGCGCTGGTAGAGCGTGATCGACCAGAAAGCGTCCACCTGCAGCGGCGCGCCGGCGGGGAAGCGCAGCAGGTAGCGAAAGCTGCCGTCGAGTTCGGCGCCGGCGGCGTCGACTTCGGCCATGATGTACATGGCCTCTTCGATGCCCAGGGTCCCTATCCAGTTCCGGGCCACGCGCGCCCGTGTGGCGAAATCGCGGCCGAAGTGCGTCCGCACCGAGACGGCGGTGGTCCAGCCGCCGCCCAGTTCCGCGTCGTGGCTGGCGCCGCGCAAGTCGCGGTAGACCTGGGCCAGCGCCGGCTGCAGCTCACCGGGCGAAGGCGGCCAGCCGGTCAGCGCGTGTTCCGCGGGGTTGCGGGACATCATCTCTCCGAGAACGCGCAGGTACTCACCGGCATCCGGAACGCCGGTGCCGCGTCCATCGAGAAGGGTGTCGATGCGGGACACGGCCGGGGCGCCGTCCGGCCGGCTGATGCTGAAGCGGTCCTGCAGGGAATGGACAAGCGCGTGGTCCTTCTCATCATGGTCTACCAGGATGCGGCCTATGACCCAGACGTCGTCGCCGGGGGCGCTGATGGTGTGCATGCCGGCGGGCGTGGCGCCTCGCCATGTCGGGCCGTGCACGAAAAGGCGTTGCGCGCACCCGCCCGTGGTGCGCCGTCCTGCATAGGCCCAGGGGTTGGTCCAGGCATCCAGGAAGCCCAGGGTCCAGTAGCGTTCGCCCATTTCGGGCACGTCGATGACGACCGGGCCGCCCGACAGGTCCAGCCAGGCGTTCGTGAAGAGCGTGTCGTTGTTCGGCGTGACGACTTCCCTGTCTTCAGGGCCGCGCAGCCGCCGTGTGTGCGTGAACTGGTTCACCCAGCGCAGGGTGGAGGCCGGGCCGTCGCCGGCGAAGCCGTGCACCGGATGGCGCCGGGCGGTGTTGGCCGCGCGCATGCGCGCCATCTCGAAAAGCGGCAGCGTTTCCATCACCGCCTGGGCCGTCGGCTGCGAAAGCGCGGCCGCCCGGCCCAGCACCACCGCGTCCAGCGCCATCGCGCCTTTTCCGCGCGGCAGTACGGTAAAGGGGTTGATGTCGATGGCCTGCAGCGAATCACCGGCGGCCATGGCGAGACCGGACAATTTCACAATCGCCTGGGCCAGGGCGTCGACGTCGGCCATGGGCGCGCCGCGAAAGCCGTGCAGCAGGGCGGTGGTCTTCAGCTCGCTGATCATGCCGCGTGCCTGGGCAAGGTCCACCGGCGCGACGCGAAATGCCACGTCGCGCAGCAGCTCCACGTTCACGCCGCCCAGGCCCAGCATCAGCACATGGCCCAGCACGGGATCGCGGTGCACGCCCAGGATGCACTCCACCCCCCCGCGCACCATGGGCGCGACCAGAACACCGTCTACCCGCGCTTCGGGCGCGGCAACCTTGACGCTGGCGTGGATGCGGTCGTAGGCCTCGCCCGCCTGCTCGGCATCCGCCACGGACAGCACCACACCGCCGACCTCGCTCTTGTGCGTGATGTCCGCGGAGAGCACCTTCATCACCACGGGAAAGCCGAGTTCGCGCGCGCCGGCGATCGCCTCGGCGCGCGATGGCGCCCGGCGCAGCGGCACCGCCGGCACGCCGTGGCTGCGCAACAGATCCAGCGCGTCGGCCTCGTTGTACGTCGCGCGATCCAGCAGAACAGGCGCGGCCGGCGGGGACGGCGCATGGCTGGCCTCCTTTCGGCTTTCGCAAAAGAAGTTCACCGCGGCAAGCACCCGGATGGCGCGGCTGGGGTCCGGGAACGTCAGGCAGCCCAGCGCTTGCAGCGCGCGCTGCTGCGCCGGGTCCGCCAGCGTGCTGAACATCACCAGGCGCCCCGGGTAGTCGCGCCGCAGCGTGCGCGCGAGCGTCTTCTGCATGTCCTGCATCACGGGTGAAAGCCCGGCGGCGGCGAGGAAGATGAGCAGGCTGCCGTAGCCGCCTTCACCGAGCATCGCGCCGGCGGCAAGCTCGAGCAGGCCGGGATCCGAAGTCACCTGCCCGGTCACGTCCACCGGGTTTCGGGTGGCGGCGAAGGGCACGCGGGCCAGGATGCGGTCCTGCGCGGATTGCGCAAGCGGCGCGATGTCCAGGCCTGCGTCCGCGGCTTCGTCGGCCATCAGCACACCCACGCCTCCGGAGACGGTGAGCAGGCCCACGCTGGCGTTGGCGGGCAGGCCCGAGACGGCCAGGCAATGGGCGATGTCGAAGAACTCGTCGATGGTGCGCGCGCGCCAGACGCCGTACTGGCGGAACAGGGCGTCAAATGCGGCGTCGTCGCCCGCCAGCGCGGCCGTGTGCGAGGCGGCGGCCATGGCGCCGAGTTCCGTGCGCCCGACCTTCACCATGACCACCGGCTTGCCCGCGGAGCGCGCCAGGCCCAGCGCCCGCTTGAGCTTGGCGCCGTCCTTGCAGCCTTCCATATACGCCATGATGACCTGGGTCGCCGGGTCGCGCGCCATCCACGCGATGCAGTCCGCCACCTCGATGTCCGACTCGTTGCCGGTGGTCACCCAGGTGGAAAGGCCCACCTCGCGTTCGCGGGCCATGCCGTAGGCATAGGCGCCGAAGGCGCCGCTCTGGCTGGCGATGCCGACGCAGCCGGAGGGCGCGATGCCGGTGGAGACGGCCGGCGAGAAGGTCGCGTACACCCCCAGCGCGGCGTTCATGAAGCCCAGGCAGTTCGGGCCGAGCACCCGTATGCCCGCTTCGCGCGCCTTGTTGATGAAGCGCTGCTGCGCCTGCGCGCCTTGTTCCCCGGTTTCGGCAAAGCCGGCCGAGAACATCACGATGTTTTTGACGCCGGCCGCCAGGGCGTCGTCCAGGGCCGCGTCGGCCTGCGCCGCGGGTATCGCGAAGATCGCCAGGTCTATGGGTTGGCCGACGGCCTGCAGGCGCGGATACACACGCAGGCCCAGGATTTCAGCGCGGCCCGGGTTGACCGGGTAGACCGCTCCGGCATAGCCGTGGTCCAGCAGGTAGCGCAAAGGCGCGGCGCCGATTTTTTCCGGCGCGGCGGAGGCGCCGACGACCGCGATGGAACGGGGCGCAAAAAAAGAATCGAGATCGGGTGGGGCCACGGCGTGCTGCTTGACGGTTGAAGAGGGCAGGGCCCCCGGGATCGCCTGCGGCCCGTGAATCAGGGCCCGCCCGCGATGCAGCCGCCCAATATAGCCAGCGGGCTTTTATCGGACAAGACGTGAATTTCTATCCACTTATCAGATTTTGTGAATAATTGGCCCGGCCCCGAATGCGCGGCCGTCCGCGCCGGGCCTTTAAACCGCCGTTGCGGCGTCGCGGCCGGCCTCCCGGCTGATGGCTTCCCAGGTGCTGGCCAGGTTCAGCGTGAAATGCAGGAAGCTTTCCACGGCGGGCGACAGCGATGCCCGGCGCCGCACGAACATGGCGATCTTCCAGCTGACTTCGGGTTGCGCCAGCGGCAGGAATTTCAGGCCGAATCCGTGGACCAGCGGCTCCGCCATCGAAGGGCAGATGACGGCGCCCTGCCTGACCTTGAGCAGGGACAGGGCGGTGTTCACCCGGTGCACGGGCACCAGCTGCAAGGGGTGATGGCGCGGCGGTACGTTGCTCAACACGTTGAGGGCGAAGTTGGGCATGTAGTTGATCAGCGGGCGTTCGCGCAAGTCCTTCCAGGTCACGAACGCGCCTTTGCTGAGCGGGTCGTCGGCGCGCAAGGCAACCCGCAGCGGATCGGCCCACAGCGGGTGAACGTCCACGGAGTCGTCCACAACGACTTTTGCCGGGCCAAAGCCGATGTCGCTGGCGCCGTCCTGCAGCCCGGCCAGCACCTGGTCAATGGGCACGTCGTCGAACCGCACCTCCACACCGGGGTGGCTGCTGTTGTACATCGCCATGAGTTCCGGCATCAGCGTGCAGGAAAGCGGCTCGGGCGCGGCCACCCGCACCAGGCCGCGGCGCAGCTCCTTGAGGTTGCCGAGGCTCTCCAGCGCTTCGTCCAGGTCGGACAGCACGCGCCTGGCCATGGGCTCGAAAACCTCACCGACCGCCGAAGGGCTGACGCTGCGGGTGTTGCGGTCCAGCAGGCGCATGCCGACGCGGTTTTCGAGTTCGCGGATCAGGCCGCTGAGCGCCGCCTGCGACAGGTGCATGGACTTGGCCGCCTCAGAAAAGCTGGCGGTCTCGATCACCTCGACGAAGGCGCGCAGCTGGCGCAGGGTCACATGCATGGACATCCTGGTACTCCCCGCCGCGGGCACGCGGCATTTATAAGATTAAACGATAGGTTCGTCGGAAAATACATATTGTCTTGCGCAAGGCGCACGCCTATCGTTGCGGCCTGAGGCGGGTTTTGCAGGAGGAGGGGAGGCGGCGTTCTGGTGAGAAGACGTCGCGTGACCCTGTTCTTTTCAATCTTCCTATTCTTATAACGCAAGGAGACATTCATGAACGTCACACGCCGCGCCGTCCTGGGGGCCGCCGCCGCAAGCCTGTCCGCTGCTCCCGCCTTGCAGGCGCTGGCGCAATCCGACTGGCCCTCGCGGCCGGTGCGGTTGATATCGCCCTATGCGGCGGGCGGGGCCAGCGACATTTCGGCGCGCATCCTGGCCGAGCACCTGAGAGGCACCCTGGGCCAGACCTTCCTGGTGGAGAACAAGCCCGGCGCGGGAACCCGCATCGCCAACGAACTGGCCGCGCGCGCGGCGCCGGACGGGTACACCGTGCTGTATGCGGCGGCGCCTTATGCGACAGCTGAAGCGCTCTACGGAAAACAGGCGTTCGACCCGCGCAAGGATTTGAAACCCGTGGCCATGGCCGCGCTGGCCCCGCTCTTCCTGATCGTCAACAGCGAGACGCCCTTCAAGACCGTGAAGGACTTCATCGCCTTTGGCAAGGCGCGGCCCGACGGCCTGACGTTTGCGTCGCCGGGCGCGGGATCGCAACCGCACCTGGCGGCGCAGTTGCTGCTACGCGATGCCGGCGTCAAAGGGCTCAACGCCCATGTACGCGGCGATGCCGTCGCCTACACCGAACTCCTGGCCGGCCGGGTCGACGCGACCTTCACGGCCATCACTACCGCCTTGCCGCACATCGAGAGCGGCAAGCTGCGGGTGCTGGGCGTGGCCTCCGCGGCCCGCTCGCCGATCTATCCCCAGGCGCCAACCCTGAGTGAGCAGGGCTTTCCCAACGTGATCGCTTCGGGCTGGTATGGCTTCATGGTGCCGGCGGCCACGCCCGCCTCGATCACCGCCCGCCTGCAGGCCGCGGTCATTCGCGCGCTTTCCGATGCGACGGTCAAGAGCAAGCTGCTGGCCCAGGGCCTGGATGCGCGCGGCACCACCGCCGCCGAGTTCGGGAAGTTCATCGAGGACGAGACGCGCAAGTGGACGGATGTGATCCGCAAGGCGGGCATCAAGGGTGAATAAAACGCCGCACCCGAAGTCAAGGCTTTCGCCGCCATAGCGGCTTGTCATCACGCCATGGCCATCCACGGTGTGGCATGCCGGCTTGCAAGCGTATCGCCGCCGCGGCAATGCCGTTTGCCGCAGCGTTGCAGCTTGCCATGCTGCCTGGATAGTTCCGCCTGGCAGCCAGCCGGAGCAGGCCACCGCTCGGGGTGGTTCACACCCCCATAAAAACGCGCCGCCTGTGCGCCGTGAATATTCACGCTCAGGCGTATAGCGATTTAGTTCTCTCCAAAACCTGTCGCTAAAACTGGGGACAGACAAGACCGCGGATGCGCCCCACCATGGGTCGCTCTGTGCCTGCTTGAGCGGAGGTGGCCAGGGAGCGGTGCATGGATTAATCACCTGTCAGAACTGACAGTCAGCTACGTTGTCGACAACAGCGGCGACACCATCAATGAACTGCCGGGCGGCGGTTATGACACCGTGCAGTCCAGCGTGAGCTACACCTTGAGCGACAACGTGGAAGCCCTCACGCTGTCGGGCGCCGCAAACCTCGACGCGACAGGCAATGCGCAGCGCAACCGCCTGGTCGGCAATGCGGGCAACAACCGCCTGGACGGCGGGGCCGAGGCCGACAGCCTGATCGGCGGTCTGGGCAACGATGTCTATGTGGTGGACGACCAGCTGGATACGGCCTATGAAAATGCGGGGGAGGGCACCGACACGGTGGAGTCCGGCGTATCCTGGACCCTGGGGAACAATTTTGAAAACCTGACGCTGACCGGCGCGGGCAACATCAACGGCACGGGCAACGACCTGGCCAATGTGCTGGCAGGCAATGCGGGCGACAACATCCTGGACGGCGCCCAGGGCGCGGATGCCATGGCCGGTGGCGCCGGCAACGACAGCTACTACGTCGACAACGCCGGCGACACGGTCACGGAAGGCCTGGACGCAGGCATCGATACGGTCTACACCAGCGTCAACCTGACCCTGGCCGCCAACGTGGAAAACGCCGTGCTGTTCGGCGCGGCCACCACGCTGACGGGCAACGGCCTGGACAACACCCTGCTCGGCAACAGTCTCGTCAACACCCTCACGGGCGGTGGGGGCAACGACATGCTGGACGGCGGCACGGGCGCCGACGCCATGGCCGGCGGCATGGGCAACGATTCGTATTTTGTCGACAACGCGGGCGACACCGTGGCCGAGAACGCGGCCGAAGGCATCGACGTGGTCATTGCAAGCCTGGGCTACACCCTGGGCGCCAACGTCGAAAATCTCATCCTGGCGGGCACCGCCAACCTGGGCGGCAGCGGCAATGCGCTGGACAACCAGATCAGCGGCAACAGCGGCAACAACACCCTCAGCGGCGGCGGCGGCAACGACGTGCTGGACGGCGGGGCAGGGGCGGACGCCATGGACGGCGGCACCGGCGACGACACCTTTTATGTGGACAACGCCGCGGACACGGTCTCCGAGAATGCGGCTGAAGGCACGGACACGGTCATCAGCGCCATCGGCTACAGCCTGGGCGCCAACCTGGAAGGCTTGGTGCTTGCGGGCTTCGGGAACAACAACGGCACGGGCAACAGCCTGGCCAACCTGTTGCGCGGAAATTCTGGAAACAACACCCTGGACGGCGCGGGCGGCTTCGACGCGCTGGAAGGCGGGGCGGGGAACGACATCCTGGCGGACACCTCAGGCGCGAGTTACTACAACGGCGGCGATGGCGCGGACACCTTGACCGGCGGTGCCGCGGCTGACTTCCTGGCAGGCGGCGCCGGCAACGACGTCATCACCAGCGGAAACGGCCCGGACGTGATCGCCTTCAATATCGGCGACGGCCAGGACACGGTGAACCCCGGCGGCGGCCTGGACGACACGGTCTCCCTGGGCGGCGCCGGGCTCAGCTACGCCAGCCTGAGCCTGCAGAAAAACGGCAATGACCTGATCCTGAACGTCAGCGCCAACGACAAGCTCACCTTCAGCAACTGGTACGCGAGCACCGCCAACAAAAACGTGTTGAACCTCCAGTTGGTCGCTGAGGCCATGTCGGCGTTCGATGCGGGATCCAGCGACCCCCTGCTCAATAAAAAGGTCCAGACCTTCGACTTTCAAGGCCTGGTCGCGGCATTCGATACGGCGCTGGCCACGAATCCATCCTTGAGCAGCTGGTCCCTGAGCAACGGGCTGACGCAATTCCACCTGGCGGGCAGCGACAGCGAAGCCTTGGGCGGCGACCTGGCTTACTACTATGGCCGTGACGGCACACTCGGCGGTATCGGCTTTGACAAGGCCCAGGACGTGGTGACCGGATCGCAATTCGGCGCACAGGCACAGACGCTGCATGCGCTCAATACGCTGCAGGTGGGGGTGCTCAGATTGGGTTGAGGCTTGGTGGTGTCCGTCGGCACCCCCAGCCCGACGTGAGCGCTGCTTACAAGGCTGCGATCACGATGATTTCCACCAGCAACTCCGGCGCGGCGAGTTTGGCTTCACAGGTCGCACGCGTCGGCACCGCGCCGGCGGGAACCCAGGCTTCCCACACGGCATTGAGGCCCGCGAAATCGCGATCGATGTTCTTGAGCCAGATCTGTGCACTCAGGATTTTTTCCTTGCTGCTGCCGACGCTGGCCAGGCGCGCGTCTATGGTGTCGAGCACGCTTTTTGTCTGCACATGGATGTCGCCGTCACGCACGGCGGAGGTGATGCCGGCGAGGTAGACGATGTCCTTGTGAACGACGACGCGGGACAGGCGGGGCGTGGATTCGTAGCGCTGGATATCGGACATGGAAGAGTCTTTCTTTGTAGTGGTGGGATGGGAAGGAAACGGAAAGCAGGAAGAGGGAAGAAGGCGGATCAATGCACGGTGGCCGGCGCGAACCGGTCCACGGCAAAGGGCGCTATCGGCAGGGTGCTGCGCCCGTCGAGCACCAGCTCGGCGACGATCTGCCCGCCTATGGGGCCGAGCTCGAAGCCGTGGGCCGAGAAACCGAAAGCGTGCACCAGTTGCGGCGCATGGCGGCCCAGGCTGATGACGGGAATCTCGTCGGGCATGAAGGCCTCGACGCCGGCCCACGCGCGCACGACGTTGATGCCGGCCAGGTGCGGAAACAGGTCGGTCACGGTTTGCGCGCTCGACGAAAGCTTGAGGAAGTCGACCTCGCCGTGGCGGCGCACCACGTCGGCCGCGCAGCGCAGGCCGCCGCCTATGAGCACCGTGCCGTTGGCGAACTGCTTGAAGGACAGCGGCCGCCCGGCGGCGCCCAGCACCGGGTCGACAAAGTGCGGCACGCGCTGCGTGATCATCAGCATGAGGCCGCCGGGCTGCATGGGCACGGTGTCGCCGGCCTGCGCGGCGAAGTCGCCGGACCAGGCGCCGGCGGCGTTGACCAGCCACGGCGCGGTGAAGGTGCCGCGCGGCGTGCTGACGCGCCACTGGCTGCCGACGCGCTCTATCGCCTGCGCGGGCGTGGCCTCATGAAACTGCGCGCCCAGGCGTTGCGCGGCCTGGCGAAAGGCCGTGACGGCGCGGTAGGGCACGGCATGGCCGTCGTCCTTGACCCAGATGCCGCCGACCACGTGGTGTGCCAGGCGCGGCGCGATCTCACGCACCTGCTGTGCGTCGACGATGACTTCATGGGTGAAGCCGAGCGCGTTCAACCCGGCCACGCGGCGGCGCAAGGTGTCCAGTTCCTGCGGTGTTTCTGCGATCTGCAACTGGCCGCTGGGCACGAAGCTGCCGTCTTCACCGAGCAACTCCGTCAGGCGATGCCAGAGTCCCAGCGAGGCGCGCGCCAGGGGTATTTCGGCATGGTGGCGGCCCAGGGTGCGCACGCCGCCGGCGTTGACGCCCGAGGCGTGGCGCGCGCAGTACTCGGCCTCCAGCAGCGTGACCTTGGCACCGCGGCGCGACAGGTGAAACGCGCTTGAGGTGCCGTGAAAACCGCCGCCTATGACGATGACGTCGCTGCCCATCGGCCGCGCGGCGCCCTCAGGCCTCACGCGCAAGTTCCCCGAGCGTGATGGGCTTGATGGGCGGGCGGATGCGGAAGTAGCCGGTCTCGCCGGGCGATACGCCGCGCGCATCGGCGATGACTTCCGTCACCGTCAGGCCGCACTGGCGGCCCTGGCAAGGCCCCATGCCGCAGCGGCCGAAGCTCTTGGCCTGGTTGGGACCGGCGCAGCCTATCCCGACATAGCCGCGTATGTCGCCGGCGGTGACCTCCTCGCAGCGGCAGACGATGGTGGTGTCGGCCGGAATGCGGTTGGCTTTCTTCGGGCGGTACAGGGCGTCGAGGAAGGGCCGGATGAACAGGTGCTGCCGCATTTCGGCGCGCAGTGGTGCGGCCAGGCTGTCCCGCGTGGAGTCGGCGAGTTTGCCGAGCCGCGCGGCGGCGGCCAGCCCGGCGAGTTCGCCCTGCAGCGCGGCCACGCGGGCGCCGCCTATGCCGCCGCTATCGCCGGCGACGAAGATGCCGGGCACGTCAAGCTCGCCCCAGGTGTCGGTGACGGGCGACCAGCAGAGCTGAGCCTCGTCCCACAGGTGTTTGGCGCGCAGCGACCAGGAGAACTGGGTGTTGGGCACCACGCCCTGGTGCAGCAGCACCAGCGGGCTGTCCACCTTGCGCAGGGCGCCGCCGCTGGCAAAGCCCAGGCCGCTGGCCTGGCCATTGCCCAGCACGTGCAGCCCGGTCGCGCCTTTGTAGAAGGGCACACCGGCTTTCTTCAGCGCGGCCATGAGCGACAGGCCTTTGTGCAGGTAACGCCAGCCGGCCAGCGCGTTGCCCGCATGGCGGATGGCGCGGCGGTAGTCGGCGCCGTCGGTGGTGTCGACGATGGCCGCAATCGGCACACCGGCGCGCACGTACTGCCAGCCGAGCAGGTAGAGCAGCGGGCCGCAGCCGGCCAGCACCACCGGCTGCGTCGGCGCCATGCCGGATCCCTTGAGCAGGATTTGCGCGGCGCCGGCCGTCAGCACGCCGGGCAGCGTCCAGCCCGGGATGGGAAAGGGCCGTTCCATGGCGCCTGTGCACAGCAGCACGCAGCCGGCCTGCACGGAGCGCACGCCGCCGTCCTGCAGGTAGTGCACCTGGTGTTCGGCCGTGACCTGCCAGACGGCGGCGCCGGTGATGTGGCGGGCGCCGCTGGCGGCGAAGTCCCCGGCCAGCGCGGCGCCGGCGCCGTAATCGGGGCCCAGGATGTCCAGGCGGGCGGCGGGCGCATCGGTGACGCCGCGGTAAATCTGGCCGCCGGCGGCCGGCTGTTCGTCGAGGAGCACGACACTGGCGCCGTGTTTGCGCGCGGCGATGGCCGCGGCCATGCCGGCGGGGCCGGCGCCGATGATGGCGACGTCGACCTGCTCAATGGGACGGGGCGCCACAGGCGCTGATGCTTCATAGGCCATGGGGTGCCTCCATCGCCTGCGCGAGCGCAAGGGCCGGGGTTTTGGTTTGGGCTTCGGCCAGCAGGTCGCGCATGCCATCTTGTGTACGGATGGCCATGCCGGCTTCCAAAGGAACCAGGCAGCCCTGGCGGTTGGGCACGCCGTCGATCTCCAGCAGGCATTCGAAGCACACGCCCATCATGCAGTAAGGGGCCCGGGCCTCGCCTGACACCGGCGAGTTGCGAAAGCGCTTGACGCCGGCGGCCAGCAGGGCGGCCGCCACGCTGGCGCCCATGGGTACCTGCAGCGGCCGGCCGTTGAGGGTGACGGCGACGGTCGCCGTGGTGGAGGCGCCGGCCTGGGCCAGCGGTTGAAAGAGGGAATCAGTGGGCATGGCTGGGGCGGTAGTTGGGGTTTAAAAAGCGGTCGCCCTGGAAGACGCCTATCTCTTCGGGCCGCGGCGCGCCGCTGATCCAGGGCGCGGCGCGGAAAGCGTGCGCGGCGGCGAGCGTGACGCCGCTGTGGCAGGTGGTGACGAAAGCGCCGGGGTGCCGGGGCGACTCGTCGTAGACGGGAAAGCCGTCGGGGCTCATGACGCGCAGCGCGCCCCAGGCCCGCACGAGGCGCAGGCCGGCCAGCACGGGAAAGGTGCGCACGCCGCGCCGGGCGATATCCGCCAGCACGCCGGTGGTGACGTTGTCGTTGAAGCCGACCTCTTCCATCGAGTCGCCGAGCTGGATGGTGCCCTCGTCGGTCTGCCGCACGTTGAGCGTGGGGTAGTCCAGGAAGCGCGCCGTGCGCTCGCCGACGAGCACCTGGCCGCGGTTGGGCACCACGGGCGCGTGCAGGCAGACCTGCCCGGCCAGGTCGCGATTGCCGAGACCGGCGGCCAGCACCACGCGCGGCGCCTGCCAGCGGCCCTCGACGGTGAACAGGCTGCCGCCGGCGCGCGGCTGGGCCGTCACGGTTTTCACCGGCTGGCCGCCGACGTAGCGCACACCGCGCTTGAGGCTGGCCGCGTGCAGGGCGCGCAGCAGCTTGAGCGGGTTGGTGTGGCCGTCCATGGGCGTGTAGCTCGCGCCGGTCACGGCGGGACCCAGGGCGGGCACGCGGGCGATGACCTCCTGCCGGTCCAGCATCTCGAAGGGGTAGTCGCCCGCGAGTTCATCCTGGATGGCCTGCATGCGCAGCCGCCGCTCTTCTTTCTCTTCATCGGAGAAGGTGAAGCAAAAGCCGCCGGGCTGCTCCAGCCGCACGTCGATGCCGGTGTCGTCGAGCAGTTCCCGCGCCAGCCGCGGCCAGAGGCTTGCCGAGGACCGCGTCCAGCGGGCATAGGGCGTCATGCCGAAGCCCTTGCCCTGTACCCAGACCAGGCCGAAGTTGCCGCGCGAGGCGCGCAAGGCCTGGTCGCCTTCGTCGAGCAGGGTGACCTGGGCGCCCTGGCGTGCCAGGCCGTAGGCCAGGGCGCTGCCGACCAGGCCGCCGCCTATGACGATGACGTCGCTGTTGTTGTGGGGGGGTGTGGTGTTTGTCATGCGGTATTCAGTTCTTGCCGATCAGCACGCGGTCCAGGCCGACAAGGCGGTCCATGGCGACCATCACGACGAGCGTGCCGACGATGAGCACGGTGGCCACCGCGGCCACCAGCGGGTCTATGGTCTGGGCGATCTGGTTGTACATGGCGACGGGCAGCGTGGTGGTGCCCGGCGTGGCGACGAAGACCGTCATCGTGAGTTCATCGAAGCTCTGGATGAAGGCCAGCATCCAGCCGCCGGCCACGCCCGGCAGGATGAGCGGCAGCACCACGCGCCGGAAGGCGGTGAAGGGGGAGGCGCCCAGCGACAGCGCGGCGCGCTCGGCATCGCGGTCCAGCCCGGTGGCCGAGGACAGCACCAGCCGCAGCGCATAAGGAACGATCACGATGACGTGGGTGGCGGCCAGCCAGATGAAGGAGCCGGTCACGTTGATGGTCGTGAAAAAGCGCAGGAAGGCCACGCCCAGCACGACGTGCGGAATCATCAGCGGCGACATGAAAAAGCCGACCAGTACGCCGCGGCCGGCGAACTTGTAGCGGGTCAGCGCCAGCGCCCCCGGCACGGCCAGCGCGATAGCCACGGTGGCCGAGGCCAGGCCCAGCCAGAGCGAGAACCAGAACGCGCGGATGATCTCGGTCGAGCCGAGGATGGCGCGGAACCAGCGCAGCGAAAAGCCTTCGGCAAAGGGCATGGAGATGAAGCCCTTGCTGGTGAAGGACACCAGCATCACCACCACCAGCGGCGCGATGATGAAGCCGATGAACAGGGCGTGGTAGAGCAGGGAAAAGAAACCGTTCTTGCGCATAAAAATCCTGTGCCTTGATGATTAGTGCTGATCAGTGCCTTGAAGGTGTGAAGAAACCGTAGCGAGCGCTTCGAGCCTGGTAGGAGGACCGGAGCCGTACATCAGTACGGTGAGGACCGCAGTGCCGGGATCGGAGGGCGCAACAGGTTTATTCATACCTTCAGGAGAAGACCTGGCTGAAGCGTCGTTCTACCCAGCGGTTGGCGCCCAGGATGATGAGCACGTTGGCCAGCAGCAGCAGCATGGCGATGGTGGCGCCCAGCGGCCAGTTCAGGGTGTTGAGGAACTCGTCGTAGGCGGCCGTGGCTACCACCTTGAGCTTGCGCCCGCCCAGCAGGGCCGGCGTGGCGAAGGCCGACGCCGACAGGGCGAAGACGATGATGCCGCCCGAGAGAATGCCGGGCAGCAACTGCGGCAGCATCACGCGCCAGAACACCTTGCGCGGCGGGGCGCCCAGCGAAAGGCCGGCGTTTTCCACCTGCGGATCGAGCTTTTGCAGGTTGGCCCAGACCGAGATCACCATGAAGGGAATCAGCACATGGGTCAGCGCGATGGCCACGCCCGTCATGCTGAACAGCAGGCGCACCGGCTCACTGGTGATGCCCAGGCCCATCAGCGTGCTGTTGATCAACCCGTTGTTGCCGAAAAGGATGGCCCAGCCCAGCGTGCGCACCACCACCGAGATCAGCAGGGGCCCGAGGATGACGATGAGGAAGAGGGCGCGCCAGGGACTTTTCATGCGCGCCAGGATCAGCGTCTCCGGCACCCCGAAGAGCACGCACAGCAGGGTCACGCCCAGGGCCAGGCCGCCGGTGCGCAGGAATATCTCGTGGTAATAGCCGTCCGAGAACACTTCAAGGTAGTTGCGCCAGGTGTAGTCGGGCAGCACGCCGCGCGTGCCGTCGAAGGCGTGGAAGGACAGCAGCGCCGTCAGCAGCAGCGGCACCAGCAGCAGGCCGATGAACAGCAGCAGCGCGGGCGAAGCCAGCAGCCAGGGCGTGGCGCCGGCGCCTTCGGTGGATGTTCGGCGCGGCGGCGCGGCGCCGGCCCCGGGCATGGCGGCGGTGGCTTCAGCCATGGGCCACCTCCTGCCGGGGCAGCACGCGCAGGTCGTCGTCCGACCAGCTGACGCCGACGGTGCTGCCTTCGGCCGGCGGCACCTCGCCGATGTTGGGCAGGCTCACGCTCATCAGGCCCATGGCGGTGTCGACCTGCAGCATCCAGTGGTTGCCGAGGAAGACGCGCGTCTTGACCTGGCCGGGCAGGCCGCCGCCGGCCGCACCCAGGCGCAGCTTTTCAGGCCGCACGAAGACGTGCACCTCGCCGTCCAGGCTGCGGCCGCCGTGCGGGATGTGCAACTCGCGCTCGTTTACAGTGACGACGGCGCAGCGCTGGTTGTTGGTGACGACGCGCCCGCTCAGCGAATTCGTCTTGCCGAGAAAAGCCGAGGCGAAGGGCGAGCCCGGCTGCTCGTAGGCCTCGAAAGGCATGGCCAGCTGCACGATCCTGCCGCCGTGCATGACGGCGATGCGGTCGCTCATGGTCATGGCCTCGACCTGGTCGTGCGTGACCAGCAAGGTGGTGATGCCCAGGTGGCGCTGGATGGCGCGCAGCTCGATGTGCATGTCCTCGCGCAGCTTGGCGTCGAGGTTGGACATGGGCTCGTCGAGCAGCAGCAGCTGCGGGCGTATGGCCAGGGCGCGGGCGATGGCCACGCGCTGGCGCTGGCCGCCCGAGAGTTCGCGCGTGAAGCGCTTGCCCAGGCCGCCCAGCCGCACCAGGTCCAGCGTCTCGCCGATGCGCCGGGCGCGCTCGCTGCGGCCCATGCCGCGCATCTCCAGGCCGAAACCAACGTTGGCTTCCACCGTCATGTGGGGAAACAGCGCATAGCTCTGGAACACCACACCCATGCCGCGCTTTTCAGGACGCAGGGCGGTGATGTCCTGGCCCTCGAGCACGATGCTGCCGCGCGTCGGCGTCACGAAACCCGCGATCATCTGCAGCGTGGTCGTCTTGCCGCAACCCGACGGGCCGAGCAGCGAGATGAACTCGCCCCGCTCAATGTCCAGGTCCAGCGATTCGACCGCGACAAAATCGTCGAAATGCCGGGTGAGCTTTTGGAGGGAGAGGAAGGTCATAGGTGCTCAATTCAGGTGGCTAAGGAGCTGCCGAAAAAAATCGCCAGAAAAAGGAGATCGCGAAGGGAGCTGAAGGGCGGAGAAACCGTAGCGAGCGGTCCGAGGCCGGTGGGAGGACCGGAACCGTACACCAGTACGGTGAGGACCGCAGCGCCGGCCTCGGGCCGCGCAGTAGGTTTATCCCCCTTCAGCGTTCGATGGTGCGGTTCCAGCGGTTCGTCCATTCGCCGCGCTTCTCATTGACCACAGACCAGTTGGTCGGCAGCAGCTTGCCGATCTGCGCCGGGCCGTAGGGCACCTTGGCGGCGATGGCGGGCTCCAGCTTGACCTTGCTGTTGACCGGGCCGAAGCCCTGGGTCTCGGCCAGCAGGACCTGCACTTCAGGCGTCATCAGGTATTGCAGCAGGGCCTGGGCGTGCTCGGGCACGTCGCTGTTGACGATCGGGCAGGCCGCGATCAGCAGCGCCATCGCGCCTTCCTTGGGATAGACGAACTCGATGGGGAAACCGGTGGCCCTGAAGGACTCGGTGCGCCCGCTGCCCCACACCGCGAGGTTGATGTCGCCGTTCTGGAACAGCTCGGTCATCTTGCCGGGCGATGGCTCCCAGGCCAGCACGTTGGGCGCGACTTCCTTGGCCATGGCGTCGAAGCCGGCGTCGATGGCCTTTTCGCCGCCGCCGCGCATCTTTGCGTACATGATCAGCGTCTGCAGGCCGTAGGTGTTGGAGATGGGCGGGATGGCCAGCTTCTGCTTGAACTTCCTGTCGGTGAGGATTTGCCAGGAGTCGGGTTTGGGCAGGCCGGCTTTCTTGAAGGCTTCGGTGTTGTAGGCCAGGCCCGTGGCGACGGCGCCGATCGCCATGGAGCGGTCGTCGATGCGGGCCAGCGGGTAAAGATCCTTGTAGATGGGCGCGTCCTTGACCTTGTCGCAAAAGCCGAACTGCACGGCCTGCTGCATGGGGCCGTCGTCCAGCAGCACGAGGTCCAGCTCCTGCTTGTCCTTCTGCGCCTGCAGCTTGGCCAGGGTATCGGTGGAGTTGCCCGCCACGTAGACGACCTTGACCTTGCGGGCTGCCTCAAAGGCCGGGATGATTTTTTCCTTGAACGCCTTTTCGGTGGAGCCGCCGTACGAGCCCACGTAAACGGTGGGGACGGATTGCGCGTGGGCCAGGCCCGCACAGGCCAGGGCGACGGTTGCGGCAAGCGGCGCGCCCAGGAATTTTGCTTTCATCGGGGTTCTCCATAACGGTGCATCCGGCCCACTCTGGGGCGCTTCACGCACTAATTTGACACAACAGGTTATGGGTCGATAATGGCCACACAACCCACATCTACACTGACGAATTCAATGGTAGATGGCGGCTTGATGTAAAACCAATACAATTATTTTTTACATCCATAACATTGTGTTATGGAGTTTTCGGGGTTTTCCCTTGCGTCTCAGACAACTCGAAGCCTTCCGCGCCATCATGCTGTGCCAGACCGTCACCCGCGCGGCCGACATGCTGTTCATCTCGCAGCCGGCCGTCACGCGCCTGCTCGCCGATCTGGAAGAGAGCGCGGGTTTCCCGCTGTTCGAACGCGCGCGCGGGCGCCTGCACCCGACGGCGGAAGCGCAACTGCTGTATGAGGAGGTCAACCGCTCGCTGATCGGCGTCGAACGCATCGCGCGCATGGCCCACGCCATCAAGACGCAGCAGCGCGGCGCGCTGCACGTGGCGGCGCCGCCGTCGATTGCGCTGTCCTTCCTGCCGCGCGCGATCGCGGGCTTCCTGAAGGACCATGGCGAGATCAAGATCATGCTGGGGGTGTACGACTCGCGCACCATCGTCGACATGGTGATAGGCCAGCGCTGCGACGTGGGCATCGTCAACCTCTCCATCAGCAACACCGGCACGCACGGAGACACCCTTTTGTCGGCCGCGCACGTGTGCGTCGTGCCCGTCGGCCACCGCCTGGCCGGCCGTGAGGTGGTGGTGCCGGCCGACATCGAAGGCGAACTGTTTATTTCGCACCCGAACAACATCGCAACGCGGCTGCTGATCGATGCCATGTTCGCGGCCCACGGGGTGAAATACAAACCGGCCCAGGTGGAGGTCCAGGTTTCGGCCGCGATGTGTTCGCTGGTGGCGGCGGGGCAGGGCATTGCGCTGGTCGATGCCATCACGGCCATGGAATACAAGGGCGGCGACCTGCGCTTCATTCCCTTCGAGCCCTCGGTGCCGCTGGAGTTTTCAGTGCTGACGCCCCTGCAGCGCACCCCGCCCAAGCTGGTCGATCCCTTCATTGCGCATGTGCGCAAATTCGCCATTGCAGAGCTGGATCCGCGGCTTCTGCTGTGAGTATTGCGGCAGGACGCTCGCGGTTGGGCGGTCCCGGCGTGATTGAGGGCTACATGACGCTGCACCGGCCTATAGAGCGCGCCTGCGCGGCGCTGCCGGCCGCATTCGGCATCAGGCTCATGCTGTAAGGCTCTCGCGCATGGTCACGCAGGAGATACGCGTTGCTCTTGTCTTCGGGAGGGAACAGGGTCTTCGCAAACCTGTTCCATTCACCGAGAATTTCCTCGATGCTGGCGTTGATGAATGTTGAGAGCTGCATATTGGGATCCTGACGTTCGGGGAACAGGCATAGTGTGCGCCATACTGTTTTCAGAGATCAGTATCCGGTCGGTGGCCGGTCCCGTTAACCGGGGGCGCAGCCAGGCGTTTCCCGGTTGCGGTCGTAGCGGTCGTCCCTGCAGGCAGGTGTGTTGAGATTGGGAGCGCACGGCCACGCCGGCGGCGGCCGCGCCGGCCTGACTCAATAACCAGGCAAATGACGCTCTCAGCCCCTAGCGCTGCGCGCCCATCACATTGAGGACGGCGCCGGTCACCAGCGAGGCCTTGTCAGACAGAAGCCAGACGATGGATTCGGCCACTTCTTCGGGGCGGCCGGCGCGGCCCAGCGGAGTGGCGGCGGCGCCTTCGGCGACGCGCTCGGCCTGGCCTGTCTTGGCGTGCATGGGGGTGTCGACCATGCCGGGGCGGATGGCGTTGATGCGTATGCCGTCGCGCGCGAGCTCAACCCCCAGGCCCATGGTCATGGTGTCGACAGCGGCCTTGGAGCCCGCGTAGTGGACAAAACGGCCGGGCGAGCCGGTCAGCGCGCCTATGGACGACACATTGACGATGGCGCCGCCCTTGCCGCCGTTTTTGGTCGACATGCGCTTGACCGCCTCGCGGCAGGAGATGAGCACGCCGGCGGCATTGACGCCCAGCACGCGCATGACTTCCTCAAAGGTGTAGTCCGCGATTTTGCGGTGCGTCGGCGAATTGACGGCCGCATTGTTGACGACGCCGGTGACGGGGCCGAAGGCCTTGTCGGCTTCCGCATACAGGCGGACGATGTCCGCTTCGGAGCCCATGTCGGCCTGCACCGCGATGGCATTGCCGCCCAGCTTCTTGACTTCAGCGACGACGCCCTCGGCCAGGTCCCTGGAACTGACGTAGTTGATGACGATGTTCGCGCCCTGCGCCGCCAGAATGCGGGCAGTGGCCGCGCCTATGCCGCTGCTGGCGCCGGTGATGATGATGACTTCAGACATTCGTTTACCTCGGAAAATTGACCATTATTCAGACGGACGTTGAAAAAACAGGAAAGAGGGGCAAGCCCGTGCATGCCACATGCCGCATGTTCGCATGCCTCGGTGACGGCTACTTGTCGTCGAGCTTGGGGTTGGTAATCGGCGCGCCGCCTTCAAACCAGTGCTCGAAGCGGCGGTAGGTGCACAGCCAGCGGCCGTCCGCCGACCGTTTGTAGCGGTCGGTTGCGAGCGATATCGAGATGGGCGGATGGGTGGGCAGTATGCGGACGCCGTTGGCGGCATACAGGCACAGGTAGTTGGTGGCCTCGGCCGTGTCCGGCCCTGTGAACCAGGCCCTGAAATTGGTGAAACTGTGGACCGACAGGCGGGGCCCCTGTTTCACGCGCCAGTCGTAGAACTGCTGGATCTTCGCGCGGCCGAGGTAGGAGGCGGCCTGGCCGTGGAACTCGGCATCCTCCGTGTAATAGGCGGAGGCGTTTGTGCCGCCGTTGACGTCGATTTCGTTCCAATATTCGGAGAGTTGCAGCGAAAGCTGCGCGTTGAGTTTCAGGGTGTCGTCGTCGACCATACAGGGGTGCTCCATCAAAAAAAAAGAAAAGACACGAAAGGGAAAATTGGGGGAAGGCCTGCCGCCGGGCCGGGCTATTCGGCCTGGAACCCTGATTTCGCGGCCACTGCTTTCCATCGCGCGGCATCGCTGCGGCTCAAGGCCTCCAGTTCTTTGGCGCTTGAGCCCGCAGGTTCCACGCCGATGTCCACGAACTGCCTGCGCACTTCAGGGTCGGCCATCACGCGGGCCATGGCGCTGCTGATTTTGGACACGCGGTCCGGCGGTGTGCCGGACCTGATGAACATGGCCTGCCAGGTGTCGATGTCAAAGCCCTTGTAGCCCTGCTCGGCCACGGTGGGCACATCCGGAATATCCCTGTCCCTGCCGGCGCCCGTGACCGCCACGGCCCGGCCGCGGCCGGCAATCTGCGCCTTGTAGACACTGGGCCTGTCGATCATGACCTGCACCTGCCCGGCCAGGAAGTCGTTCATGCTGGCGGGCTGGCTTTTGTAGGCGATGACGGGCATGTCGATGCCGACCGTCTGCATGAAATGGTGGATCAGCAAGGTGACGGAGCCGCCGGTGGAGGCGAAATTGAGCTTGCCGGGGTTGGCCTTGGCGTAGTCGACAAAGGACTTCAGGCTGTTGACAGGCACGGAGTTGTGGACGATGACCACCGCATTGGTGCGCCCGCCCAGGGTGATGGGTTCAAAGTCCTTCAAGGCGTCGAAGGGCACCGACTTGTTGACGACGGCGGCGGCAAAAATGCCGCTGGTCGTCCACAGCAGGGTATAGCCGTCGGGCGGCGCGTTTTTGACCGCACCAATGCCTATCACCTGGTTGCCGCCGGACCGGTTTTCCACCACCACAGGTTGTTTGAGTTCGTCGGAGAGCTTGCGCGCCACGATTCTTGCGCCCAGGTCGGACGAGCCGCCCGGGCCCAGCGGCACGACGATCTTGATGGGCTTGTTCGGAAACGTTTCCTGTGCGGCCGCCGGCAGGATCGCCGCGCACAGGGCAAGACACAGGGCATACAGAAGTTTTGGAGGCATGGTGAATTCCTGAAGCTTCCCCTTGGCGCTGCTCATGGCCGTCACTGGTCGAGGCTGGCGCCGGCGTCGCGTATCTTTTTCTCGGCCTTGGCCCGGTCTTCGACCAGGAAGGCCTCGAACTCCGCGGGGGTTTCGCTGAGCGCGTCATAGGCAAACGGTTCCAGGGTTTTCCCGGCAAAAGTGGGGTCCGATACGGCTTTGCTGTTGGCGCTGGCAATGGCGTCGACGATGGCCTTGGGCGTGCCTTTCGGAACCGCCAGCCCGACATAGAAGTAGGCCTCCGTGTTGGGGAACCCCGCTTCCGCGAAGGTGGGCACATCGGGCAGGGACTTGGCGCGTTTGCTGCCGTTGATGGCCAGCAACTTGAGTTTGCCCGAGGCCAGGTGCGGCTTCGCCGTGGTGATGCCGCCTATGGTGGCGTGGATCTGGCCGGTCAGCAAATCCTGCAATGCCGGCGCGACGCCCCGGTAGGAGATATGGGTCATGTCCAGCTTCTGTTGCCGCAAAAAGGCGTCAAAGTGCACATGGGCCGCAGTGCCGGAGCCGGCGGAGTAGTTGTACTTTCCGGGGTTGGCGCGCACCACCGACACAAACTCTTTCATGGTGTTGGCCGGAAAGTTGCCGTTGACGACCAGGGCCATGTTCACAAAGGCGACGCGGCTGACTGGTATGAGGTCGGTGCGGGGGTTGTAGGGCAGCTTCTTGAACAGATATTGGTTGGTCGCAAAGGTGGGATCGGCGCCGGCCAGGATGGTGTAGCCGTCAGGCGCGGACTTTGCGACGATGTCCGCCGCGATCACCTCGTTGGCGCCGGCGCGGTTGTCGACAATGATGGGCACATTCCATATCTTTGCCAGGCGATCGGCCAACCCGCGGGCAACGCCGTCGACCGGGCCGCCGGCGGGGTAGGGCACGACCAGCTTCACCGGTTTGGTCGGGTAAGCCTGCGCCAGGGCGTGGGAGCCTGCCAGCGCGCCGGCGGCCGTGAAGCCGGCCAGCAGTAAAGTCCTCGCGCGAAGAACTGGAATGCTGAATTTTTTCATTTTGTGTCTCCTTGTTTTGCAGGGAATGTGCGGGCTTGGGTGGAATCAGCCCGGTTGACGGCCGGCGGGGAAGGGCTGCCGGCCCTTCCATCGCCAGGCCCTGAAAGTCATCTCCCGGCCAGTGCCGACTGGTATTCGCGCAGGGCCGAAGTGGCTGCGGCGCGCATGAATCCCTGGTCCGTGCCGGTCACAAAGCCGCTGGCGCCCAGCGCCGCGTATTCGGCCGCTTCTTTGGCATTGGCCGTCAGCAGGAACACGGGCTTGTTGTGGCGCCCGGCCGCCTCCATCACCTTCAGCGTCGCGGCCCTGACCCTGGGCGAGCCTGCTTCGCGGTCGCGGTAAGCCGCCGTGAGATCGCCTCGGCCGATGAAAACCGCATCGAGCCCGTCGACCGCCAGGATCTCGTCGGCCTTTTCGACCGCCTCCGGGTCCTCGATCATCCCGAGCAGCAGCACCTCCTTGTCCGAAGCGTCGATGTGCTCCCAGGTGGTGCGCACGCCATAGTCGCCGGCGCGCGGGGAGTTCGAGAAGCCGCGTTTGCCGGCGTAGCGGCAGAGGTCCACGATCTCCCGGGTGGAGGCGGCCGAGGTCAGGTGCGGCACCATGACGCCGAAAGCGCCATCGTCCAGCGCGCCAAGAATGTCATGGGGTGAGGCCACCCGCACCAGCGGGGCCGCGCCGACGGCCCGTGCCGCCAGGATGCAGCTGTCCGCCGCCACGCGGCCGAACGGCGCGTGTTCGGCGTCGATCAGGACGAAGTCGTAGCCCGCCCCGCCGATGATCTCGATGCTGTGGCTGCTGGGTGTTTTGATGAAGGTGCCATAGACGGTTTCCCGTTTCAGGACACGCTCACGAAATGCCGCGGCGCGCGCGCCTTGTGTTGGATTCATGGCTGTGTTGCAGATTGGTTTCAGTTGGTGGCGTGTTGCTGCGCCGGCATGGGGTATTCATCGGCGTTGAGCACCCAGCCCGGCTTCTGGGAGAAGTCGACGCGGGGTGGGCAGAACACGTCCACCAGCAAGCGAAGCTCGCTGCCTGTGCCGTTGGAGGTGTGGATGGCCGGCGGCGGGATCACGGCGATCGAGGGACTGGTGCAGTCCATGTGTTCGTCGGACAGCCAGTTGCGCATGTTGGTGGTCCAGGGCCAGCGGATGTGGTGGCTCATGGTGCCGCTCATGAGCAGCGAACCCTGCTCGAAGTCGTCGTGGTAGTGGGGCGAGACCTTCTCGACGTCGCGCGGGGCGGTTTCCACAAACAGGTTGACCATGAAGGTGGTGCAGCGCCAGATGCGGCCGAAGCGGCCGGGCTCGTTGGCCACTTCCATGCTGTAGCGGCGTATCTTCGGGCCGCCGAGCGGGTCCGGCCAGGGCGCGAGCGGGGCGACGTGGTGGCGCGGCGCTTCATAGGCCGCGGCGTTGGCGGCCTTGGCCGCCAGGTCCTTGCTGCGGGCGGTGTAGAGGATGAAGAAGTGGCCGTCGCTCTTGACCTCGATGGTGCTGGCGCCGGCCGGAACGATGACGACGGAGTAGCCCGGAATGTCCGCGCTGCCGTGGTCGGACCGGATGTGCAGTTCGGTGGCGTGCAGGGGCGAGAGGATGACGAACTCGTCGGGCTGGCCGGCACGCGTGATTTTTGCGCCGGCCTTGGCCTCGACATAACAGATGACGAAGTTGTGGCCGCGGCCGTACCACTTGCGGCACAGGGCATCGCTGTCGTCGGCGGGGCCTTGCTTGAAGTGGACGCAGGAGGCGCCGCCGAAAGGCTTGGAAGCATCCGGCGCCGTGGCGGCTGCGGGGGCCGTGGCGGACAGGGTTGAGCGCAGATCGGTCTTGTCGTACATGGTGTCGTATTCCGATGGGATGGGGATGGATGGAGGAGCGGCAGCGGCTTTTTATCTAGAACGCCACGTTGTCCTTGCCCTTGAGCTTGAGCGCCGCGCGGGCATCGGCCGGCGTGGCGACTTCCAGCGACAGCGCCTTGATGATGGACACCAGGCGCTTGACCTGCGCTGCGTTGCTTTCGGCCAGCTTGCCGGGGCCGTCCCAAAGGCTGTCTTCCAGGCCGACGCGGGCATTGCCGCCGACCACGATGGCGGCGGCGGCCAGCGGCATCTGCGAGCGCCCGGTGCCCAGCACGGACCACACATAGTCTTCGCCGAAAAGGCGGTCCGCGGTGCGTTTCATGTGCATCAGGTCTTCCACGTCGGCGCCTATGCCGCCGCGTATGCCGAAAACCGACTGGATCATCATGGGCGCCTTGATGAGGCCGCGGTCCAGGAAGTGCGCGGCCGTGTAGAGGTGGCCGATGTCGTAGCACTCGATCTCGAAGCGCGTGCCGTTGTCGCTGCAGGACTCGAGGATGTAGGCGATGTCCTTGAAGGTGTTCTTGAACACGCGATCGTCGCTTTCTTCCAGGTAGGGGCGCTCCCAGTCATGCTTGAGGTTGGGGTAACGGCCCAGCATCTCGTAGAGGCCGAAGTTCATGCTGCCCATGTTGAGCGACGCGACCTCGGGCTTCATCTGCAGCGCGGGCTGCAGGCGCTCCAGCACCGACATGGTCGAGGCGCCGCCGGTGGTGAGGTTGATGACCACGTCGCAGGCATTTTTGATCTCGGGCAGGAACTGCCGGAACAGTTCCACGTCCTGCGAGGGCCGGCCGTCTTTCGGGTCGCGCGCGTGCAGGTGGATGATGGACGCGCCCGCGGCATGCGCCTCTATCGATGCGGCGGCGATCTCCTTCGGCGTGATCGGGATGTACGGCGACATCGAGGGCGTGTGGATGGAGCCGGTGACGGCGCAGGTGACGATGACTTTACGCATGGGTGGTTTTCTGTCTGTTCGGTGTTGCGGGTTGAAGAGGTCTTTTATTCAGGCTCTGTCCGGGCTCTATTCAGGCTGTATGCCGGCGGCGGCCACGATCGCGCGCCACTTGACGGCTTCGGCCTGCTGGAACTTCATCAGTTCGTCGCCGGAAATCGGGAAGGGATCGACGCTGACCGTGGCCATGAATTTGCGGGCCTGCGGGCTGTTGATGGCATCGACCAGCAGGGCCGCGGCGCGTTTGATCACAGCGTCGGGCGTGCCTTTGGGCGCATAAATGCCTTGCCAGAAGGTCATCGAATAACCGGGAATACCCGATTCCTGCATGGTCGGGACGGCAGGATAGCCCGGCATGCGTTTTTCGCCGGTGACCGCCAGCGCGCGCATGCGGCCGCTGGCGATGTGCGGCGCCGCCGTCAGGGCGTCCAGCGCCATGAAGTCCAGCCTGCCGCCTATGAGGTCGACGACGGCCTGGGCGTTGGTCTTGTAGGGCACCGACACAAAGTCGAGCGATGCGGTCTGGCGGTACAGCTCGACGGCGGCGCGCACGGCGGAGGCGCCCCAGCCGAAGGACAGCTTGCCCGGCTGTTTTCTGGCCATCTCCGTGAGGTCGGAAATGGTTTTTGCGGGCGACGCCGAACTCGCCACCATCATCAGGGAGCCGCGCAGCACGCCCGTGACCGGAATGAAGTCCTTGATGTAGTCGTAGGGCAGAGTCTTGAACAGCGACTGGTTGGCCGCGTGCGTGGTGTTGGTGGTGTGGAGGAGCACATAACCGTCGGGCGGCGACTTGAGCACGTATTCCGCCGCGATGATGCCGCTGGCGCCAGCCTTGGTATCCACGACGACCGGGGTCCCGGTTTTGGCGCTGATCGCTTCGCCCAGCACGCGGCCCATCTGGTCCGTCATGCCTGAAAACGACGCGACCAGGGTGATGGGTTTGGCGGGGTAGGGCGCGGCCGTTTGCGCGAAGGCCGGGCGCGTGCCCAGGCCTGCTACCAGGCCGCCCAGTCCAATCGCAAGTTGTCTGCGTTTCATTTTTGTCTCCTTATTAATAGTGGTTGCGCGGCCGGGGGATGGCCGGCCCTGTCAATCCCGGCTCGTCACGGCGTGCGCCTGGCGGCAATCTCCCTGCGCAAAGAGCCCGTATCGCCATAGGCTTCAAGCACGGGCGAGATCCGCTTGAACGACAGCTGGAGGTGCCGCTTCATGGCGGTGCGGGCGCGGTCGGCGTTGCCGGCGACCAGCGCGTCGAACAGCTCTTCGTGTTCCTTGATGGCTTCCTGCGTCACGCTGGAATGGAAAAGCACCCGGAACAGATGCATGTGCGTCTGCAGGCGGTCCAGCGTTTCGGCCATGAGCTGCCCGCCGCCGGACAGCGCGATCAGGCGGTGAAAGTGCGCATCCCAGTGCGCGAACTTGCCGTAGGCCAGCTTTTCATCGTCCATGGACGGCTCGTACATGTTGTTGACCAGGGCGCGCAGGTCTTCGCGCTCTTCGGCGCTGAGTTTTGCGGCAGCCTGCGCGGCGGCATGCGGCTCCAGCAGTTGGCGGAGCTGGAAGATCTCGCCGAAGCGCTGGGAAGAGGGGATGGCCGTGGCGCTGTAGCCGACCAGGTGCGTCTTGACGATCAGGCCTTCGGCTTCCAGCCGGATCAGCGCGGCGCGTATCGGCGTTTGGGATGCACCCAGTTCACGGGCCAATTTGTCGATGGAAATACGCGCGCCGGGCGGGACCTTGAGCGAGATCAGCCGCGCCAGCAGCACTTCATAAATGTCATCGCCGACGGAGCGCCGGGACCGCAGTTGCGGTTCCGCGTCGCCATCGCCAAAGGAGGGGATGGGGTCGGGATGGGGCAGGGGGCTTATCGAAGTCATGGCGTGGATTGTGAAGTCTGAAAATCAAATATCGTATCGGATTTACCCTAATAGATTGACGAATCAAATACGATACGATTTTTACAGGATCCATTTCAAGGAAAGTTTCATGTCTCTATCCATGCCGGCCAGCGCCGGGTTTTCGGGGTTTTCCGGGTTTTTGCGCTCGCCGCGTGCCATTCTTTTTGGCGGCGGCCAGCGCCACGCACTGGGCGCCGTCGCCCGCACACTCGGCACGCGTGCCTTGGTCTGCACGGACGAACGCCTGGCCGCCGATGCCATGTTCGGCGCGATGATCCAGAACCTGCAAACCTGCGGCCTTGAAACCATGGTCTATGACAAGACCCAGGCCGAGTTGCCGATGGCCGGCGTCCTGGAATGCGTTGAACGATCGCGGGCCTTCGCGCCGGACGTGGTGATAGGCATTGGCGGCGGCAGTTGCATGGACATGGCCAAGCTGGTGGGCCTGCTGCTGACGCACGGCGGCGACCTGTCGGACTACTACGGTGAGTTGAAGGTGCCGGGGCCGCTGATGCCGCTGATCGCGATCCCGACGACGTCCGGCACCGGTTCGGAAGTAACCGCAGTGGCAGTGGTGGCCGATGACCGGAAGGACATGAAGGTCGGCGTATCCAGCCCGCACCTGATTCCGCATACCGCCATCTGTGACCCGGAGTTGACCCGCAGCTGCCCGCCAGGGCTCACCGCGTGTTCGGGTGCGGACGCGCTGACACATGCGATCGAGGCCTTCACCGCCGTCCGCAGGGAAGCCGCGGCGGACCTGGCCACCGGGCGAGTGTTTGTGGGCAAGAACGCGCTGACCGACGTGCACGCGCTCACGGCCATAGGCCTGCTTGCGAAATACCTGCCCCGGGCGGTTGAAAACGGCGACGACACGCAGGCGAGGGCGGGCGTGATGATGGCGGCCCTGCATGCCGGCCTTGCATTCGGCACGGCCGGCACCGCGGCCGCCCATGCCATCCAGTACCCGGTGGGCGCATTGACGCACACCGCCCACGGTATCGGTGTGGCGGTGCTGATGCCCTATGTCATGGCCTTTAACCGGCCCGCCTGCACCGCCGAGTTTGCAAAGATCGCAAGCGCCATGGGCGTGGAAGGCCATGACGAGGAAAAACTCGCGGATGCGGCCATCGAGGCCGTGCGCGGCCTCTTGAGCCGCATCGGCATTCCCGCAACGCTGCAGGACATCGGCCTTTCCGGCGACGACCTGGCGCACGTGGCGGCGCAGTCCATGCTGGCGGCGCGGCTGGTCAACAACAACCCGCGCCCGCTGGATGAAGCCGCGATGGCCGCGATCACGCGGGCGGCGCATCAGGGCAGGCCGCCCGCACCGGTCTGAACCATTCGCTCATTCATTCACTCATGGCCTCCGCCAGACTTCCTTCAACAGACTCCCCACCACTCATGACACCACGTATTCCTCCCGTACAGCTTTTTATCGACGGCCAGTGGCGCAACGCCGGCGATGGCCGCCGCCTTCGGGTCATTGATCCGTCCACAGAAGCCTTGATCGCTGAAGTCGCCGATGCGGGCGTGCAGGACGGCCTCGATGCCGTCGCCGCCGCCAGCCGCGCCGCGCCGGCCTTCGCGCGCCTGCCTGCCCGCGAGCGCGCCGAGATGCTCAGGCGCTGCTTCGAACTCATGATCCGCGACAAGGAATACCTGGCGCAACTGATCTCGTTCGAAAACGGCAAGTCGCTCTCCGATGCGCGGGGCGAAGTTGCCTATGCGGCGGAGTTTTTCCGCTGGTTTTCCGAGGAGGCCGTGCGCCTGAACGGCCAGCTCGGCACGGCGCCCGGCGGCGCCAACCGCATCATGGTGCAGTACCAGCCCATAGGCGTTTCGGTGCTGGTCACGCCGTGGAACTTCCCCGCCGCGATGGCCACGCGCAAGATCGCGCCCGCGCTGGCGGCAGGCTGCACCTGTGTGCTCAAGCCAGCGGCCGAAACGCCTTTGACCGCCTTTGCCATGGCCGAACTGATGGCCGAAGCGGGCGTGCCGGACGGCGTGGTCAACGTGGTGACAACCTCCGAGCCCGGCCCGGTGATTGACGCGATGCTGGCGGACCCGCGCGTGCGCAAGCTGTCCTTCACCGGCTCGACCCAGGTCGGCCGCACCTTGCTGCGCAGCGCGGCAGGACAGGTGATTTCATGCTCGATGGAGCTGGGCGGCAACGCGCCTTTCCTGGTGTTTGACGACGCGGACATCGACGCCGCCATCGAAGGCGCGATGGTCGCCAAGATGCGCAACGGCGG
Organism: Polaromonas sp. YR568; assembly: GCF_943369415.1. Taxonomy (GTDB): domain Bacteria; phylum Pseudomonadota; class Gammaproteobacteria; order Burkholderiales; family Burkholderiaceae_C; genus Polaromonas. Next base: position 89,552 of record NZ_CALRNF020000018.1, read on the forward strand.
TGAGGCCTGCACCGCGGCCAACCGTTTTTATGTGCAGCGCGGCATCTACGCCGGCTTCGCGGCCAGGCTGGCCGAGCGCATGGGCGCCATCCAGGTCGGCAACGGCCTGGACCCGGCCACCGGCTGCGGCCCGCTGATCACCCCCAAAGCGGTGAACAAAGTCAGCGACCTGGTCGACGACGCGGTCGCCCGCGGCGCGCGCGTGCTGGCCGGCGGCACGCGGCCCGGGCGCGGCGGCTACTTCTACATGCCGACGGTGCTGGCGGACGTGCCCCGGGATGCGAGGCTGCTGGGAGAGGAAATCTTTGGCCCGGTCGCTCCCCTGGTGGTGTTTGACACCGAGGCCGAAGCCATTGCGTTGGCCAACGACACCGAATACGGCCTGGTCGCCTATGTCTACACCCGGGACATGGCCAGGGGCCTGCGCGTCAGCATGCAGATTGAAAGCGGCATGGTGGCGCTCAACCGGGGCCTGGTGTCCGACCCGGCCGCCCCCTTCGGCGGCGTGAAGCAAAGCGGCCTGGGCCGGGAGGGCGCGCACGAGGGAATCCTGGAATTCTCCGAGGCCAAATACATCGCCACCAACTGGTGAGAGATTTGCACCATTGACCATTTCGGCACGGCCGGATCGACTACCTCTGGAGGGCTTGTCATGAAAACGCTTTTGTTCCTGGTGCTTGCAATGGGGTTTCATCTGACCGCCGGCGCGCAGGGCCGCTACCAGGTGTCCGGTGACGGCATGGAAGTCGTGGACAGCAAGACAAACCTGGTCTGGTCACGGTGCGCGGTCGGCATGGAATACAAGAACAACCGCTGCACCGGAACGATAGAACCACTGACGCACCAGCTCGCCGTGTTGCGTGCGGCCCAGGTCAACGCCGCGACAGGAAAGCCCTGGCGCCTGCCCACCGTGAAGGAACTGCTTTCCATCGCATCTCTCACGCTGGCCGACGTCACCGCCAACACGGCGGCGATAGACCCGAAAGCCTTCCCGGACACACCGCCAGGCAGGTTCTGGTCCTCAACCCCCGCGGGAGCGCATTACTTTCTGCGTGTGGATTTCGTGGATGGCACGGCCGGTGAATCCACGAGCTCTTCGCCGACGGCGATTCGCCTGGTGCGGAATCCCTGAGGCCGGCGGACCTCAGAAGTCTTGGATATCGAAGCGGGCGACTTGACCCTGGCGAAATTGAAACAGGTGCCCGACCAGCTTGTCCTTCAGCCCATGTGCCTGGTCCTGCAGCGGGCGGCCTTCGAGATCGCGGATGGACTGTTGAACCTTCACGAGGACCGAGGCGTCCTCAGCCGTATCGAAACTCACGGGATCGACGCGCGGGCTCACGACGGCCCATTGGCGTGTCCAATAGTCCCGGACAGCCTCACGGCCATGGACATGCCCGCCGTCCATCCCATTGGCCCAGGCGACGTCGTCGGTGAGGGCGGCCAGGACGCCGTCTATATCCCTTGCATTGAAGCGCTCGTACATGCGTTTGAGAATTTCCACGTTTTCGGTCATTTGAGTTCCTTCTTTCGGTAGGGTGCAGGCTCCGGCATGCAGCGACTGCTTGCGAGGCAGGGTGATTTCTGATTAATATAGGTAACTATATAAAACAATAGGCGCCTATGCAAGTAGAGAAATCCATGCACGAAGTGCTGTCTTCACCCGGGCATCTGATCAGCCTGGCGGCACGTGGGTTTGCACGGCTGAGCGAAGCCCGTCTCAAGCCTTTGGGCTTTGGAGTCGGCCATCTGCCGGTTTTGATTGCGCTGGAGGACTGGCCGGCAGCATCGCAGCGTGACCTGGCACGCTTCGCCCGCATCGAGCAGCCTTCAATGGCGCAAATGCTGGCCCGCATGGAGCGGGACGGCTTGATCCTCCGCACGCCTGACCCGAATGACGGGCGCAGCAGTCAGATCGCATTGACGGACACTGCGCGCCAACGCCTGCCGGAGGCTTGCGCGACCCTATTCCAGGGCAACCGCGACGCCCTGAACGGCTTCACGGAAGATGAAGCCACCCAGTTTGTCGCTTTTCTCACCCGGCTGATTGCAAACCTTGACCGCACGGCAGGCGCGGAGGGGACGGCTGGCGACGCTTGAGCGCCGCCAGGATTTCATCGTATTGGATGGCTGCGTGATCGGTGCGCCGGAAGGGGGCGAAAGGTACGAGAGGCGCTCAGCAGGAGGCGTGTGTGCCGCAGTATTCGGCCCATTCAGGTGATGCCCGCTCACTCGAAGAACACGGTGCAGGCCGACCAGTTCACCACTTCCGGGGAGGAGGAGGCCGGCGCAAGCGCGCCGACCAGCGAAGTCAAATGCAATACAGGCCACTTCGAGCCGGGAAGTGCTTGCCCCTGCACCTTGGTCACCCGCATCAATCGCTTGCCGGGGTCGTCGCCCACGGTCGTTTCGTTGTAGTCCAGGCGGCCAACTGCGCGGGAATCCGACGGCGGGACTGCCGGGCGCCGGAGTTGCCGAGGCATGCTCATGTCAGGGCCTGCAGAGTAGCTGGACAAGCGTGTGTGTTCCAGAAGATGTCCGGCGAGGCGCAGATCGCCAGGCTCGCGTACCAGCGGCCTGGAATCCACAAGCCAGAGGTCCTTGGGCGCATCGCGCAGGCCGTTGGTCGGGGAGTTCGGCGAGGCCGCGTGCAGCCTGAACACGCCCTGTGCCTTTCCGGCATAACTCACGGTAAAGGGCATGCGGCGGATCGTGACCGACGCCCCGTTGGACTCCACAAGACGGTCGTTCTGGCTGAACTGAAGATCACCGCAGCGCGTGTTGGCCGGCGTGTGGCCATCAGAGGCGCAACCGGCAAGGAGCACCGCGCAGACAGCCACCAGGCTCGCCGTTTTATAAGGCTGCTTTGACAAGCTGGATGCTTCCACGACTTTGCTCCAAATGTTAGTTAACATAATATACATCGTGGAATATTGAGCGAGAGTCTCGCAAGGTGCCCCAGTACCTCGCTGACCGTCTTGAACAGGCCCGGCACGTCCGAGCGTGCTGGCTGACCTGGGCCTCAAACACCCCGATGCGGAGCAACTGCTGCACATCTCGCTGAGGACTTGACAGAACTGACTCCCATGGTGTCCTGGCCGCAAGCAAGCTGCGCTTTGAGCGGGTTGCCGGCCATTACAGATCAGGTGCTCAGGATCTGATTGATGGATTGAACGATGGCGGCAAGCTTTGTATGGGCAGCCTGGTCCTCGGACGGCTGGACATAGTTCCTGATCTCTTCCGAGTTATACAGGCGGCCGTTGGTAATTGCCGGCAGCGCATCTTGCATGCGATCGCGATACCTGGATTCATGGCGTTCGTCTTTCACGAATACTGCGATGAAATCATTCCAGATGTCTTGTTGTTTGCCGCCTATAAATGACTCCAGCAGTGCGCAGCTGTAGCCGCTTCTTTTTCCCCAGTTCTGCAGGGCCACGCCGCTATCGGGGTAAAAGCGCCAGCAATCCACCGGATATCGGTGGAACGCCCCGTTGGACGGTACGTTGATAAAGAGCAGCCCGGTGGGTTTGAGGATTCTTAAAGCTTCGTTGAATAAAAGCCAAAAAAATTCCGAATGCTCGAAGCAGGAGGAACTCACCACCACGTCCACCGATTCATTTTCAAAAGGCAAAGAATAAGGATCCGTGATGACCACATCAACGCCTTTGGCATTCTCAAAATCCACGCCTACGTATTTGTTGTCTGGCGGAGCGACCGATCTCAGGCTTCCGTTCACGTCTTGTGAACCGATGTCCACAATGGTCAGGTTTGTCGAATACCTCAGATAGGTGTTAAAGAACGCGGCCCCGTGCTCCATGGCGGTATCGTGCATTTTTTTCCTTTGCCTTATGTTGAGCGGCGCCTGAAACGGCGCTCCTTTTACCTGCAGTTTAATGACCGGGTTTTACAAAACTGTCCGGGCTTTCTTTTTCTTGCGAGCGGCGATCACCATTGCCCAGCCGGCTTTTTGCCCCTGACGGCCGCGGCCAGCAATTCCACCGCGTCCGGCCGGCTGGCGCGTTCGGCGAACTCCAGGGCTGTCAGGCCTTGCTGGTTCTTGAGCTGCGGGTCGGCGCCTTCCTGCAGCAGCAGCTTGACGGCCGCGGGGGTGCCGTACATGGCGGCCATCATCAGGGGCGTCGTGCCGTTCGGGGATTCGGCATCGATATAGGCATGCTGCTCCAGCAGCAGGCTGATGATGGCCAGGTGGCCCTTGGTGGCCGCGTAGTGCAGCGGCGTCCAGCCGGTCTTGTTGACGTCGGCGCCCTTCTTGATGAGTTTTTCTGCCAAGTCCTGCTGGTCCGTGAGCGCGGCCAGCATGAGGGCGCTTTCGCCCTTGCTGTTAAGCCGGTTGACGTCGGTCTTGGGCCAGTCGATCAGCACTTGGGCGACTCTGGGGGACGGTTCGCGCAGGGCGATGAAGAGGCCCGTCTGGCCGTTGGGGTCCACGGTGTTGGGGTCAAACCCGCGCCGCAGCAGGTTCTGGATGGGGTTCGGCGTGTCTTGCTTCACGGCCATGAAGAAGTCTTCATACGAGCCGGCGCTTGCCACAGAAACTCCAACAATAACAACCAGGTAAATTGCTGTCTTAAAGTGATGGATGAGGTTTTTCGTCATGCTTTGACCCCACTGAAAAGCTGTTCGAAGTTGCGGCTGGTGGCCTCGGCAATGACCTCGAGCGGTTTCTGGGTCAGCTCGGCGATCTGTTTGGCGACGAAGGGCACATAAGACGGGTTGTTGGTTTTGCCGCGGTAAGGCATGGGCGCCAGGTAGGGGCTGTCGGTTTCTATCAGCATGCGGTCCAGCGGCACGAACTGGGCCACTTCGCGCAAATCGGCCGCGTTCTTGAAAGTCAGGATGCCGGAAAACGAGATGTAAAAACCCAGGTCCAGGGCCGCGCGGGCCACGGCCAGGGTTTCGGTGAAGCAGTGAAAAACGCCGGTGGCGGCGCCGGCCTGCCCCCCACTTCCCATGTTGCCGCCCTCCTCCTTGAGGATGGCAATCGTGTCGTCGGAGGCGCTGCGGGTGTGGATGACCAGCGGCTTGGCGGTCTGGCGCGCCGCGCGTATGTGCACCCGGAAGCGCTCGCGCTGCCATTCCATGTCGGCCACCGTGCGCTCGCCCAGGCGGTAGTAATCGAGCCCGGTTTCGCCTATGCCGACCACCTTGGGCAGCGCCGCGCGCGTCAGCAGGTCTTCCAGGCTGGGTTCCTGGACGTCCTCGTTGTCGGGGTGCACGCCCACGGTGGCCCAGAAATTGTCATAGCGGGTGGCCAGCCCGTGGACGGTCTCGAACTCTTCGAGCGTGGTGCAGATGCACAGCGCCCGGTCGACCTGGGCGTCCTGCATGGCCTGGCGGATCTGCGGCAGCTGGGCCTGGAGCTCGGGAAAGCTTAAGTGGCAGTGGGAATCGGTGAACATGGCGCAAGGGCTCTGGATGGGGATGCCGCTGCCGCTCTATATCTATGAGGGTGCAGGAAGCATAAAGGGGGCGGCCAGCGCAGCCGCCGGTTCGCTTAAATCGTCTGCGTGGGCCGGTCGGAGGCCAGGTGCGCGCCGAGGATTTCCTCGATCTTGAGCTTGAGCAGGCGGGATTTTTCGTCGGCCGGAAAGCGCACGCCGACACCCTGGGTGCGGTTGCCTGCCGCCCTGCCGGGCGTGACCCAGGCGACCTTGCCGGCGACCGGGTAGCGCTGCGTGTCTTCGGGTAGCGTCAGAAGCACGTAGACGTCGTCGCCGAGCTTGTAATCGCGTGCCGTGGGGATAAAAACGCCGCCTTCCTTGAACAGCGGGATGTAGGCGGCGTAGAGCGCGGCTTTTTCCTTGATGGCCAGCTGGACGACGCTGGGTCGCGCGCCGGCGGCTGCGGGGGTACTGGCGGGTGGAGGTGTACTCATGGCCTTAGTTTATCGGTTTGAGGACGACGGCGCCCGCAATTGCTGCACATTGCGGCACAAAAATCGGCCTGCTTATTGGGTGTTGAGCGCCAGCCGGGCGCGGCTGACCAGAGATTCCAGCATCAGGCCGGGGTTGTAGGGGTGCTCCACGGTGCGGGCGGCGGTGGCCAGTTCGCGGGACCAGGCGGCCAGCGCATACAAGCCGCCTCCGGCCTTGCCGGCCCGGCTGGGCTGTGGCGCGGGAAGGTCGCCGGCGCTGAAAAACCGCGGCGCGGCGCCCATGCGCACGGCCAGCACGTCGTGGCAAAGCTTTTGCAGGGCGTCGAGCGCCTGCGCGGGCGCCCAGTCCGACAAGGCGCTGACGTCGCCGCGCGCCATGGCTTTGGGCAGGGCCTGCCAATGCAGGGCGGCTTCGCCCGGCGGGCTGCTTTGGGCCCAGGCCAACGCGTCGGCCGGGCGGCCGCCCGCGGCGACCAGCAGGGTTTGCAGGTCGGCGGGCTTGGGCACCGGGGCGGTTTTTTTGCCGGTGGCGGCGCCCTCGCCGGCGTTGGAGATCTCTTGCTGCAGCCAGCCCAGCGCCAGTTCAAAGTCCGGCCAGACCATGGTGTGGCCCAGGCAGCGGCTGCGTATGGTGGGCAGCAGCTGGTGCGCCGCCTCGGTGGCCAGGATGAACTTCACCGCGCCGGGCGGTTCTTCGAGCGTCTTGAGCAAAGTGTTGGCCGTGACGTTGTTCATGCGCTCGGCCGGGAACACCAGCACGACTTTTGTCGTGCCGCGCGAACGCGTGAACTGGGTGAAGGACACGGCTTCGCGCGCGGCGTCGACCTTGATTTCCTTGCTGGGCTTGCGTTTTTTGGCGTCGAGCTCGTCCTGGGTTTTTTCGTCCAGCGGCCAGCCGAGCGACAGCGACAGGGTTTCGGGCATCAGCATGCAGAGGTCGGCATGCGTGTGCACGTCCACCGCATGGCAGCTGCCGCAATGGCCGCAAGCGCCCTGGGGCGTGGCCTCTTCACAAAGCCAGGCCCGGGCCAGCGCCAGCGCGAGTTCGAACTGCCCCAGGCCGGAAGGCCCGCTCAGCAGCCAGGCATGGCCGCGCTGGACCAGCAGGCTTTCCAGCTGGGTTTGCAGCCAGGGCGCCAGCGGCGGGTTATTCGATTCGGTATCGTTGATGTCGCTCATGGCAGCCAGCCTTTGGCCTCGAACACCTGGCGCACCGCCTGCCAGACCTCGTCGCGGGATTTGGCGGCGTCTATGCGGGCGAAACGTTCGGGGTGGTTTTTCTGCCGGTCGGCATAACCCTGCGCCACACGGCGGAAGAATTCCAGCGGTTGCGCCTCGAACTTGTCGGGCACGCGCGCGCCGGCCAGGCGCAAGGAGGCTTCCTCGGGCGCCAGGTCGAACCAGACGGTCAGGTGCGGCTCGATCACGGTTTCGACTTCAGGCTTCATCGGCGAATTGCCGGCCGGGTCGCCCAGCAGGCCTTCGTCGGACTGCACCCATTGCTCCAGCGTGGCCAGCAGATTCAGGTCAAACCCGCGCCCCGCGCCCTGGTAGGCAAAAGTGGCGTCGGTGAAACGGTCGCACAGCACCACGTCGCCGCGCCGCAGCGCCGGGGCGATCACGTTGACGATGTGGTCGCGCCGGGCGGCGAAGATCAGCAAGGCCTCGGTCAGCGGATCCATGGCGTCGTTGAGCACCATGGCGCGCAGCTTCTCGGCCAGCGGCGTGCCGCCGGGCTCGCGCGTCAGCGTCACTGCCCTGCCCCCGGCCTTGAAGGCCTCGGCCAGGCCGGCGATGTGCGTGGACTTGCCGGCGCCGTCTATGCCTTCGAAGCTGATAAAGAGGCCGCTCAGAGGTCTATTGCTCATGATCTCTTTCGCTCAAATGCCCGGCCGAAGTTGTGCTGCAAGCAGGGGCCGCGGAACCGGCTTTGCCGGGCCGCAGGCGCAGCGCCCCCTCGGGGGGCAGCGTATTACACGAAGTCGAAGACGCAGTGAAAAGCGTGGGGGCCATATTTACTGACCCCGGATGTATTTGTTCACGGCGCGGTTGTGCTCGTCGAGGCTGCTGCTGAAATGGCTGCTGCCATCGCCGCGCGCCACAAAGTAGATCGCTTTGGTGGGCGCCGGCTGCACCGCGGCCAGCAAGGCGGCGCGGCCCGGCATGGCAATCGGTGTGGGCGGCAGGCCGGCGCGGGTGTAGGTGTTGTAAGGGGTGTCGGTAAGCAGGTCGCGCTTGCGCAGGTTGCCGTCGAATTTATCGCCAAGGCCGTAGATCACGGTCGGGTCGGTCTGCAGCAGCATGCCCTGGCGCAGCCGGTTGGTGAAAACGCCGCCTATCTGCGCCCGGTCCGAGGGCTTTCCGGTTTCTTTTTCGACGATGCTGGCCAGGATCAGGGCTTCGTCAGGCGTCTTGAGCGGGGTGTCCGGGTTGCGCAGGGCCCAGGCGGCGTCCAGGCGCTTGTCCATGGCCCGCGCCGCGCGCTTGAGCACGGCCAGGTCGCTGGAGCCCTTGGCGTAGGTATAGGTGTCGGGGAAGAAGCGGCCCTCGGGGTGCACGCCGGGCTTGCCCAGCTTTTGCATGATGGCTTCGGGCGCCATGCCCAGCGTGTCGGGCGACAGCTGCTCGGCTTTTTGCAGCGCCGCGCGCACCTGGTTGAAGTTCCAGCCTTCGACCAGTGTGACGCTTTTGAGGGCTTGATCACCCCGCACCAGCATGCTGAGCAGCTTTTGCGGCGTGGTGCCTGGCGCCAGCTCATAGCTGCCGGCCTTGATCAGCCGACCCTGACCCGAAAAGCGGAACCAGGCATGGAGAAAAATCGCCGGCACATCGGCGCCGCTGGCCACGATGACCTCGGCCACGCCGCTGGCGGGCGTGCCGGGCTCGATTTCCAGGTCCACCACCTGGCTGCCGGGCGTCAGGCGCAGCGGAATCGGCTCGTGCAGCCACCATAATCCCGCACCGAACAACAGCAGGGCGCCGGTAAATACCAGTATCAACAGACTTGTAAAGACACGACGCACAACCCAGCTACCTTTTCTGTACAGAACGCAAAAGCTCAGGCCTATGATAATTCAGCCCATCTCCCCACAGACTGTGAAGACTTCCATGACCCTCCCCTCGATCTCCGGCACCACCGAACTGACGCACCTGGGCGTGATCCGCGCAACCGGCGACGATGCCGTCACTTTCCTGCAGGGGCAACTGACGCAAGACATGGCGCTGATGGGCAACAACGAAGCGCGCCTGGCGGCTTTTTGCAATGCCAAGGGCCGCATGCAGGCCAGCTTTGTGGTTTTCAAACACGGCGTGGACGTACTGCTGGTCTGCAACCGCGACATCCTGCCGGCCACGCTCAAGCGGCTTTCCATGTTTGTGCTGCGCGCCAAGGCCAAGCTCAGTGACGCCAGCTCGGAATTTTCCCTGTACGGCGTGGCCGGCGCCGCCGTGTCACAGGTCGCGGGCCGTGACGGAGCCCTCTGGGAAAAGGTCGATCTTGGCGACGCCAGCCTGGTGTTCCTGCACCCCGGCGCCGGCCAGGCGCGCGCGCTGTGGTGCGCGCCGGCAAGCTCGCCCGCGCCCCAAGCCTCGTCCATCAGCCTGGCCGACTGGCAGTGGCTGGGCGTGCAATCCGGCATCGCGATGATCACCCAGCCCATTTTCGAGGCCTTTGTGCCGCAGATGCTCAATTACGAGTCCGTGGGCGGCGTGAACTTCAAGAAAGGCTGCTACCCCGGCCAGGAAATCGTGGCGCGCAGCCAGTTCCGCGGCACGCTCAAACGGCGTGCCTACGTGGCCCACACCGCCGGCATGCCGTCGGTCGGGCAAGAGGTGTTTCATGCTTCGGATGCCGGCCAGCCTTGCGGCCTTGTCGCGGCGGCGGCGCCCAATCCCGTCGGAGGCTTTGACGCCATCGTGTCCATGCAGACCTCCGCCGCGGCCGATGCCGAAGGCGGCCGCCTCACCCTGGGAAGCGCCTCGGGCGCAGCCCTGAGCCTGCTTCCCCTGCCCTACGCGCTGCTCGAAGACATCTGATGTGCCTGGTTGCGTTTGCCATCGGCGCCTCCACTCGCCGGCCGCTGGTGATCGCGGCAAACCGCGATGAATTCCTGGAGCGGCCCACGTTGCCGCTCGCGCGCTGGAAAACCGCCTCGGGCCAGGAAATCCTCTCCGGCCGCGACCTGCGCGCCGGCGGCACCTGGCTGGGTATCACACCTGGCGGCCGCGTCGCCTTCCTGACCAATGTGCGGCAAGCCACATCTGAAGCCGCGCCGCGTTCGCGCGGGGAACTGGTCACGCGCTGGTTGACAAGCGACGCCGACGCGGCGGGTTTTGTGGCAGGGCTTGAAGAAAACGGTGCGGCCTTTGGCGGCTTTAACCTGGTGCTGGGCGACCTGCGGCAAAAGGCCTGGACCTGGGTGACCAATAAATACGCCGGCGCGCCGGTTTTGCATGCCCAGGCGTTGGCGCCCGGCCTCTATGGACTCTCCAACGCCGGGCTCGACACACCTTGGCCCAAAACGGTAGAGCTGAAGCGGGTGTTGTCGGCGGCGCTGCAATCGGGCGATGGGGCGGCGGGCGACGAAAGCCTGCAAGCGCTGCTGTGGACCGCGCTGGGCAACCGGCAGCGCGCCTTGCCCGCCGACCTGCCGCACACCGGCGTACCGGCCGACCTGGAAGAAGCGCTCTCAAGCGCATTTGTCGAAGTGCCGGGACGCGCTTACGGCACGCGTTGCAGCACCGTGCTGCTGGCCACGGCTTCGGGCCGTGACTGGGACATCCGGCTGGAAGAACGCACGCATGGGCGCGGCGCCATTGCGGGCGCAGCGGGGCCAATCCATCGCGAGCAATTGAGCTTCAGGGCGCCTTGACCATCTCGATGTGCGGGATGCCGACTTCCTCAAACGGCTCGCCGCGCGGCGCAAACCCGAGGCGCTGGTAGAAACCTTCCGCGCTGCGCTGGGCATGCAGCATGACTTCACGGTCGCCGCGCTCGCGCGCCGCGCCCATCAGCGTGTGCAGGATGTCCGCGCCTACGCGTGAACCCCGCAGCGCGCGGTGCACCGCCATGCGGCCTATCTTGCCCATGCCGTCCGCATGGCGCACCAGCCGCCCCGTCGCAATCCCCTGCCCCAGCCCGTTGTAGGCCACGGCATGCAGGGCCGTGTTGTCGGCCTCGTCCCATACCATCTGCATGGGAATGCGCTGCTCCTCCACAAACACGGCGGTGCGAACCTTGCCGGCATCGGTGCCCAGCGCGGCCCAGTCGCCGGCCTTGATGTGCAGCATGGGCTCGCCGGCTTCATAGCCCGTCAGCACCCGGCGCAGCGCATCGGGCACCGGCCTGGAGGTCTGCGAGGCCGGGTCGGCAAACACATAGACCAGTTCGCAGGTGATCAGCAGTTCATCCCCGCGAAAGATCGCGCCCGCAAAGGTCATCGACGACGTGCCGATGCGCGCGCACTTGAGCGCCACGTCCAGCCTGTCGTCAAAACGCGCCGAGCCGTGGTATTCCACGCCGGCTTTCTTGACGTACAGGTCGCCGCCCAGTTGCACCATGGTTTCTTCATACGGCAAGGCCAGCGCGCGCCAGTAGTCGGTGATGGCCGTGTCGAAGTACATCAGGTAGTGCGCGTTGAAGACGATTTTTTGCATGTCCACCTCGGCCCAGCGCACGCGCAGGCGGTGGAAAAAGCGGAAGTCCTGTCGTTTCATGGGTGTTGCTGTCGTTGTGGGGTTAATCGAGGCCGAAGGCGCCGCGCAAGGCCTGGGCCGCATCGGCATGGGCGCGCCTGGCCTCGGGAATGATGCGGCCCATCTTGATGAACTCGTGCGTGACGCCGCGGTAAATCTCCAGGTCCACCGCCACGCCGGCCATGCGCAGCTTGTCGGCATACATCACGCCTTCATCGACCAGCGGGTCGCATTCGGCCAGGCCCAGCCAGGCCGGCGCCACGCCTTCCACGTCGGGCGCATTGAGTGGCGCGAAGCGCCAGTCGTCGCGGTCCGCCGCGCTGCGCACGTACTGGCTGAAGAACCATGTGATGTCGGCCTCGTCCAGCACAAAACCCTGGGCGAAGGTTTTGTGCGAAGGTGTGTCCTGGTGGGCGGCGCAGCCCGGGTAGATCAGCAGCTGCAGGGCCAGCGGCAGGCCGGCGTCACGCGCCAGCACCGCGCACATGGCGGCCAGCGTGCCGCCGGCGCTGTCGCCGCCCACGGCGATGCGCGAGGCATCCAGTCCCTGCGCAGCCGCATTGCCGGCCACCCACTGCAGCGCGTCCCAGGCATCGTTGGCCGCCGTCGGAAACTTGTGCGCCGGCGCCAGCCGGTAGTCCAGCGACACCACGGCGATGCCGGCCAGCAGGCTGAGCTGGCGGCACAGGATGTCGTGCGTGGCGATGCTGCCCACCGTGAAGCCGCCGCCGTGAAAGAACAGCAGCACCGGCAGCGCACCGGCCGACGGCGCATACAGCCGCGCGCCCAGCAACTGGCCGTCGCGCGCGGGAATCTGCAAATCCTTCACGCGCTGCAGCGCGGGTTTGGGAATTTCCAGCACGCCGGCGCCGGCCTCGTAGGCGGCGCGGGCCTGCTCCGCTGTCAGGGTGTGGAACGGCGGGCGCCTGGCGCGGGCGATGCGGCTGAGCACATCGCGCATGGCATGGGTCAGCAAGGAATGCGGATCGGGCAAATGGGTCGGCATCAGGGGATGGTCTGGACGGCGGCGCGAAGGCCGCTATCGCGCAGGTGACGGAAATCGGGGTTGGCGGGCGGGGGATTCGGGCGGGCGGCCTTGAAAGCCATTAAAGTCAGAGCAGGAACCCGCATAGCCCCACATCGTACAACGCAGAAAGACAGCCCGCATGGCCTTCATTTACTACGTGACCCAGGTCCAGTTCGAGTTCGGCGCCGTGAAGCTGCTCAAGCAGGAGTGCGAGCGCGTGGGCATCACCCGACCGCTCATCGTGACCGACCCCGGCGTCAAGGCGGCCGGCGTTTTGCAAAAGGCGCTGGACGCCCTGCCAGGCATGACGGTCACGGTGTTCGACCAGACGCCCTCCAACCCGACCGAGGCCGCCGTGCGCGCCGCCGCGGAACTGTACAAGGCCAGCGGCTGCGACGGCCTGATCGCCGTGGGCGGCGGCTCGGCGATCGACTGCGCCAAGGGCGTGGCCATCGCCGCCACGCACGAAGGGCCGCTCACCACCTACGCCACCATTGAAGGCGGCTCGCTCAAAATCACCGACCGCGCCGCGCCGCTGATTGCCGTGCCCACCACCAGCGGCACTGGCAGCGAAGTTGCGCGCGGCGCCATCCTCATCGTGGACGACCACCGCAAGCTGGGGTTTCATTCATGGCACCTGGTGCCCAAAACCGCCATCTGCGACCCCGAACTCACGCTGGGCCTGCCCGCCAAATTGACGGCCGCCACCGGCATGGACGCCATCGCGCATTGCATGGAAACCTTTATGTCGGCGGCCTTCAACCCGCCGGCCGACGGCATCGCGCTGGACGGCCTTGAACGCGGCTGGGCCCACATCGAACGCGCCACCCGCGACGGCAGCGACCGCGACGCGCGTTTCAATTTGATGAGCGCCTCCATGCAAGGCGCCATGGCCTTCCAGAAAGGCCTGGGCTGCGTGCACAGCCTGAGCCACAGCCTGGGCGGCGTGGACCCGCGCCTGCACCACGGCACGCTGAACGCGATGTTCCTGCCGGCGGTGGTGCGCTTTAACGCCGAGGCCGAATCGGTGCAAAAAGACAAGCGCCTGGACCGCATGGCCCGCGCCATGGGCCTGGCTTCAGGCGGCGACATCGCGGAGGCGATCCGCGACATGAATGCCCGGCTGGGCTTGCCGACCGGCCTGGCCGCGATGGGTGTTCAGCGGGAGCAGTTCGGCCAGATCATCACCGGCGCGCTGGCCGACCATTGCCACAAGACGAATCCGCGCATCGCCAGCGCGGGGGAATACGAAGAGATGCTGGCCGCGTCGCTTTGACGTTGATTGAGTCGCCGGAGAAGTAACTAAATTGAATCTGATCCCGTTATGGGAATGAACCACTGTTGAATTCCGCTGAAGTCTGACCCGAGTTTTCCATCGAATATTGACCCACACTCTTTGTGAGCAGAAGGTGCTCACGATGTGGATAAGTTCTTGGTTTTCTCCTTTTTGGGCTGAGTCTGTGTGGATCTGCCTCAAAGTGCGCCGC
>NZ_CALRNF020000019.1:0-102203 GCF_943369415.1 Polaromonas sp. YR568
ACAGCGGCGCACTTTGAGGCAGATCCACACACTCAGCCCAAAAAGGAGAAAACCAAGAACTTATCCACATCGTGAGCACCTTCTGCTCACAAAGAGTGTGGGTCAATATTCGATGGAAAACTCGGGTCAGACTTCAGCGGAATTCAACACTTGCAATATACCGGCGCATGCCAATGCGGTGCGGGCACCTTTAGCATTGACGAATGCACCCCTGACCACTCCTGGCCTACATCTAGGCCGCTCTGGTATGAGCCGCACATTAATTGCACAGCATGCGCCAATCAATTCGAAATTGAGCAGCGCAGCGGAGACTTCGTCTTAGTGGAAAAAACACGCCTAGAGGAGCAGGAACAGAAGCGGCATGCGGCGCGCACCGCCCTTGAAGCTGCAGAGGGACATGCCTCAGTGATCGAAGTCAAGAAAATTGCGGCCGGATTACTGGATAACGCCGGTTCCGTTTCCGCCGCTCACCGCTTAGCCACTCAACACAACCTAGATGACTCCACCATCGGAACATTCCGCAGACATTGGCGCGGCGGTGAGGTTTTCATGCGCGGGCTGAGGCTAAGCGCTCTTAAGTCTGCCTTTACTTGGGTTGGCGTTGACTCCAAAGATTTTGACCAGCTCATAGAAGAGTATCGACGCCTGGACGAAGACGCAACGCGCCCACCTCAAGCTTTTGCGGCACCGTTTCATCGCCTGAAGCGCAATCGATTTTGACTGGCTACAACATCGACCGGACACACGGGCTTCTATCGGAGTGATGGACTTCAAGCAAAAATAGCCCTTCGGCTTCGTACCCATTGCGACGCGGTGAAGCTAACTCCTTTAGGAAAGCGCGGTCCGACAAGCGACCAACTACGGCAGTATGATATTAGTTCCGCGTGGCACTCCACTGTGTCACTTGAGGAACCGGAAGGGTCTGCAAACCCGCATGGATATTGGGTTTGAGAGTTTGGACCGTGAGGTCAAGGCTCGTCACCTTATTCATCTCAAATCCGCGATTCTTGCGGGTTTTAAGCCAGTAGCGGCTTCCCGCTGCGGTTTTGCACCACTTGAACGTGTCACTTCATTGACTTATGTATGAAGCTGGAAAGACATGGCTCAAGCCGAAGGATTGAACCTGCGGGGCTGCCAGGCCAAACCGCAGCCCGCTCACGGCTTCAGGTCCAGAGTTCTTCAAGCGTCATCTCGACCATTCTTCGTTCGTATTCGGGGCCTCCGCCTCAGCAGGCAAGCAGAGTGTCATGATCATGCCCCCGTTGTCGCGCAGCCCTGCTTCGATGCGGCCGCCGTGCAGCTTCATGGCGCGTCGCGCGATGGCCAGACCCAGGCCCACCCCGCGCACCGACTCGCCCCCTTCGACCCGGGTAAAGGGCTCGAAGATTTTCTCCAGCATGGACGGCGGCACTCCCTGGCCGCGATCCAGGACCGTCACCACCAGTTGCTTGCCACCGGCGCTGACCGCCGCGTGAATTTCGACGAGCGTGCCCGGCGCCGTGTATTTGACGGCGTTGCGAATGACGTTTTCAAAAGCCCGGTAGAGTAGTTCGCCGTTGACCTGCGCGACGAACCGGCCGGGCGCATCGATATGGACCTGGCGCGACAGCGGCCGCGCCTCGAAGTCGGCATCTTCGGCGATGGCATGCAACAGCTCGATCACATCGACTCTTTCACACACCAGGCCGGCGGGCGCTTCCAGGCGGTGCAGCGTGAGGAGCTCCTCTATCAGGACGTCGAGCCGCTCGCTCTCGCGCTGGATACGTTCGACCATCGCGCCTGTCTGTGAGGGGTCCTGCCGCATCAGGCCGATGGCGGCCTGCAGCCGGGAGAGCGGGGAGCGCAGTTCGTGGGAAATATCGTGCAACAGCACCTTGCGCGATTCGGTCACCTGCTGCAACTGCGCAGCCATGCTGTCGAACTCTCCGGCCAGGTCGGCGATCTCGTCACGCCGCCCACCCATCAGCGGCTGCACGCGCGTGTCGAAACGGCCTTCAGCGGCGCGGCGCAAAGCCCAGCGCAGATGGCGCAACGGCCGGGACAGATACCACGCCAGCGCCGGGCCGATGATGAGGATGGCGACAATGGCCGATATCAGCGGCACGAACGGCACAAAACCGAATGTGCCGACGTCGTCCGAAGGCGGAGCTTGCCCGGTGAGCGTGATGTAGGCGATGGTGCCGGCGAACGAGAGCACCATGCTCAGCCACAGCGCCAGCAGCAGCTTCCAGAAGAGCCGGCCGATGCGGCGCGTGCCCATACCCGTCAGTCCTCCAGCAGCTGGTAGCCAAGACCGCGAACACTCTGGATCCAGGATTCGCCGTCTGCCCGTGTCCCCAACTTCTGGCGGATGCTGCTGATGTGCACATCAATGCGCCTGTCGAATCGGGCCAGCGGGCGGCTGAACGCCTGCAGCGAAATATCCTGCTTGCTCACGAGCTGGCCGACGTGGCGCGCAAGGACTTCGAGCAGGCTAAATTCCGTTCCCGTCAATTCCAGAGGCATGCCTCGCCACGTCGCCTGGCGATTGCCCGGTGACAAAACCAGCTCGCCCGCCTGCAATACACGCTGCCCGGAATTGGGGGCGGCGGCCTCGCGCGCTTGCGTGCGCCTGAGGATGGCGCGGATGCGCGCGACCAGTTCGCCGGGGGTGCAGGGTTTCGGGACGTAGTCGTCGGCGCCCATGTCCAGGCCAACGATGCGATCGACGTTGTCGCCGCGCGCCGTGAGCATCAGCACCGGTACTTTGCTCAAGGCGCGAATGCGGCGCAGTGCCTCCATGCCCGACAGCCGGGGCATCATGACGTCGAGCACGACGATGGCGTAGCGACCGGAAGTGGCCTCGCAGACGCCGGCCTGGCCATCGTGTACGGCGCGCACATCAAAGCCCTCGCGGACGAGATACTGGGACAGCATCGCCGTGAGTTCGAGGTCATCGTCAACGAGCAGGACCGGAATCATTGCGACGCCAGTATCGCTTGAAAGCTCCGGTGTCGAGCGGCAAAGGCGGGAGTTTTACCCAGCTTAACTTTCGCTGACGTTGGCGAACACTCGCGATGCCTACCATGACTGCTGACCTCCAGGAGCAGCATGCAAACCCATCGAACCACCGGCCCGCAAGCCTTTTCCATTCTCGCGATCACTCTCTCCGTGGGTCTTGCGGTTGCGCTTGGCGGTTGTGCGGCGGTCGGACCGGACTATGCGCAGCCCGCACCCGCGACGGCGGCATCCTGGCAGGGGCCCCTGCCCCATGGCGGCAGCGTGGCCGCGCTCGGCGACTGGTGGAGCCAGTTCCATGATCCGGTGCTGACGCTGCTCCAGGCTTCCGCGGAATCCGGCAGCCCCACGCTCGCCAAGGCATGGGCCAACATCGAGAAAGCGCGCGCCACGCTGTCCAGCGCCGGCGCGTCAGGCCTGCCGGGCCTGAACGCGCAAGCATCGGCGACGCGCGGCACACAGCAAACCGGCGAAGTCGCAAACGCCCGCAGCGCGAGCCTGGATGCCTCGTGGGAGCTGGATCTGTTTGGCAAGGTGCGGCGCGGCACCGAATCCGCGCGCGCCCGTGTGCAGGCGCGCGAGAATGACTGGCACGACGCGCGCGTTTCCCTCGCGGCGGAAGTGGCGGACAACTATGTGCAGTACCGCGCCTGCGGCCTGCTCGCCGGCGCCTATGAGCAGGAACTGGCTTCCATGGGCGAAACGGCCAAAGCCACGGAATCGCTGGTGCGCGCCGGCTTGAGCGCCGGCACGGAAGGTTCACTGGCGCGCGCCAGCCTGGCCAGCACCACCTCTGCCGGGCTGTCGCAACGAGCGCAATGCGAGCTGCTGGTGAAGTCATTGGTGAACCTTACCGGAATCGACGAATCCGAACTGCGTCACCAACTGGCTCAGGGCGGCACGGGCCTGCCGCAGCCGGCGGGCCTGGACGTGCAAAGCGTGCCGGCACAGGCCTTGCGCCAGCGGCCCGACCTTGCGTCGCGCGAGCGCGAATTGGCCGCCGCAAGCGCGGACATCGGCGTGGCGCAGGCCGACCTTTACCCAAGCCTGTCGCTTTCGGGATCCCTCAAGGTCTCCGCAACCGGCCTCGCCTCGTCACTGACCAACTGGTCTTTCGGTCCCACGCTGTCCGTTCCGCTGTTTGACGGCGGACGCACGCGCGCCGCCGTCCACAGCGCGCGGGCCGGCTACGAAGCGGCTTATGCCGACTGGCGCCAAAGCGTGCGGACGGTCGTGAAGGAAGTGGAGCAGTCGCTGGTCCGCCTGGACAGCGCCGCGAAGCGCACGGAGCAGTCGGAACGCGCGGCGCAGGAATACCGGCGCTACCTGGTGGGAGCCGACGCGCAATGGCGCGCGGGCACCATCAGCCTGCTGACACTGGAAGATTCAAGGCGCCAGGCGCTGGCGGCCCAGATCGAATCGATTGGCTTGCAGCGTGACCGCGTCGCGTACTGGATCGCCCTGTACAAGGCGCTGGGAGGGGACTGGCAGCCGGCGACCCCGGCAAATCCTCCCGCCATTGCCGTTTACGAAGAAAAGACCCAGCCATGAAGCACAAACTCAACATCCATCGAAAACAGGTGATCGCGATAACGATCACGGTCGCCGTCCTGCTCGCGCTGCTCGCATGGAAAGTCTTGAAACCGGACGATTCGGGCACGGCGACGGAGCCGGGCGTGAGCGCACTGACCGTGAACGTCGTCACCGCCGAAACCCAGAGCTGGCCGCAGCAGTTGCAGGCCAGCGGCGCCTTGACCGCCTGGCAGGAGATCATCGTCAGCCCCGAAACCGGGGGCCTGCGCATCGCGAAGTTGCTTGTTGACGTGGGCGATTCGGTCCGGCGCGGGCAAGTGCTGGCGGAGCTTGCCGACGATACCCTGCGGGCGGAGTTGCGCAAGCAGGAAGCCTTGCAGGCACAGGCCGGCGCCAGCCTAGCCCAGGCCAGCACGAACAGGCAAAGAGCGCAATCGGTGGATGTGGCCGGCGCCCTCGCGCCGCAAAAGATGGACGAATACGTGGCCAATGAGGCGACTGCCTCGGCGTCGTTCGCTTCGGCAAAGGCCGACGTCGAAAGCGCGCGCCTGAAACTCGCGCACACGCGGATCGTGGCGGCCGACGACGGCGTCGTCTCCTCCAAGTCGGCGATTTTGGGCAATGTCGTCAATACCGGCGCCGAACTGTTCCGCCTGGTACGCCAGGGGCGTGTGGAATGGCGCGCCGAACTGGACTCCCGCCAGCTTGCCGGCGTGCGCGCGGGCCAGACCGCCCGCCTCGTTCTGCCCGGCGGCACCAACGTGGAGGGCAAAGTGCGCCTGATATCGCCAACGCTGAGCACGGCCACGGGCCGCGGAATCGTGTATGTCAGCCTGCCGTCCGGCCAAGGCGTGCAGCCGGGACTCTTCGCCAGCGGCACGATAGAGCTTGACGCAATGCCGGCGCTCACGCTGCCGCAATCCGCCGTCGTGTTGCGTGACGGCCGCAGTTATGTCTACGCGGTCGATTCCGTCAACAAGGCAGCCAGCCGGCTGGTCACCACCGCGCGGCGGCAAGGCGACAGGGTAGAGATACTGTCCGGGCTCGACGGCACTGCCCGCGTGGTGGCCAGCGGCGGCGCCTTTCTTTCTGAGGGCGCGCCGGTCACCGTGACTTCAGCGCCCACGGCGGCAGTACAGAAAGCGGGTGCCAAGTGAACATCTCCTCCTGGTCCATCCGCAACCCGGTTCCCGCGGTCCTTCTTTTTTTCCTTCTCACGGTGCTGGGCGTGCTGGGTTTCCAGCGCCTGGAAATCCAGGATTTTCCGGACATGGATCTGCCGACGATCCAGATCAGTGCCTCGCTCGAAGGCGCGGCACCGGCCCAGCTGGAAACCGAAGTCGCCCGGAAAATCGAGGACAAGCTCGCTTCGCTCACACGCCTGGATCACATCACCACCACCATCACCGAAGGCGCGGTGAGTGTCAGCGTGAGTTTCCAGCTTGACAAGGACAGCGAGGAAGCCTTGAGTGAAGTGCGCAACGCGGTCGACAGCGCCCGCGCGGAACTTCCGGCAGGCATGAACTCCCCCACCGTCTCCAAGCTGGCGTCCGCGGGATCGGCCATCCTCACCTTCACGATCGAGTCGGGCCGTATGGACGAGCAGGATCTCACCTGGTTCGTCGATAACGATGTATCGAAGGCGCTGCTGGCCGTCAAGGGCGTCGCTTCGGTGGCGCGCGTAGGCGGCGTCGATCGCGAGGTGCACGTGGACCTCGATCCCTCGTTGATGGCCGGCCTCGGGGTCACACCCGCGGCTGTCTCCTCGCAGCTCAAGGCCGTGCAGAAGGAAAGCTCGGGCGGCCAGGGGCAGATCGGATCCCAGCGGCAGTCGACCCGCACCATCGCAACGGTCGGGTCGGCCGCGGAAGTCTCGGCCATCAGCATCCCCTTGGCCGACGGGCGTTACGTCCGGCTGGATCAGATCGCCCGCATTACCGATACCTACGCGGAGCGCAGTACGCGCGCCTTCCGCGACGGCAAGCCTGTCGTCGGTTTCCAGGTCACGCGCTCCAAGGGCTACTCCGATGTGGGCGTCGCCCGCGAGGTCCGCGCCGCGGTGGACGCTTTCGCAAAGGCTCACCCGGAAGTGAAGACCGCCGAGGCGAGCAACACGGTGACGCCCATCCAGGAGAATTACGAAGGCTCCATGCTGCTGCTGGTCGAGGGCGCGCTGCTGGCCATCCTGGTGGTCTGGTGGTTCCTGCGCGACTGGCGGGCCACCCTGGTTTCGGCGACCGCGCTGCCGCTGTCCATCATCCCCACCTTCGGCGCCATGGCCCTCGCCGGCTACTCGCTCAACACCGTGACGCTGCTGTCGCTTTCCCTGGTCGTGGGCATCCTGGTCGATGACGCCATCGTGGAGGTTGAGAACATCGAGCGGCATCTGCGGATGGGAAAGACGCCCTACCAGGCGGCCATGGAGGCGGCCGACGAAATCGGCCTGGCGGTGATCGCCACGACGTTTACCCTGGTCGCGGTGTTTCTTCCGACCGCTTTCATGGGCGGCATTCCGGGCCTGATTTTTCGCCAGTTCGGGATCACCGCCTCGGTCGCGGTGCTGGCCTCTCTGCTGGTGGCGCGTCTGCTCACGCCCATGATGGCCGCCTACCTGCTCAAGCCTCACCCGCCCGGCGACCACAGCGGCAGCGCGGACGGGCCGCTGATGACCCGTTACCTGCGGTGGGTTCGCACCACCTTGGCGCGGCGCAAGGGCACCGTGCTGGCCACCGCGGTGTTCTTCGTGCTGTCGCTCGCACTGATACCC
This sequence comes from Polaromonas sp. YR568, assembly GCF_943369415.1. Classification (GTDB taxonomy): domain Bacteria; phylum Pseudomonadota; class Gammaproteobacteria; order Burkholderiales; family Burkholderiaceae_C; genus Polaromonas. Next base: position 7,298 of record NZ_CALRNF020000019.1, read on the forward strand.
TTGCTGCCCACGGGTTTCCTGCCGGCGCAGGACAAGGCCCAGTCCAGTGTGAGTTTGAAGCTGCCCCCGGGCGGTACGCTGGAGGAAACAGCGGAGACCGCCCGCCGCGCGGCCGTGCTGCTGCGCAGCCTGCCCGAAGTAAGCGGGGTATTCGTGTCCGCCGGAACCGCGGCGAGCGGCGGCGGCATGGGCGGCGCCGGCGCGTCAGCCGATGTCGTCAGCGCGACGCTCACGGTGGACCTCGTGCCGCGCGGCGAACGCACGCTCAAGCAGTCGGGCGTTGAGGCCAAAATGCGCCAGACCCTGCGGGCCTTGCCCGGCGTGCGGGTTTCGGTGGGAGGCGGCGGCAGCGGTGAGTCGCTGGACATTACGCTGGCCGGCGATGACGCGGAGGCGCTGGCCGCCGCAGCCGCGCAGGCGGAGGCCCAGCTGCGCACGCTCAAGGGTATCGGCAACGTGACCTCGAGCGCCGCCATGCAGCGGCCCGAGATTCAAATCCGGCCGGACGCCGGTCGCGCGGCGGCGCTGGGTGTGACCACGGAATCGCTTGCCGAGGCGGTGCGGTTTGCCACCTACGGCGACTATTCGACGGCCCTGCCCAAGCTCAATTTGCCGGAACGCCAGATCCCGATCCGTGTGCGGATGGATCCGGTGGTGCGGACCGATCTCGGCGCGGTGGGCCAATTGCGCGTTCAGGGCAGCGGCGGCACGGTAAGCCTGGCCTCCGTCGCCGAGATGGCCATGGGCAGCGGCCCTTCCCAGATTGCCCGCCTGGACCGCTCACGCAACCTGACGCTCAGCGTTGAACTCGGCGGGCGCGCACTGGGTGAAGTCCAGCGGGAGGCGATGGAACTGCCGGCGCTGAAGAACCTGCCCAAGGGAGTCAAACGCGTGGAACAAGGCGAATTGCAGCGTATGTCCGAGCTCTTCCAGAGTTTCGGCGTCGCAATGGCCATCGGCATTTTCTGTATCTACGCCGTGTTGGTGCTGCTGTTCCATGACTTCATGCAGCCCGCCACCATCCTGTCGGCTCTGCCGCTGGCCATGGGTGGTGCGCTGATCGCATTATGGGTATCGCACCAGGCGTTCTCGATGCCGGCGGTGATCGGCGTCCTGATGCTCATGGGTGTCGTGACCAAAAATTCGATTTTGCTGGTGGAGTACGCCATCATGGCGCGGCGCGAGCGCGGCGTGAGCCGGCTGGATGCGCTGATCGACGCCTGCCACAAGCGGGCCCGGCCCATCGTCATGACCACGGTGGCCATGGGCGCGGGCATGCTGCCGAACGCCCTGGGCCTGGGCGCGGAGCCAAGCTTTCGCCAGCCCATGGCCATCGTCGTGATTGGCGGCCTGCTCACGTCCACCGTGCTGAGCCTGTTGGTGGTACCGGTGGTGTTCACCTACGTTGACGACCTGCTGCAATGGGTGCGGCGCCGTTTTGTTCGACCGGAACAGGAAATGGCGGCGGTGGACGCACCGTAAGCCTGCCTGGAAAGCTGGACATCCTCCACTGCATGGGCGAATGGGAAACAGGGGCCTGAGGGATACCTCGCACGCTACAGCCGCCGCTCAACGTGCCGAAGCAGCCCCTCGCAGGCATCCTCCACCAGGTCCAGCACATGCTCAAAGCCATCCTTGCCGCCATAGTAAGGATCCGGCACCACAGGGCTGTCATGCGTCAAACAGAACTCCGTGAGCCTGCGCACTTTGTGAAGATGCTCGGCGGGACATTCCTCCTGGATCAGGGCTAGGTTGTCCCAGTCCATGGCCAGGATCAGGTCATGGCGCGCGAAATCCGCCTCTGAAATCTGCCGGGCCCTGAGGCCCGAGAGGTCATAGCCGCGCCTGGATGCATGCGCCTGTGAGCGCTCGTCGGGCGGGTTGCCGGGATGGTAGTTGTGCGTGCCCGCCGAATCGACCTGGACCTTGCCGGCGAGGTCGCGGTCAATGACCTTCTGCTGGAACACGCCGTGCGCGGTGGGACTGCGGCAGATGTTGCCCATACAGACGAAGAGGATGGAATAAGGTTTCATTGGATGAAGCTTGGACGGACCTGCCCTGTGAAGGTGGAGACGGCTTACGGCCTTTGAGCTGCCGGAACCATTCTAGGTTTGCCCCGCCACCCAGCCAGCAAAGCCGCCGCCATCCGAAAGAGCCATAGCCACAAGCGCCCCATCCGTATACAGTCAGCTGAACGGAGACAACCAACAAAATGCTGATGACCTGCATAGGGGGCCCGCTTCATGGGCTGCAAGTGGGACTTGCCGACGATGCCCTGGTGTATGAGGTACAGGGTAGCAAACCGCGCGCGCGTTATTTGCGGCAGGTGCTGTCGCAGCAATACGCGCCGCAGGCCGGGCACGCCGATTCGGTGGCTTTTTTTGCGCTGAGCTCGCTGGATGGAATGGCGGTGACGGATTTGATCATCGCGCACCTGGAGGCCTTTCGGCCGTCCATGCCTTTGCCGGTCGCCTCAAAGCCGGCCTGACCCAGGCCCAACCCGGAAAAGAAAAAATCAGTTGAAGACGGCTTGCCGGGTGACCTGCACACCGGGTGCCAGCGCGGCAGAAGGGTCGCGCCGCCCGCGTTCATGGGTCAGCGCCAGGTGCAACTGGTTCAAGGCGCTTACGCACTCAAGCACGATGGACTGAACCAGCTCGGCGGCCTCGCCGGCCTGTGAGGGGGGTACCGACGCCGCGAGTTTTTCGCCGACGCTGAGCATGAGCCTGATCTTGACGGCGCGAAACAGCACATCCCAGTCGGCGACCGCGATGTCCAGTGGATGGTCGGGCACCAGCGGTTCGAGTTGCCGTTCCAGGATGGGCCCGAGATGAACGTCGTCAGTGCCCTCGCCGCTTCCCTTGGCCCAGTCGCGCAGGATGTCGAGCGCGGCGGCGCTGGTGGCGGGGATCTCGCAGTTGGACTCTTTCATGAGCTGCGAGGAACTCAGCATGGTCAGCGCGGAGCGCGCCAGCAGCTTGAGGTTGGGAGCCGGTGAGGAAGCTAGTCGGATCATGGTGAGCCTCGCTGAAAGTCGGGGAGCGCATGGCATGTCGCCATGCCTCCTTTTTAGGCCGCCCCGGAGGCTTTCGTCGGTTCGCTACCGCACACTGCCGGCGGTAAATATCACCATGGCGCCCGCACCTTGCCGGCATGTTCCCGTCAGTGCAGCAACTGGGCGTAGGTTTTGCGGTCCGTCGCGTAGCAGCTGCAGGTGGCCGCTTCCAGGCCGGGGCGGTCCAGCACGGTCACGTCGCCCCGGTGGTATTCGATGAGGCCGCTGCGCTGCAGGGCCTTGGCGGCGGCGGTGATGCCGACGCGGCGCATGCCCAGCATGTAGGCCAGGAATTCGTGGGTGACGTGGAAGTGGTCGGAATGGGCCCTGTCCTGGCTCATCAGCAGCCAGCGGGCCAGGCGCTCGGTGGTCTGGTGAAAGCGCAGGCAGGCGGCCGAGGCGGCCTGCTGCGCCATGAGCACGTAGAGGTAGCGGTCCAGGCCGCGCTGCAGCGGCAGGCTGCGCGCCAGCTCGCGCCGGAAGGCCGGCGTGCCTATGCGCCAGGAGCCGCCGGCGCCCTGCACCACCGCATGCAGCGGCGCGGTGACGACGCCCAGCGCGAGCTGCGCGCCCAGCATGCCTTCGCGGCCGACCATGCCGACTTCGACGCCGGGGCTGCCTTCGACCAGGGCCACGAGGGAAATAAAGCTGTCGACGGGAAAATAAACGTGGCGCGTGGGGCTGCCGGGCTCGCACAGCACCTGGGCCAGCGTGAGTTGCACGGGCTCGCAGAGGGCGAGCAGGCGCAGGCGCTCCTTGCGAGGGAGAAGCTCAATGAGGTGGTTTTCGACAGAGGCCAAAGCGGCTCTCCTATGTAGCGGACTCCCGGATGTGCCGGGTCATGGACAAGGCCGCGCTACTGTCGTCAGTTCAATTCGGTGGCTCAGTATGCACGAGATGCCGCCGGCGCCACCATGCGCCGGCGAACACAGGCCGCAAACGGCCGCCTAGACCGCGAGCTTTTCGGGCAGCAGCCGGTCGTATTCCTTCTTGACCACGGCATAACATTCGCAGGTGCGCTGCTCCAGGCCGGGCCTGTCCAGCACGGTGATGCGGCCGCGCGAATAGCGGATGAAACCAAGGTTTTGCAGCTTGAGCGCGCCTTCGGTGACGCCCTCGCGGCGCACGCCCAGCATGTTGGCGATGAGTTCCTGCGTCATGACCAGTTCATTGCCCTGCAGCCTGTCCAGGCTCAGCAGCAGCCAGCGGCACAGCTGCTGGTCCAGCGAATGGTGGCGGTTGCACACGGCGGTCTGCGCCATCTGCGTGATCAGGGCTTGCGTATAGCGCAGCAGCAGGTGCAGCACCGGCGCGCGCTTGAACTCTTCCTTGATGACTTCGGCCTTGAGCCGGAAGCCCTGGCCGGCGCTTTGCACGACGGCGCGGCTGGTGGTGGATTCGCCGCCCATGAAGAGGGAGATGCCGACCACGCCTTCATGGCCGACCACCGCGATTTCGGCGGAGGCGCCGTTTTCCATCACGTAGAGCAGTGAGACGATGGCCGTGGCGGGGAAGTACACATGGTCCAGCGTGCTGCCGGATTCATAAAGCACCTGGCCCAGCGGCATGTCAACCCACTCCAGTTGCGGCGCCCAGCGCTGCCACTCTGCCTCCGGCAAGGCGGCCAGCAGTTGATTCTTTTTGGGGTCGGGGGAAAGGCTGATTTGCGGACTCCGGGCGGATCTGGCTTCGAGTCGGCCTCTGGCAGAGGTCTCGCACCGTCTTCGGAGTATAGGCAGTAAAGGCTCTGCGGTATGTGCGCTAGCGCACAAACGGAGGAAAGCCGGTTTCCAGGGTGGTGAGGCTTTTTGGCCTACCCAGGATTACCCGGCGGCTTCTTCAATCGCTTCTGTGGTCTGCAGGGCGTGCTGGGCGATCTGCGCCGAAGCCAGCGCCAGCGAGGCCAGCGCATACGTGCCGCTGATGATGCCCTTGTAGGCCACTTCGGCCGCGATGGCGTCCTGGCCCAGGCCTTCGGTGGCGGCGACGATGCAGGCTTCGACGCTGTCCAGGCCGGCGTCGGCATACAGGTCTTCACCTTCGTAGCTCACGCGGTACTCGAACTCTTCCTGCATCATCGGTTCGATGTGGAAACGAACAATCATGGGGTCCTCTCTTTTTTCAGGTGTTTGACTACAGGCCGAAGTGCGCGATGACGCCCTGCCCGGCCGCGCGGCCGCTGGCAAAGCAGGCGGTCAGCAGGTAGCCGCCCGTGGGCGCCTCCCAGTCCAGCATCTCGCCGGCGCAGAACACGGGCTGGCCGGGGCCGCTGAGGTTTTGCAATTGCAGTTGCGGGTTCATGGCCTCGAACATCACGCCGCCCGCGGTGCTGATGGCTTCGTCGATGGGCCGGGTCGCCGTCACTCGCACCGGCAGCGCCTTGATGCCGGCGGCCAGGCGCACCGGGTCGGCGATGGCGTCCTTGCCCAGCAGTTCATAAAGCATGGCGGCCTTGATGCCGTCCAGGCTCAAACGGCTTTTCAGGTGGCTGGACAGCGAGCGCGAGCCGCGCGGGTGCCGCACCTCGACCAGCACCTGCTCGGCCGATTTGTCAGGCAGCAAATCAAGCATGAAGGTGGCACCGCCATGGGCGGCGATCTCGTCGCGCAGCAGGCTGGACGCGGCATATATCAAACTGCCTTCCACGCCGGTGGCGGTGGCGATGAACTCGCCCTTGCGGCTGAAGCCGCGGCCGCGCGAATCAGTGAAATGGATGGCGACGGACTTGAATGGCTGGCCGGCAAAGCGGCTGGCGAAATGTTCGGTCCAGCCCGTGTGCGGCTGCGGGCTTTTGCCTATGAGTTCCTGCAGGAATTCACGGCGGGTTTCGCCGGGTTCGGCCGCGGCTTCCTGCAATTGCGCGGGACTGTCGGGCCGCGCGGCAACGTCAAAGCCGCAGTTGGCCGGCAGCAGAGGCGCCACCGCCACGCCGCGCGCGGCCAGCAGCGGCACCCAGGCGCCGTCGGAGCCGAGCCGCGCCCAGCTGCCGCCGCCCAGGGCCAACACCACGGCATCGGCCTCTACCCGCAATTCACCGGTGGGCGTTGAGAAGTTGAGCGCGCCGTCGTCGGCCCAGCCCAGCCAGCGATGCCGCATGGAAAACTTCACGCCGGCCTGGCGCAGGCGCTGCAGCCAGGCGCGCAGCAGGGGCGCGGCTTTCATGTCTTTGGGAAACACCCGGCCCGAGCTGCCGATAAAGGTTTCCACGCCCAGGGCTTCGGCCCAGGCGCGCAGGTCGGCCGGGCCGAAGGCGGCCAGCAAGGGCTGCAGCTGCGCGGCGCGCTCGCCGTAACGGCCCAGGAAAATCTGCGGCGGCTCGGAATGCGTGAGGTTGAGCCCGCCAATGCCGGCCAGCAAAAACTTGCGTCCCACCGAGGGCATGGCGTCGTAGACCTCCACCTTCACGGCCGTGCCGGCGCCGGCCAGGGCTTCGGCGGCCATCAGGCCGGCGGGCCCGCCGCCTATGACGGCCACACGCAGTGCGGCGGCGGGGGTTGGTTCGGGAGGTGATGCGCTAGGGGTCAAGGGGTTTCCGCGCGAAGCGGTCACAGGTTAGGCGGGAAAACAAAAGGCTGGAAGCCGGAAAACCGGAAGAGCGAAAACGCTCGCAAGAGGCGAACGGCGAGCGTCAAGGGCAGACGCTGTTCCAGGGAACGGGAGGGACCAATTATTACAGGGCCGAGGCAGGCCCGTGGTTCCGGCCGGCGCAGCGCGGGGAAATCAGGGTGCTATTGCCTCGCAACAACAGATGGCGGCCACAGATGCCGGCTGTTAATACCAACAACCTACTGAAATAGCGGAACTTGGCACCAGCGACAAAAATTGTTGTGCGAACTTCATTTTTTCAACCAAAGCCCTGCACACGCCATGCTAGCATTTGTAAGCGTACATACCATTGGCATGCTTACCATTCGTGCACTTATCATCGCACCCGCATTGCGCACTACCTACCGGAGACCCGTTTGAACCAGCCGACCGCCCTTACCTCCGCCCGCCGGCGCTTTCTTCAGCAATGCGGAACGGCCGCAGCGGTATTCGCGGCGCCGTCGTGGGCCCAGTCCCGCACCCTGCGCCTGGGCACCACGGTGGACCAGACCGGCCTTGAAAAAGGCATAGGCGGCGACCTGGTCAAAGGCGCCACGGCCTACTTCAACGCCCTGAACAAGGCCGGCGGCATCAACGGCGCGAAGGTTGAACTGGTGACCGCGGACGACCAGTTCAAGCCCGACCTCGCCAAGGCCAACGCACAGGCCTTCCAGGCCGACAGCTCCATCCTCGGCATCCTGAGCCCCCTGGGCACGCGCCCTTGCGCGGCCATCGTCGAGAGCATCCGCGACTTCGCGGTGGTCGGCCCAGTGGCCGGCGCCGCCGCCGTGCGCAAGAACAGCCCACCCAATGTGTTCTGGGTGCGCGCCACCTTTGACGCCGAAATCGAAAAACTGATCCACACCGCCGTGACGCTGGGCACCACGCGCATCGGCATCGTGCACCCCAAGGACCCGCTGGGCCTGTCCATCCTGGCGTCCTTCCAGAAGGTCATGGCCGAGGTGAAGCTGGAGCCGGTGATCATCACCACCACGCCCACCAACACCAGCACCGACGTGGAACCCGCGGCCAAGGCGATCGCCAAGGCGCAGCCGCAAGTGGTCATCATGGTGCTGTCGGGCGTGGCGCCGCTGTTCGTGAAAGCCCTGCGCGATGCGGGCGGCACCAGCACGGTTTACGGCCTGTCCAACGCGGCCAGCGCCGTCAACATCACCGCCATGGGCGAGCGGGCGCGCGGCGTGGGCTTTGCCATCATCGTGCCCTCGCCGGCCTCGGCCAAGAACACGCTGGTGCGCAGCTACCAGTCCGACATGCAGGCCAGCGGCTGGAAGGATTTCACGCTGTTCGGCCTCGAGGCTTATGTCAACGCCAAGGTCATGGCCGAAGGCCTGCGCCGCGGCGGCGCCAAGGTGACGCGGGAGGCGCTGATCAACGGCCTGGACAGCATCACCAACTTCGACCTGGGCGGCATGCGCGTCAACTACGGCAACGGCAACCGCGTGGGCAGCACCTTTGTCGACGTCGGCGTGGTGGGCTTTGACGGCCGCCTCCTGACTTGATCTTGCAGCACCGGCCTTGCGCCGGTGCATGCTCACAACATCCCTTACATAGGCGGCGCAAACCCGTTGCGCCCGACGATCACGCGCAACGCGGTGGGCTTGCCGTCGCGCTCCTGCGCGGTGACCATCACTTTGGCGCCTGGCACCAGCAGCACGTTCTCATCGGCCTTGGCGGGCTTGAAAGACACCACCGGCGCATTGGGCGGCACGATGACGGTTTTTTCGCCGTCCTTGTAGCGCAGCGTGAGCTTTTGCCCGCCGGGCACCGACGAGGGCGCCATCGCGAGATCCGCCACGGTCGCGTTGGTCATGGTGCTGTCGGGCAGCAGGTCCCAGGGGCGGTGGCCTTCGCCGGTGCCGCGCGCCGACTCGGGAAACACCACCACTTCAAGCGCCAGCTGGCTGCCGTCGGCCTGCGGCATGGCGGCCGTGCCGATGTAGCTGCCGGGCTTGATGTCGGCCAGCGCCAGCGGAAAGACTTCCGCGACGTCCATCGTGACGGGCCGCACCAGCGTGATGACTTCGCCGCTGCGCTCCCTCACCGTAAGGCTGGTGGCATCGACTTTTTCAATCGTTGCGCGCAAGCGCAGCGTGGGGTTGGCGGGCACCTGCGCCATCGCCAGGGGAACGGCGGCCAGCAAGGCCAGTGAGACCGTCAGGGACTTGAATTTGAAGTTAAACATCAGGGTGCCTTTCAGCCGGCATGTCATTGGAAGGTGATCGGAAAGTGATCGGGATGTGCGCCGGACAGGCCCGGTGAGATCAGTCAACCACGACGACAGTTCCCTGCCCCGTGAGAAAAGCCGCCTTGACCGGCGCGCCGGGGTAAATGCGCTGCACCGCCGCGCGGTAAGCCTGCAGTTGCGCGACCAGCGCGGGCTGCAGCTGCGGGGCGACGGCCGACTTGTAGTCGAGCACCCACCAGTGGCCCTCGTGGCCGGCGTCCTTGCGCTGCACCAGGCGGTCCAGCCGCAGCGCCTGGCCGGCATAGACCAGGTCAACCTCATTGCCCTGCCAGGCCACGGCCTCGCTTCGCCAGGCCCAGGCACCCTCACCCGCCAGGATGCGGCCGGCCAGCGCGGCCGACTGCGCGGCCTGTGCCGGGCTCAGGCGAAACTCGCGCGCGGCAGCCGCCACCTGCTCGGGCGAGAGCGCACCGCCCCATTCGAGCAAACGGTGCATGGCCTTGCCTTCGCGCGCCTTCAGGGAGTCTTCATCAAGCCTGTCCACGGCGGGCGGTTCGGGCATCAGGCTTTCAGGCAGTTCCGGCAATTCGGCGAGGTAGAACACGCCGGCATCGGCCGCGTCAGGCCGCAGGCCGGCGGTTTCATCGGCCACGGGCGCGGGCAGTTCGCCCAGCAGGCCCTGCAGGCGCTGCCACCAGCTTTCGGTGGTCGCGCGGTAGGGTTCTATGGAAGAGATGACAAGCGTGTGGCGCGCTCGCGTGAGCGCCACGTACAGCGCATTGAGTTCTTCGCGCTTGCGGGCGGCCTGCTCGGCGGCCAGGGTGTCGGCGGCGCAGGCCGGCGGCCGGCTTTCGCTGACGAGGAAGACAAACTTGCGCGGCTCGGTCGCCTCGCCGGGCCAGTCGACCAGCACGCCCATGCTGTCGGCGTTGCGCTCGACGGTGTCGGTGTCCAGCAGGAGCACGGCGTCGGCCTCCAGGCCCTTGGCGCCGTGGATCGTCAGGAGGCGCACCGCCTCGCTGCTGACGGTGGCCGGCGCCTGCGTGCCGCCGGCCTTGAGGGCGCGCACAAAACCATAAGGCGTGGCATAGCGGCCGCCGTCCAGCTCCAGCGACACGCCGAGCAGCGCGCGCAAATTGGCCAGCACCGCGCCGCGCTGCGCGGCCGGCGCCGCGGCGCCAAAGCGGGCCAGCACGTCGCCGTCGTCGTAAATGCCTTGCAATGCATCGTGCGGCGGCAGGCTGTCGAGCCAGCTTTTCCAGCGCGCGAGGATTTCACCCAGGCCCTGCAACTCGGGCGTCAGCAGTTCTTCTTTTTGCAGCAGCTCGTACCAGGGCGCGCCGTGCTCGCGCTGCAGCAGGGCCAGCTGCACCAGGTTGTCATCGGAAAGGCTGAAGAGCGGCGAACGCAGCGCGCGCGCCAAAGACAAATCATGTTGGGGCGAGACCAGCACGTCGAGCAGCGCCACCATGTCCAGCACTTCGCAGCAGTCGATGAGTTCGGTTTTTTCGCCGACCTGCGCGGGAATGTGCAGCGCGCGCAACTCGTCCTGCAGCGGCAACAGGCCGGCGCGTTTGCGCGACAGCACCATCACGTCCTGGGGCCGCAGCCCGCCGGCGATCTGCTCCGAGATCCAGGCGGCGGCCTGGCGCGCTTCGCGTGTGCGCAGGGTTTCTTCGGGCAGTTCGCGCGGCACGGTGAGGCTGTCGCGCCAGCCGGCGGCCAGCGGCGAAGCTTCTTCTTCGTCCTTGTTGCGCGGAACCGGCGGCAGGCGGCCCACGGCGCCGGCCAGGCCCGAGGCCGTGGTGTGTTCACGAAAGCCGTCATAACCATCGGCCTCGCGCGCCGTGGCCATGGCGGCGTTGACGGTGTCTATCACCGCCTCGGCATTGCGGCGCGTGTGGTCGCAGCTCAGCAGATCGCCGCCCAGGCCGTGCACCACAAAAGCCTGCGCGGCGCGGAAGACCTGCGGCTCGGCGCGGCGGAAGCGGTAAATGCTTTGTTTCGGGTCGCCCACCAGGAACACACTGGGCGCCGTGCCCGCGCCCGAGTAGCCGATGAGCCAGGCATACAGCGCCTGCCACTGCAGCGGGTTGGTGTCCTGGAACTCGTCGATCATCAGGTGGCGTATGCGCGCATCCAGCCGCTCCTGCACCCAGCCCGAGAGAACGGGGTCGGCCAGCATCAGCAGCGCGGCGCGCTCGACGTCGTTCATGTCGACCCAGCCGCGTTCGCGTTTGAGGGCAGTGAACTGCGCGATCAACACGCGGGTCAGGCGTGCCAGGCGTTGCTGGTACTGCCAGGCGTCGTGCTGCTGGCGCGCCGCCGCCACGCGCAGCACCAGGTCCTGGGCAATGCGCACCTGCTCGATGCCGATGATTTTTTCGCCGAACTTGCGCGTTGTGCCTTTTTCGGTCAGCAGAGCCGCCATGGCGGCCGGGATGTCGCCCGCGGTCAGCGCCTGTTCCAGCTCGACGCCCTTGGCCGAAAAAGTCGGCGCGCTGGCGCGGCCCAGCGCGATGGCGGCATCGCGAAGGGTTTGCCGGTGAAAGCGGTTGGTGCTGAGCAGCTCTTCCGGCTCGTCAAGCCCGCCGAATTCGGTGAACTGCGCCGCAAAGGGCTGGACCGAGGCGGCGATCACGCCCTTCTCGTCGGCCAGCGTGAATTCGGTGCGTTTGTCGAGCGCTGCCTGCAGGGCCTTGTCGGTCTGGAAGCGGCCGTACGCGAGCACCACGGCCTCGAAGTCGGCCTTGAGCGCGGCATCGGCCGCGACAGCCGCATAAAAGCGCCGCCAGACCAGCGCGCGCGCGGGCGCGTCGTCTTCCAGCAGTTCGTAGTTGACGGGCAGCTCCAGCCGCTGCAGCACCGCCACAGGCGCGCTGCGCAGCAAGGCCGCGAACCAGCTGTGGAAGGTGCGTATCTGCACCGAGCGGCCGCTGGCGAGGATGGAGCGGTAGAGGTTGGACAGTTGCTCCCGCACCTGCGCCGCGGCGTTCAGGCCTTTGGCGCTGATGTCGACTTGCACGCCGCGCATTTCAAGCTCGCGCTGCAGCGTCGCATCGTCGGCATGGGCAAAGGCCTTGAGCCAGTCGTCCAGGCGCTCGCGCATTTCGCCGGCGGCTTTTTTGGTGAAGGTGATGGCCAGGATTTCATGCGGCAAGACCTGCTGCCCCGGCGCGGCCGTGGCGCCGTCCAGCAGGGCGCGCACGATGCGCGACACCAGCATCCAGGTCTTGCCGGCGCCGGCGCAGGCCTCGACCGCGACGCTGCGGCGCGGGTCGCAGGCAATCGCATAAAACGCCTCGGCCGAGACCGGCTCGCCGTTGCATTCGTAGGCGGCCGCGTGGGCGATCAAGGTGTGGGCTGGTGGGGTCATGCGCCTTCCTTCCCGGCCGTGGCGTTCTCGTCCAAACTCCAGAAGTCTTTGCGACATAAACCGCGCGCCGCGCAGTAATCGCAGGCCTTGCCCTCGCCCAGCGCCGGCAGCGTCGCGCCGCGCGCGATGCGCGCCATGTCGGTCAGGATGCTATCGATCAGTTCATCGCGCAGGCCCACGATCTCGGCCTGCTCATAGGTTTTGGTGGGCTCTTTTTCGCCGAGGTTGACGTAGGCCGCGGCCAGCGTGTCGTCGCTCATCAGCGCGGCGTAGAAGGCGAGCTGGGTGTCTTCCTGGCCGTTCTTGATGCGCTCGGCCGTGGTGGCGCGCGGCTCGGTCTTGTAATCCACCAGCAGCGCGTGGCCGTCGGGCTGGCGGTCTATGCGGTCCAGCTTGCCGAGCAGCGTGAGTTCACCCAGCGGCATTTCACGCCAGACCTCGGCTTCGTCAAAGGTGGCGCCGGTGGCCTCGTGCCCCGCCAGCCATTCGAGGTAGCCTTCGCGCACGCCGGGCCAGGCCGCGGCAAAGGGCAGGAATTCGCTTTCGGTGAGTGCCAGTTCCTGTGCCGCGCGGTCCGCCGCCGCGTTCATCATGATGACGCGGGTGCTCAGGTCATCGGTGGGTTGCGCCTTCAGCGCCTCATGGAAATGCCGCAGCAGGCCGTGCAGCCAGTTGCCGAAGTCGCGCTTGCCGAGTTCACTTTCGAGTTCTTCGGGCTCCTGCAGCTTGAGCTGGCGCAGCGCAAAGAAACGGTAGGGACAGCGGCGCAGGTCTTCATAGGCGCTGGCCGAGAGCTTGGTAACAGGCAAGGCCTCGCCGGTCGGGAAGGGGTGCGGCGTGGGCGCGATGTCCACGGCGCGCAGGCTGCGCGGATCGGCGGCAAGCGGCGCTTCGGTTTGCATTTCGTCCCGCGCCAGCAGCAGTTCCTGCACAAAGCCGCTGGGGATCAGGTGCTCGCCCGACTCGCTGGTGCGCCAGAGCACGTCCACCTGCGCCGCCTGCAAGGCGTAATGCCAGGCCTGGCGGGCCGCGGCGGCCAGGGTTTCGCGCGAGGGCAGGCCCAGCAGTTCGCGCTGGGTCGGGGTCCACGGGCCGACGGGTTCGGGCGACACCGGCAGGCGGATCTCGTCGCAGCCGGGCAGCACCACGGCGCGCATGGGCCGGCCCAGCAGTTGCGGCAGCGGCAGGATCACGACCTGCTCGGCCGGCGGATGCAGTGGCGCAAACTTGCCGCCTTCCAGCGCCTGGTTGGCCCACTGGCTGAAGTCGTTGAGCCGGATCACCGGCGAGGCTTCGAATTCAGCCTCGGCGCCCTCGTGCAGGCGCAGCACTTCGAGCACGGTCTGGCCGGCCTCGTCCTGCGCCAGCGCATCCCACTGCCCGGCCGCCTGCAGCGCGGCGCGCAGGTCGCGCAGCCACACCGCGAGCGGACGGGCGCGGGCCAGGGGTGCGCGCAGCGCGTTGGCCTGCAAGGCCAGCGGCTGCGTCGCCATGAAGGCCGGCGGCACGATGTCTTCGGCGGCAAAGGCCGGCAGGTCGCGCCAGGCGCGCACGCCGACGCGGCGCAATTCGGTTTCGGCCGCCGTCACCAGCATGCCCTCAAAAGCCGGCGCGTTCTTGAGCCAGTCGAGCACCGCGTCGGTGGACGCATCCCAGGGCAAGGCGCGCAGCAGGCTCATGAGGCCGGCGGCGGCGCGTGTGGTGGACAGCTTCCAGCCGGTTTCGTCGCGCATGGCGATCCCACGCTCGGCCAGCATGGCGCCGACGCGGCGCGTGAGCTGGCGGTCTTGTGCAATCAGGGCGACCGGGCTGCGCCCCTGCGCCAGATGGGCCAGCACGCAGGCGGCGGCGCGGCCGGCTTCGTCTTCGGCATCCTGCGCGGCATGCAGTGCCGGCGGCAGGCCGGCCTCAAAGCCCACGCACAGCGGGATGGAAAGGGACTGGTCACCGAAATGCGCCTTGAGCGCCTCGGTCAGCGGATCGGCCTGGAAGCCTTCGAGCACGGCAAACAGCAGGGGTTGGGCCTGGAACAGCCGGTCCGTCGGATACGCCGAAGCCGAGGCCCAGGCCAGTGCGATGCGGCCCACCGCGGCCTCAAGCGCCAGTACCGGTGAATCCAGGCCCGCGCCCAGTGTCTGCGCCAGGCGTTCGCTCCAGGCGCGGCGCCTGGCCGGCATCACGGCGGCGGCCACGCCGGCCAGGCTCCAGGCGGCCTCGACGAGCCGGCCGGCCAGCGCATCCTGCTGGTTGCCCAGCCCGGCGCGGCCCAGCAGCGAAGCGGCCGTGAGCATGTCGACCGCCACATCCATGCGCAGATCGTCGCCCGAGGGCGTGAACAGGCCCAGCGTGCCGCCCAGGCCGCCGGCCCAGTTCATGGTGGTTTCAAAGCGCGGGACAAAAAAGGTCTCACCCGCCTGCGCGGCCCAGGCCTGGCGCGCCTGCTGGATCAGCTGGGCATAGGGCAGCAGCACGACGCATTCGGCCGGGTGCACGCCGCGCGCTTCAATGGCCTCGGCCAGCCCGGCCATGGCCTGCCGCCAGCACAGCGCATCAGGCGGGACAGCGGTGTCGGCAGTGTGGGCTGGTGGCATGAATAAAGTTTGGCGGCGGGCTACAAGGGGATGATCAGGGCAGGCCGCATGCGGATTGAACGGATGGCTATCAGGGTGATAGCCCCCGCACACCCGACCCGGCTACTTGCTTTCTGCCACAATGACTGCAACTTTAGTCCTCTACCCTATCGTAACCATCCTAACCAGACAAAAGGAGCCGCCATGGCGAGCGAACTGATCAAACATACCACCGATGCCACCTTTGAAGCCGACGTCCTGCAATCCTCCAAACCTGTGCTGGTGGATTACTGGGCCGAATGGTGCGGTCCGTGCAAGATGATCGCTCCCATCCTTGATGAAGTGGCGACCGGCTACGACGGCAAGCTGCAGATCGCCAAGATGAACGTGGACGAAAACCGCGACATCCCCGCCAAGTTCGGCATTCGCGGCATCCCCACGCTGATGCTGTTCAAGGACGGCCAGCTGGCAGCCACCAAGGTCGGCGCCATGAGCAAGGCCCAGCTGACCGCGTTCATCGACCAGCAACTGGCCTGAACGTTCATGCGCTGATCGGGAAGCACGGCCCACGCCGCTTCCCGACCCGCGCAGTCCCCTCCGGCCCCGCCCGGACCCCGGAAAACCGCCGCGATTTTCCGCCTGAATTTCCTGTCATAATGTGCCTTATTCACCGGTTGGCCCTCGCCGCCCGGTTCGAGTTCCCGGTTTGTAAGCCAACTTCTGCGGCTTCTTTTCAAACCTCCCCCGTTTCCATCAATGAACTCCGCAAGGAGTAACTCCATGCACTTAAACGAACTCAAGGCACTGCACGTGTCTGAAGTCCTCAAGCAGGCCGAAGCCCTTGAGATCGAAAACGTCGGCCGTATGCGCAAGCAGGAGCTGATGTTCGCCATCATCAAAAAACGTGCAAAAACCGGCGAGACCATCGTGGCCGACGGCGTGCTGGAAGTGCTGCCCGACGGATTCGGCTTTCTGCGCGCCCCTGATTCGAGCTACACCGCGTCCACCGACGACATCTACATCAGCCCGAGCCAGATCCGCCGCTTCAACCTGCACACCGGCGACATGATTGAAGGCGAAGTGCGCACCCCCAAGGATGGCGAGCGCTACTTTGCCCTGAACAAGCTCGACAAGGTCAACGACGGCCTGCCCGAGGACAACAAGCACAAGGTCATGTTCGAGAACCTGACGCCGCTGTTCCCGCGCGAGCAGTTCAAGCTCGAGCGCGACATCAAGGGTGAAGAGAACCTGACCAGCCGCATCATCGACATCGTCGCGCCCATCGGCAAGGGCCAGCGCGCCCTGCTGGTGGCGCCGCCCAAGTCCGGCAAGACCGTGATGATGCAGAACATCGCCCATGCCATCACCGCCAACTACCCCGAGGTGGTCATGATGGTGCTGCTGGTGGACGAGCGCCCTGAAGAAGTGACCGAAATGCAGCGCAGCGTGCGCGGCGAAGTCATTTCGTCGACCTTCGACGAGCCTGCCGCGCGCCACGTGCACGTGGCCGAAATGGTGATCGAGCGCGCCAAGCGCCTGGTCGAACTCGGCAAGGACGTGGTCATCCTGCTGGATTCCATTACCCGCCTGGCCCGTGCCTACAACAACGTGCTGCCCTCTTCCGGCAAAGTGCTGACCGGCGGCGTGGACGCCAACGCACTGCAACGCCCCAAGCGCTTTTTCGGCGCGGCCCGCAACATTGAAGAAGGCGGCAGCCTGACCATCATCGGCACCGCCCTGGTCGACACCGGCAGCCGCATGGATGAAGTGATCTTTGAAGAATTCAAGGGCACCGGCAACTGCGAAATCCACCTGGACCGCCGCCTGTATGAAAAGCGCGTGTTCCCGGCGATCCACCTCAACCGCAGCGGCACCCGCAAGGAAGAGTTGCTGTTGGCCCCCGAAATCCTCCAGAAGTCGCGAATTTTGCGCCAGTTCATGTACAACATGGACGAAATCGAGTCCATGGAGCTCATGCTCAAGAACATGAAAGCCACCAAGAACAACCACGAGTTCTTCGACATGATGCGAAGGGGTGGTTAGCCCCCACGCTTTTCACTTCGTGTAATGCGCAGCCCCCCCCGAGGGGGTGCTGCGCCTGCGGCCCGGCAAAGCCGGTTCCGCGGCCCCGGCTGGGTTCAATTCATACCCCCCGAGGCCGTTTTCATCAGGAAATCGCCCTCTCATCAGGCCAAAAGTGCGCTAAGTGCTTGATTTCATGCCATAATGTGTGGCTTAGCGGAAAGTGCCCAGGACTGGCTTGTGTGGCTCCCGCAACGAATAAGGAAAGATCATGAAAGAAGGCATTCACCCCAATTACCGCGAAGTTTGTTTCCTGGACCTGTCCAACAACTTCAAGTTCGTCACCCGCTCCTGCGTGAACACCAAGGAAATGGTGAAAATGGACGACGGTCGCGAACTGCCCCTGTATAAGCTCGATACGTCCAGCGAATCGCACCCCTTCTACACCGGCACGCAAAAATCCGTGGACAACATGGGCGGCCGCGTCGAGAAGTTCCGCAACCGTTTCGGCAAAACCACCGCCGCCGCCAAAGAGGCCGCACCGGAAGCTGCCAAGTAAGCTGCGAATCTTTCGCCAGCCTGCAAAAAAGCAGCCTGAATTTCAGGCTGCTTTTTTTTCGGCAAAATTTGCCGGATACCGCAAAACCAGGCGGTCCGGTTTGACGCAAAATCACCGGTGGCCCGGGATGCCGGACTGACAGCCATCCCCGCCACCACAGCCTTTCGCCGACCTACCCGTTTTGAACAAACCTTCCCCCGCCATCATTGCCCAGTCCGCCGTGCGCCGCCTGCCGCGGCTTGCGCTGTGGCTGTTCTGCGCAGCCTATGTATTGCCGGGCTTTCTGGGGCGCGGCCCCTGGAAAAACGAGGACATCGCGGCCTTCGGCGTGATGCGCGAACTGGCCTCCACGGTGGCCAACTGGCTTCAGCCGCAGTTGCTGGGGCGGGCCACCGAGTTCGACGCGCTGGCGCCTTACTGGCTGGGCGCGATTGCCATCAAGTGGCTGCCCTTTATGGACCCGGCCGCAGCGGTACGAGTGCCGTTTGTCGGGCTGCTGGTGCTGACCTTGCTGGCGACCTGGTATGCCGTCTACTACCTGGCTCGCAGTCCGCAGGCCCAGCCGGTGGCCTTTGCCTTCGGCGGCGAAGCCAGCCCGGTGGACTATGCCCGGGCGATTGCCGACGCCGGCCTGCTGGCGCTGATCGCCAGCCTGGGCCTGGCGCAACTCTCCCACGAAACCACGCCGGCGCTGGCGCAGCTAGGCTTCACCGCGCTGGCGTTTTATGCCATGGCGGCCAGTCCCTACCGCCTCGCCACCAAAATCCTGGGCCCAGCCTTCGGCCTGCTGGTCGGACTGGCCGGGCTGGCCCTGAGCGGCGCCCCGACACTGGCCTTGTTGCTGGGCGTGGGCGGCGCCCTGGTGGAGTGGACGCACATGCACTGGGGTACAAGCCAGGCCGATCCCGCGGCCAGGCGCCAGTCCTGGCACTGGGTGCTGCTGATCACCGCCATCACGCTGGGGGTGTCGCTGCTGGCCTATGGCCTGGACCTCTGGCGCTGGCGCATCCACCTGCCCGGCGCCGACGACGCCTCCGCCTGGCGAGACTGGCGCAGCCTGGGCCGGCTGCTGCTGTGGTTCACCTGGCCCGCCTGGCCGCTGGCGATGTGGACGCTTTATCGCTGGCGCCGGCAACTGGCCAGCCGCCATGTCGCCCTGCCGCTGTGGTTTGCCGCGATGGCCGTAGCCGCCACGCTGACCACCACGGCTTCCGACCGCAGCCTGCTGCTGAGCCTGCCGCCGCTGGCCGCGCTGGCCGCCTTTGCGCTGCCCACGCTCAAGCGCAGCGTGGCTTCGCTGATCGACTGGTTCACGCTGTTGTTCTTCACCGGCTGCGGCATCATCATCTGGGTGGTCTGGATCGCCATGCAGACCGGCGTGCCGCGCCAGCCGGCCGCCAACGTAGCCAAACTTGCGCCCGGCTTCGAGCCCAGCTTTTCATGGCTGGCCTTCCTGGCGGCGCTGGTCGCCACCCTGGCCTGGGCCTGGCTCGTCAAGTGGCGGGCCGGGGCACAGCGCGCGGCCGTGTGGAAATCCCTGGTGCTGCCGGCCGGCGGCGCCACCTTGTGCTGGCTGCTGCTGATGACGCTCTGGCTGCCGCTGCTCGACTATGCGCGCAGCTCCGCGCCTCTGTCACGCCAGATCGCCAGCCTTGTCGATAAAAAAGCCTGCGTTGAGATTTACGGCATAGGCAGCGCCCAGGCCGCCGCCCTGCAGTACCACGGCCAGCTCGAATTGCGCCAGGCCGGCCCTCGAGCCAGTTGCCCCTACCTGATCGTCGATGTCGAAGCCCAGCCCACGCTCAGCAGCGTCGTCAACCTGCCCGACTGGGCCTTCCAGGCGACGGTGCGCCGGCCCACGGACAAGACGGAGAACGTGCTGCTCTACAAGCGGATCAGCTCCGACGGCCCGGCCAAACCACCCGCGGCTTCCCGCCGCGCGAACGGCAAAGCCAGGCCTTGAGCGAACTCAAGATCATCAGCCGGCACGCGGGCACCGTGCTGGTCGGGCAACTGGCCATCATGGCCTTCGGCGTGGCCGACACCGTGATCGCGGGCCGCTACAGCGATGAGGCGCTGGCCGCCCTCTCGGTGGGCTCGGCCCTCTACGTCAGCGTCTACGTCGGGCTGATCGGCATCGTGCAGGCGCTGCTGCCCATCTGGGCCGAAATGCTGGGCGCGCGCCGGCATGATGCCGTGGGCGCCTCGCTGCGGCAAAGCATGTACCTGTGCGGCTTCATCGTGGTGGCGGGCATGGCCGCGATGCTGTTTCCCGGCCCGCTGCTGCGCTGGGCCCAGGTGCCGGAGTTGATGCGCGATGAAGTGCAGCACTACCTCGCGGTGCTGGCCTTTGCGTTCGCGCCCTCGCTGCTGTTCCGCATTTACAGCACCTTCAACCAGTCGCTGGGCAAACCGCTGCTGGTCACCTGGCTGCAGGTCGGCGCCCTGCTGGTCAAGATCCCGCTGTCGATCTGGCTGGTGGCCGGCGGCGCCGGCGTGGAGCCCATGGGCGCCGTGGGCTGCGCCTGGGCCACGTTGATCGTGAACTACCTGCTGCTGGCGCTGGCCGTGCTGATGCTGCGCACGCAGGCCATGTACGTCCCTTACCGCATCTGGCAGCGCATGGAAAAGCCCGACTGGTCGCAAATCGGCAACTTCGCCCGGCTGGGCATTCCGGGCGGGCTGGCCTACCTGGTGGAGGTCACCTCCTTCACTCTCATGGCCCTCTTCATCGCCCGGCTGGGCACGGTCGCGTCCGCCAGCCACCAGATTGCGGCCAGCGTGGCAGCAGTGCTTTACATGATGCCGCTGTCCATGGCGATTGCCTGCAGCGCGCGCGTCTCGTTCTGGATGGGCGCCGGCCGGCCGGACTACGCCAAACGCGTGGTGCTGCTGGGGCTCAAGCTCACGGGGCTGGCGGCTGTCACGCTGGCGGCCATTGTGTCCATGGCCGGGCCTTTGCTGGCGGGCTGGTACTCAGGCAACCCCGAGATCGTCGCCCTCGCCTCTTCACTGCTGGTGTGGGTGGCCTTCTACCATGTGGCCGACGCAACCCAGGCGCTGACCGCATTCTTGCTGCGCTGCTACCGCATCACCATCATGCCGCTGGCGCTTTACGGCGTGCTGCTCTGGGGCCTGGGCTTGCTGGGCGGCTACCGCCTGGCTTATGAGGGCATCGCCGGCCATGCGGCCACGCAATCTGCCGCGAGCTTCTGGGCGGCCAGCACGGTGGCCATCGCGCTGGTGGCGGCTTGCCTTCTGGGTTTGCTGTGGCACGCCGTCAGGCGCAGCCTGCGGGCGGCTCAGGTGGCCTGAGCAGTCTGGGCGGCCTGAACCCGGCGCACGCGCGCCGCCGGAAAGACAATGGAAAAGCAGGAGCCCTGGCCGGGCTCGCTCTGGATGTGCAATTCGGCACCGTGGCGCTGGGCCACATGCTTGACGATGGCCAGTCCCAGGCCGGTGCCGCCGGTCTCGCGTGAGCGGCTGCGGTCTATGCGGTAAAAGCGCTCCGTCAGGCGCGGCAGGTGTTCGGGTGCGATGCCGGGGCCGGTGTCCTTGACCTTGAACTCCCCGCGCCCATCCTCCAGCAGCGTCCAGCTGACACGCACCAGGCCGCCTTCGGGCGTGTAGCGCACCGCGTTGGTCACAAGGTTGGACATGGCGCTGTAAAGCTCGGTCTGCACGCCGGCGATCTCTGAGGCCGGCCCGGACTCGAACTCCAGCCGGTGCCCTTGCGGCGCAAGCACCGTCGACAGCGCCCTGGCCTCCTGCTCGCATTGCGCAAGCAAGGCACTCAATGTCATCCAGTCGCTGGCGCCCGGGAAAGGGCTGCCTTCAAGGCGCGACAAGGTCAGCAAATCGTTGACGAGCGTCTGCATGCGCTGCGATTGCTGCGCCATCAGCGCCAGGTAGCGGGCCCGTTCGGCTTCCTTGAGCGGCAGGGTTTGCAGGGTTTCGATAAAGCCCGACAGCACCGTCAGCGGTGTGCGGATTTCATGCGACACATTGGCCACAAAATCGCGGCGCATGGCTTCAGCCAGTTCCACGGCCGTGATGTCGCGCGACAGCAGCAGCTTTCGGTCCTTGCCGTAGGAATGCACATGCACCGACAGCTTCACCGGGCGCGCCGGCGTGCTGGCACTGCCCGGAATCACCACGTCATGCTTGAAATTGCCCGCCGCCATATAGGCCTTGAAGGCCGGGTCGCGCACCAGGTTGGCGATGTGCTGCAGCACGTCCCGCTTGGCGTCGAAGCCGAAATGCTGGCTGGCCATCTGGTTGCACCATTCGATGCGGCCTTGCGCGTCGAGCAGCACCACGCCGCTGGGCGAGGCCTGCATGGCCGCCAGGAATTCGTCAAGGCGGGCCTGGCTTTCCTGGTATTGCTGGTCGCGGTTTTTCAGCAGCCGGCGGGTCCGGTCGGCGACCTCGCCCCACACGCCGGGCATGCTGGGCGCATTGCCGGCCATCACGGCCGGCGTATCGTTGTTCTGTTCGGTACGCAGCCAGCGCAGCAGGCGGTTGATGAAGAAGCTGTCGATCACCAGCCAGACCAGGGCCCCCACGGCCAGGCCTATGCCCAGCCCGAAGCTCAAACCGTTGACGGTGCGCTCCCAAAAGCCGAAGCCGCCGCCGGCAATCAAGCAGGCGGCGAAAATAATCCACCGATTGATCATGCGCTCGATTGTGCGCTGGGTTGTGCGGAAATCACGGGGTTGTTGGCGGCCATGGCGGTCAGGCGGTAGCCGGCGCCGCGAACGGTTTCCACCATGGTGCCTGCCACACCCAAAGCCTCGCGCAGGCGCTTGACATGGACGTCGACGGTGCGCTCCTCGATGAACACGTGGTCGCCCCACACCTTGTCGAGCAGGGAACTGCGGCTGTGCACGCGTTCGGCGTGCTTCATCAGGTAGTGCAGCAGCTTGAACTCTGTCGGGCCCAGCTTGAGTTCCTGGCCCTGGTAGGAAATGCGGTGCGTGGCGGCGTCCAGGATCAGCCCGCCCACGGTGACGCTGTCGTTGACCGACTCGGGTGCGCGGCGGCGCAGCACGGCGCGTATGCGCGCCAGCAGTTCCTGGGTCGAAAACGGCTTGGTGATGTAGTCGTCGGCACCGGCGTCCAGCCCGGCCACCTTGTCGGGCTCGTCGCCGCGCGCCGTCAGCATGAGGATAGGAATGCTCTTGGTGCGCGCCTGCTTGCGCCAGTGGCGCGCAAGCGCCAGCCCGCTTTGCCCCGGCAGCATCCAGTCGAGCAGGATGGCGTCGGGCAGCACGGCGTCGAGTTCGCGCTGGGCCGACACGCTGTCTTCCGCCACCACGGGATCGAAGCCGCCATGCCGCAGGTTGACGGCAATCAACTCGGCAATGGCCGGCTCGTCTTCAACAATCAGTATGCGTGGCAGGTGTTTCATTCCGTCTTTACTTTACTGCAGACTCGATCTGCTCCATCGGGGTGTGCCGCACGTCGGCGCCCTTGACGATGTAGATGATGAACTCCGCGATGTTCTTGGCATGGTCGCCCACGCGCTCGATGGCCTTGGCCACGAACAACAGGTCCAGGCTGGGCGAAATCGTGCGCGGGTCTTCCATCATGTAAGTGATGAGCTTGCGCACAAAGCCGTCGAATTCCTGGTCGATCTGGTCGTCTTCCTTGAGGATGGAAACCGCCACCGCGGTGTCCAGGCGGGCAAAGGCGTCCAGCGCCTTGCGCAACAGGCCGGAGGCCAGTTCCGCCGCGATGCGCAGGTCCGACGAAGGCAGGGCCCGGGCCGATCCGCTTTCGATGATGGACTTGACCATGCGGGCGATCTTCTCGGCCTCATCGCCGGCGCGCTCAAGGTTGGCCGTGGTCTTGGAAATGGCGATCAGCAGGCGCAGGTCGCGGGCCGTGGGCTGGCGCCGCGCGATGATGGACGACAGTTCGCGGTCGATGTCGATTTCCATCGCATTGACGCGCGATTCGGTTTCGATGACCTGGTTGGCGCTTTCGGCGCTGAACTGGGACAGCGCGTAGATGGCCAGGCGGATCTGGGACTCGACGAGGCCGCCGAGCTCCATGACGCGCGAGGACACGCCGTTGAGTTCGCTGTCAAACTGGGTCGATAGGTGTTTATCAGGCATGTTGTTCCCTTTGGATTATTCGCCGTTGCAGTCGAGGCCGCAACGCATGAAGCACTGAGCACGAGGCCAGCGGGCGTCGCGGAACCGGCTTTGCCGGGCCGCAGGCGCCGTCCCCCTGAGGGGGATTCCGGCTACACGCAGTGAGCCGAGACAGGGGGCAATCTGGTTCATCCGAAACGGCCGGTGATGTAGTCTTCGGTTTCTTTGCGTTTTGGCTTGAAGAACAGGTCCTCGGTGGCGCCGAATTCGACCAGGTCGCCCAGGTACATGTAAGCCGTGTAGTCGCTGCAGCGCGCAGCTTGCTGCATGTTGTGCGTCACGATGACCACCGTGTAGTCGTTCTTCAGCTCGGCGATCAGCTCTTCCACTTTGGCAGTGGAGATCGGGTCGAGCGCCGAGCAGGGCTCGTCGAGCAGCAGGACTTCAGGTTTGATGGCGATTCCGCGGGCAATGCACAGGCGCTGTTGCTGGCCGCCGGAGAGGCTGGAGCCGCTCTGGTTGAGCTTGTCCTTGACTTCGGTCCACAGCGCAGCCTTGCGCAGCGCCCATTCGACACGCTCGTCCATGTCCGAGGCGTTCAGGCTTTCGAACAGCTTCACGCCGAAAGCGATGTTGTCGTAGATCGACATCGGGAAAGGCGTCGGCTTCTGGAACACCATGCCGACCTTGGAGCGGATCAGCGCCACGTCTTTTTTGGACGTCAGCAGGTTCTCGCCGTCAAACATGATTTCGCCCTCGGCGCGCTGCTCGGGGTAGAGCTCATACATGCGGTTGAAGATGCGCAGCAGCGTGGACTTGCCGCAACCCGATGGGCCGATGAAAGCGGTGACCTTCTTTTCGGGAATTTCCAGGTTGATGCTTTTGAGGGCGTGGAACTTGCCGTAATAGAAGTCGAGGTTCTTGACCGATATTTTCGATTGTTCGCGTTGTGCGGTAAGGGTGTCCATCTTTGACCTTGTGGTGTTGTGTGGCTAAAGGCTGAAAGTGGTGTCGGCCGCTCAGTAAACACCGCAGGACCGGCTTTGCCGGACTGCTGGTGTTGCCCCCTTGAGGGGGGAGGCGACTACACGAAGTGAGTTCGCAACAGGGGTGTTCATAATTTCGCGCGCGTCAGAACGCGAGCCAGGATGTTCAGGCCAAGCACGGCCATGGTGATCAGGAACACGCCTGCCCATGCCAGTTGCTGCCAGTTCTCATAGGGGCTCAGGGCGAACTTGAAGATCGTCACGGGCAGGCTGGCCATGGGCTGGTTCAGGTCTGAAGTCCAGAACTGGTTGTTCAGCGCCGTGAACAGCAGGGGCGCCGTTTCACCGGCGATCCGCGCAACCGCCAGCAGGATGCCGGTCGTCACACCGGCGCGCGCGGCGCGCAGCGTGATGCTGGTGATGACCTTCCACTTGGGCGCGCCCAGGGCGTAAGCGGCTTCCCGCAAACCCGGCGGCACCAGTTGCAGCATGTTTTCCGTGGTGCGGATGACCACGGGAATCACGATCAGCGCCAGCGCCAGGACGCCGGCCCAGCCCGAATAGGACTTGAACTGCGACACCACGACGGTGTAGACGAACAGGCCGATCACGATGGACGGCGCCGACAGCAGGATGTCGTTGACGAAGCGCGTCACCGAAGCCAGCATGCCCTTGGTGTTGTATTCGGCCAGGTAGATGCCGGCCATGATGCCGATAGGCGTTCCGACAAAAGTAGCCAGCAGCACCATCAGGAAGGAGCCGTAAATCGCATTCGCGATACCGCCCTCTTCATTCGGCGCCGGCGTCATCTGGGTCAGCGTGGCCCACGAGAGGCCGCCCACGCCCAGGCGTATGGTTTCCCACAGAATCCATGCCAGCCAGAACAGGCCGAAAGACATGGCCGCCAGGGAGAGGACCAGCGCGATCCCGTTGACCCGCTTGCGCCTGGCGAACTTGGCCAAGCGTGCATTGTCCGCCACGGTGCTCATGTTTTCACCCCTTCACTTTTTCGCAATTGGGCCAGCAGCAGCTTGGACAGCGACAGCACCACAAACGTGATGAAGAACAGCACAAGGCCCAGATAAATCAGCGCCGCCTGGTGCAGGCCCTCGCCCGCTTCGGCGAACTCATTGGCCAGCGCCGAGGTGATGCTGTTGGCAGCCTGGAACAGGCTCAATGAATCGAGCTGGTTGAAGTTGCCGATGACGAAGGTGACCGCCATGGTCTCGCCCAGCGCGCGTCCCAGTCCCAGCATGATGCCGCCGACCACACCGGCTTTGGTGTAAGGCAGCACGACTTTGGAGACGACTTCCCAGGTGGTGGAGCCCAGCCCGTAAGCCGACTCCTTGAGCAGCACCGGCGTCACTTCAAACACATCCCGCATCACCGAAGCGATGAAGGGGATGATCATGATGGCCAGGATGATGCCGGCCGACAAAATGCCGATGCCCACGGGAGGGCCGGACACCAGAGCGCCCAGGTAAGGCACGCCGCTGAAAAGGCTTTGCAATGGCTGTTGGACGTAGGTGGCCAGGATAGGCCCGAACACCAGCAAACCCCACATGCCGTAGACGATGGACGGCACGGCGGCAAGCAGCTCGATGGCCGTGCCCAGCGGCCTTTTAAGCCATGCGGGCGACAGCTCGGTCAGGAACAGCGCAATGCCGAAGCTCACCGGCACCGCGATGACCAGCGCGATCAGCGAGGTGGCGATGGTGCCGTAAATCATGACCAGGCCGCCGTACTCGCCCTTGACGGGGTCCCAGACGCTGCTGGTCAGGAAACCGAGGCCGTATTTGCTGATGGCGGGCCATGCCCCTATCAGCAGGGATACCAGGATGCCGGCCAGCAGGGCCAGCGTCAGCCAGGCCGCGCCCTGCGCAGCCCAGCCGAAAAGCCGGTCCGCCAGGGGGCTTCTGCGCACGGCATTGCCAGGGGGAGGATTGGTCATATCGCGTCCGGTCGCTTTGGCCGGGTGGTCAAAAGCGGCCCGGCTAGCCGGAAGTGTAGAGGACACGTGGGAAACCCCTATATTTTGTAAAGACTGCGGAAAATCAGCAGGTTGTGCAGCTTGCGCCTGCTCTTACTTGTAGGCAACCGTCTTGCCGGAAGCGTCCTTGATGTCGCCCCAGGCTTTTTCGATGATGGTCTTCACGGCTGCTGGCATGGGCACGTAGTCCAGGTCGTCGGCGGTCTTGTCGCCGTTTTTGTAAGCCCACTCAAAGAACTTGAGCGAAGCGGCCGCCTGGGCTGGCTTGTCCTGGACTTTTTGCATCAGGATGAAGGTGGCGCCGGTGATGGGCCACGAATCCTTGCCTGGCTGCTCGGTCAGGATCTGGTAGAAGCTCTTGGACCATTCGGCACCGGCCGCGGCGGCCTTGAACGCGCCGTCTTCAGGCGACACGAAGTTGCCGGCAGCGTTCTTCAGCTGGGCAAAGGTCATCTTGTTTTGCTTGACGTAGGCGTATTCCACGTAGCCGATCGAGTTGGGCAGACGGCCGACGAATGCCGCCACGCCTTCATTGCCCTTGCCGCCGGCGCCCACTGGCCAGTTCACAGCCGTGCCCTCGCCCACTTTGGACTTCCACTCGGCGTTGACTTTGCTCAGGTAGTTCGTGAAGATGAAGCTGGTGCCGGAGCCGTCAGCGCGGCGAACCGGTGCGATGGCGGCGTCAGGCAGGGCCAGCGTGGGGTTCAGGGCCTTGATGGCCGGGTCGGTCCACTTGGTGATCTTGCCGAGGTAGATGTCGCCCAGCACCTGGCCGCTCAGCTTGAGCTGGCCGGGGGTGATGCCCTTGATGTTGACCACGGGAATCACGCCGCCGATCACGGTGGGGAATTGCATCAGGCCTTTTTTGGCCAGTTCGTCGTCTTTCAACGGGGCATCGGAGGCGCCGAAATCGACGGTCTTGGCTTCAATCTGGCGCAAACCGGCACCGGAACCCACCGATTGGTAGTTGATCTTGACGTTGGTGGCTTTGTTGTAGTCGGCGGCCCACTTCGAATACAGGGGAGCCGGGAAGCTGGCGCCGGCGCCGGTCACGTCCTGGGCGGTGGCCAGCGTGGCGAACGATGCGAAGGCAAGGCCCATCGCGGCCGTCAGGGAAGCTTTGAAAGTCAGGTTCATCAGAACACCTCTTGGGTTGGGGTTGATTGGATTGATTGGGGGGTTGATAGGAGAGATGCGTTGACTGTAGGAAGCTTGTGTGACAAGGATGTGACATATATGACAGTCATCCGGAGGGGCTTCCATCGCGGGGAGTGTCACAAAACCTTCAAATATCCGTCACGAATCTGTCACCCCCCGCTCCTACGCTTGGCCCTGTCTTAATCAGGAGAACTTTCCATGTTGAACCGCCGCTTTCTGGTCCTCGCCGCCGCTGTCGCCGCCATCGCCGGCTGCGCCACCTCTTCCACCCCCGTGTCCGTGGCTGACACCATCGCCGCCCAGCCACAGCTGAGCACGCTCAACGGCCTCGTGGCCAAGGCTGGGCTGACCGACACGCTCAAGGGCACCGGCCCTTACACCGTGTTCGCGCCCACCAACGCCGCTTTCGCCAAAGTCCCCGCCAAGACCATGGACGAACTCGCCAAGGATCCCGCCAAACTCAAGGCCGTGCTGACTTACCACGTCATTCCCGGCAAAGTCATGGCTGCCGACGTCAAGAACGGCAATAGCAAGACGGTCAACGGCGCCAACGTGGCGCTGTCCAAGGCCGGTGAATTCGTGACCGTGGAAGACGCCTTGGTGCAAACCGCCGATATCTCCGCCACCAACGGCGTGGTGCACGTGGTCGATGCCGTCCTGATTCCCCCAGCACGCTGATACCGCAAGGCCGCGCGCCTTGCCCCTTTGTATTGCCCCACAGGCCTTTGTTTTCCCCGGAAGGCAAAGGCCTCGTCAGTTTTACCCCTCCCCGATATCTTGATGGCGGACTTTCCGCCTGGAACTCTCCCCATGCCCCTGCCCCAGCCCTTCTTCAACCGCCGCCGGCTGTTGCAGCACGCGGGCCTGCTGGCCGCAAGCATCGCCCTGCCCGCGTGGGCGCAGCCCGCCAAAACCGCATCGCGCAACCTCGTCGTAGCACAGGTGGTGGATTTTTCCCAGGCGCAGCAGGATGTCTCCAAGGATTTTCTGATCGGTTCGCGCGCCGCCTGGCAGGACATCAACGCCAAAGGCGGCATACGCGGGCGCCGGGTCGACCACCAGACGCTGGAAACCGACGGCACGCCGGCCAGCCTGAAGACGGCCCTCGACTCCGTCAAGGACAACCCGGCCTGCGTAGCCCTGTCCGGCAGCGTCGGCGACCTCGTGGCCAGCCAGATCGTGGCCATTTCCCACAAGGGCGGGCTGGCGATGGCCCACGTGGCGCCCTGGCTGCAGAACTCCAGCCTGGAAATCGACGACAAGACCTTCCCGATTTTTGCGGCGCGCCAGGAACAGATGGCCTACGCGCTCAAGAACCTCTCGTCCATGGGCCTGAAAGAGCTGGGCGCGATCTACGCCACACCCCAGGACTACAACGCCTACCATGCCGACGTCGAGCGCATCACGGCCGCCCTGCAGCTCAAGCTGCAAATCTTCAGGGGGGCGGACGACCTGCGCGCGCTGGGCCAGAAGCTCACGCCGCGCACGCCCGCCGTGCTGCTGTTCGTGGGCGGAACGCCGGAGCTGGCCGAATTCACGCAAGGCCTGGAAAAGCAGGCGCGCCAGCGCTACGTCGTGGCCCTGGCCGACGTGAACCTGCAGACCATGCTGCAGATGGGCGCGGCACGCAACACCCCGGTGATCGCCACCCAGCCCGTGCCCCTGGTCAACGCCAGCCTGCCTATCGTCAGGCGCTACCGCGAGACGCTGGCGCGCCTGTTTGACGAGCCGCCCGCGCCGCTCAGCCTGGCCGGCTTTATCGCCGCGCGCTACACCTACGAGGTGCTCAACGAAGTGGACGGCGCGCCGAACCGCCAGAACGTTCTGGCCGCATTCCAGCGCCGCGGCGCCATGAACGTGGGCGGCTTCAGCGTGAGCTTCAACCCCGAGAGGCGAAGCAGCACCTACGTCACGCAAAGCATGATGACGGTCGACGGCCGGCTCATCGGCTAGGCTGGAATACTGATGAGAGTGCCGCGCGAAGGCTATGTGGGGAGCTTAAACTCAAGCATGCAAAATGGAACGCTGCTCGCGGCTGTGGACCTGGGGTCCAACAGCTTTCGCCTCGAAATCGGCCGCTTTGACCACGGCCGCATACACCGCACCGAATACCTCAAGGAAACCGTCCGCCAGGGCAACGGGCTGGACGCCGACCGCAACCTGACCCCGGACGCCATGCAGCGCGGCTGGGACTGCCTGGCGCGCTTCGGTGAACGGCTGGCGGGCTTCAAAAAATACCAGGTCCGCGCGGTCGCCACCCAGACCCTGCGCGAGGCGCGCAACCGGGAGGAATTCCTGGCGCGCGCCCACAAAATCCTGGGCTTTGCCATCGACGTGATTCCGGGCCGCGAAGAAGCCCGCCTGATCTACCAGGGCGTGGCGCACCTGTTGCCGCAGTCCGACGAACGCCGGCTGGTAGTGGACATTGGCGGGCGCTCCACCGAAATGATTCTGGGCAAAGGCCTGGAAGCGCGCACCATGGAGTCCTACCGCGTCGGCAGCGTGGCTTGGTCCATGAAATATTTTCCCGAAGGCCAGTTCACCCAGCGCGCCTTCGCCACCGCCGAGGTGGCCGCCAAGGCGGTGCTGGACGAAGCCGTCAACGCCTACCGCGCAGACGCCTGGGACACGGCCTACGGTTCCTCCGGCACCATAGGCGCCGTCAGCGACGTGTTGACGGCCGGCGGCTGGCCCGCGGGCCAGGTCACGCGCGAGGGCCTCGACTGGCTGCTGGACCGCCTGCTCAAGGCGCAAAGCGCGGAGCGCCTGAAGCTCGAGGGCATGAAGGACGACAGGCGCGCCGTCATAGGCGGCGGCGTCAGCGTCTTGCGTGCCGTGTTCGACCTCCTCGGCATCTCCCACATGGAAGCCGCCCAGGGTGCATTGCGCCACGGCGTGCTCTACGACCTGCTGGACCGCGAACACGACCTGACGGACCTGCGCTCCACCACGGTGCAGCGCCTGGCCCATAAATTCAGCGCCGACCCGGTGCAGGCCCAGCGAGTCAGCAAGGTGGCGCGGCACCTGTTCGCGATGGCCGGCGCCGGCATGCCCGCCGCCGACTCCCTGCGCTTTCAGCGCAAGCTCGAATGGGCCGCGCAGCTGCATGAAATCGGCAGCCAGATCTCGCACAGCGATTACCACAAGCACGGCGCCTACATCCTTGACAACGCCGACGCGCCGGGTTTTGCCCTGCCCGAGCTGCACCGCATCAGCCTGCTGGTGCTGGGCCACCGCGGCAAGCTGCGCAAGCTCGAGGTCGATTTCGAGGACCGGGTGTTCATCCAGCAGCTGCTGTGTCTGCGTCTGGCGGTGATCCTGTGCCACGCGCGGCGCGACCCCGACCTCAAAGGCCTGCAGCTCGAATGCGGCGCCGAACCCGGTCGCATTTTTGTGCTGAACTGCCGCGCCGGCTGGGCGCAGGCCTTCCCGCAATCGGCCCACCTGCTGCAGGAAGAAGTGCTGGCGTGGCAGAAGACGCCGTGGACGCTGGTCGTCCCGACCGCCTGAACGCGACGGCCGCCACGGGCCGGGCTTGACCGCTTTTGATTAAACCGTATAAACTGTATATACGGTTTATTCGACCGCTCACCTAAAAGGATCAATCCATGGCAACCAGCAAACAAGCAACTGCAAAAACCGCCGCACCGGCACCCGCAACGCCCAAGGCACCCGTAAAAACCGCGACCAAGCCCGCCCCGAAAAAGGCCTCCTCCGCCAAGGCCCCGGCCGGCAAAAAAGCCACGGTCAAGAAAGCCGTCGTGAAAAAGGCCGGCGCCAAAAAGCCTGCCGCCAAGCCCCAGGCAAGCGCCAAGCCCGCCAAAGCCGCCAAGCCGGAAAAAACCAAAAAGCCAAAACTGGTGCGCGACAGCTTCACCATCCCCAAGGCTGAATACGTGGTGCTGGACGACCTCAAGCAACGCGCCGCGCGCCTCACCCGCCCAGCCAAGAAAAGCGAATTGCTGCGCGCCGGTATCAAGCTGCTGGCCAGCGTCTCCGACGCGGCTTTCCTGACCGCACTTGAACAGGTTCCCGCCATCAAGACGGGCCGGCCTACGCTGGAGAAGTAAGGAATCCTGTAGCGGCGGTTAATGCCGTCGCTACAGCACCTCGGGCGACTGCACCGTCACCACCACCGTCTGGTTGTGCCCTTCGCGGTCGCGGCTGCGCAGCCACCAGACCGCCCCTTTCTTCACGGGGCACTCGCTGGCCTGCAGCCCCAGCAGCTGCGCGATGGTTTCACCGAGGATGGGCTGGTGACCCACCACCAGGATGGGCGACTTGGACAGGGGCCACTGCACCAGTTCCAGCAGCTGCGCTGCCGTCGCGTCGGGCGCCAGTTCGCTCCTGATTTTGTATTTGCGTCCCAGCGCCAGCGCGGTCTGCTCGCAGCGCCGTGCCGGGCTCACAAAAATACGCGCGCCTTCGGGCAGCTGGCGGTCCAGCCAGTTAGCCATGCGGGCCGCCTGCTTCTCGCCTCTGGCCGTGAGCGAGCGCTCGAGGTCGCTGCCTCCTTGTGGATCACCTTCCGGCCAGTCTTCTGCCTCTGCGTGACGCCACAAGATGAGGTCCATGTCATTTGTCCTGGTGTTGGGGGGCCGAATAGCGGGCCATCAGGGCCGCCTGCGCGCCGTGGCGCGGCCTGTCGCCCTGCGGGTTCACGCGCAGGTAGGTGCCGTCGGGCTGCAGGTCCCAGGCGTCGCGCCCGTCGTGCAGGTAGGCCACCAGGCATTCGTCGATGATGCGCCGGCGCAGCACCGGGTCGGTCACCGGCCAGGCCAGTTCCACCCGGCGCAGCATGTTGCGGTTCATCCAGTCCGCACTCGACAGCAGCAGCGTTTCTTCCTCCGCGCAGCGGAAGTAAAACACGCGTGAATGCTCGAGGAAGCGGCCGATGACGGAACGCACGCGGATGTTGTCGGTCACGCCCGGTACCTGCGCAGGCAGCATGCAGGCGCCGCGCACGATCAGGTCTATCTTCACACCGCGCTGCCCGGCCCTGACCAGCGCCAGCATCAAATCCTCATCGGTCAGCGCATTCATCTTGGCGACGATGCGCGTGTCCTTGCCCTGCAGGGCGGCCTCGCCGAGCGCGTCGATTTTTTCGACCAGCTTGTGGTGCAACTGGAACGGCGCCAGCAGCAAATGGTGCAGCTTGGGCAGGCGGCTCTGGCTGGCCAGGTGCACGAACACATTGTCGATATCGGCCGTCATCAGCGGGTCGGCCGTCAGGTAGCTCAGGTCGGTGTAGAGGCGCGCCGTGCGCGGGTTGTAGTTGCCGGTGGAAAGATGCGCATAACGCACCAGGTGCCGGCCTTCGCGCCGCGTCACCAGCAGCATCTTGGCGTGGGTCTTCAGGCCCACCACGCCGTAGACCACCTGCGCGCCTATCGATTCCAGCATCTCCGCCCAGTTGATGTTGGCTTCTTCGTCAAAGCGCGCCTTGAGCTCCACCACCACGGTCACTTCCTTGCCTCGCCGCACCGCTTCGCGCAACAGCACCATCAGTTCCGAATCGGCGCCGGTGCGATAAATCGTCTGCTTGATCGCCAGCACCTGCGGGTCGTTCACGGCCTCGCGCAAAAACGCGAGCACGCCGTCAAAGCTCTCAAACGGCTGGTGGATGGACACGTCGCCCTGCTTGAGCCGCTCAAAAAACGACTGGCCGGGCTGCAGCTGCGTCGGGTAGCAGGCGCGGTAGCTGGGGAACAGCAGCTTGGGGTCGTTGACCAGGTCCACCAATTGCGTCAGGCGCACCAGGTTGACCGGGCCGTGCACGCGGTACAGCGACAGCGCCGGCAGGTTGAATTGCCGCAGCAGAAAACCCGCAAGGTATTCCGAGCAGCCCGCCGATACTTCCAGCCGCACGGCCTGTCCGTAGTGGCGCTGCTCCAGGCCCTGGCGCAAGGCGGTGCGCAGGTTTTTAACGTCGTCCTCATCCACGGCCAGGTCGGAATGGCGGGTCACACGAAATTGCGAAAACTGCCCGACGTCACGGCCGGGAAACAGTTCCGTCAGGTGCGCGCGTATCACGCTGGAAAGCGAGACGAAAAGCCGGCCCTTGTTTTGGCCGTGCGCCGGCATATGGATGAGCCGCGGCAGCACCCGCGGCACCTTGACGATGGCGATGTCGTTTTCGCGGCCGAAAGCGTCGTGGCCTCCCAGCCGCACGATGAAGTTGAGCGACTTGTTGGCCACCTGCGGAAAGGGGTGCGAAGGATCCAGCCCGACCGGGATCAGCAATGGCCGCACTTCCCGCTCAAAATACTCTTTGACCCAGCGCCGCTGCGACGCATTGCGCTCGCCGTGCGAGACCACGCGTATGCCCTGGCGCTCAAAGGCCGGCAGCAAATCGTCGTTGTAAAGGGAATACTGGCGCGCCACCATGTCGTGCGCGGCGTCCGAAAGGGCCTTGAACGATTGCACCGAATATGGCGCTTTCTGTTCATTGGCCTGCGCCGCCGTCAGGTGGGGCGCGGTGCGGACTTCGAAGAACTCGTCCAGGTTGGACGAAACAATGCACAGAAACCTCAGCCGCTCCAGCAGCGGCACATCCGGGCGCTTGGCCCAGTCCAGCACCCGCTCATTGAAGGCAAGAATGCTGTGGTCGCGGTCCAGGAACTGGACGCTTGGCGCGGCTGCGGCCACCGAGGCGGGTGAAATGGGCATCAACAAGGCTTATGTATGTCATTAACAACAAGTCACAGTGTTGACTTCTTTCATGACAATGGCGTGACAGTACTTTTGACTGATGTTGCACCCGCCTGAAGAGCTCCGCAAGTGCCGGCCCTGATGTTGCCGGGGTTGCCTTGGGCGGTGTTTTTTCGTGCAATTACAAGGAAAGACTCAAAAAGTTCCGCGGCATGGCCCCAGCTGAAGTCCAGCGCCCGCAAGCGGGCCTCATGGCGCGGCACGGCCAGCGCACCGTAACAAGCCTGTTGCAAATCCTCGTTCATGACACCGCCGTGACAGCTTCCGTCGGCTTTCCCGAGCACTTCCAGCGGCCCATCGACCGGATAGGCCGCCACGGGCGTGCCGGCGGCCATGGCTTCGAGCATCACCAGGCCAAAGGTTTCGGACCGGCTGGGGAACACGAACACGTCGGCCGCGGAGTAGACCTTGGCCAGCTCGTCCCGGGCCAGCACGCCCATCCAGCGCACCTGCGGGTAACGCTGCTTGAGCGACTCCTCCAGCGGCCCGACGCCGCAGACCACCTTGGTGCCGGGAATGTCCAGCTTGAGGAAGGCCTCGATGTTTTTCTCATAAGACACGCGGCCCACGAACAGCGACACCGGGCGTACCAGCGTGCCCATGGGCGGGTGCAGGCGCGGCTGCGGCTCGAAGCCGAAGAGTTCGGTGTCCACGCCGTGCGTCCAGCCGCGCAGGTTCCTGAAGCCGCGTTCCTGCAGCATGCGCAGCACGCCCTGGGTCGGCACCATCACGCCCGAAGAAGGCCTGTGGAAATGGCGGAACAGCGCGTAACCCCAGGACAGCGGGATTTTCAGCGCCGCGTGCAGGATTTCGGGGAACTTGGTGTGAAAAGCCGTCGTGAAACGCAAGCCGCGTTTGAGGCAGTAGCCGCGCGCCGCCCAGCCCAGCGGGCCTTCGGTGGCGATGTGGATGGCCTCGGGCTGGAAGGCGTCGAGTTTTTCGGTCAGGCCACGCTTGGGGCTGACCGCTAGGTCAATGCCGGCATAGCCCGGGCAAGGCCGTGTCTTGAAGAGGTTGGGGTGAATCACCTCCACCTGGTGGCCCAGTTCCGCGAGTTCACGCACCAGTTCTACCAGGGTGGTGACCACGCCGTTGACCTGCGGCTGCCAGGCGTCGGTGATAAGGGCGACCCTCATGCGACCACCGTGGAAGCAACGTGGCCGCGGCCCTGCGTTTCGTGGGCCGGCGCCCAGTGCACCAGCTCCAGCGTGCCGTCGAAGTTTTCGACCAGCGCGGTGCGGCTTTCCACCCAGTCGCCGTCGTTGCAGTACAGCACGCCGTTGATCTCGCGCATCTCGGCGCGGTGGATGTGGCCGCAGACCACGCCCTGGTGGCCGCGGCGGCGCGCCTCGTTGGCGACCGCGACCTCGAAGTCGGTGACGTAGTTGAGCGCGCTCTTGACCTTTTGCTTCAGATAGGCCGACAGCGACCAGTACGGCAGCCCCATGCGCGCACGCAGGCTGTTGAGGTGGCGGTTGAGTTTGAGCGTGAATTCATACAGGTTGTCGCCCACATAGGCGAGCCACTTGGCGCACTGCACCACCGCGTCGAAGTAGTCGCCGTGGATGATCCACAACTGGCGGCCGTCGGCGGTGGTGTGCACGGCTTCATCGATGACTTCGATGCCGCCGAACTGGTTGCCGATAAATTCACGCGCAAACTCATCGTGGTTGCCGGGCACGTAGACGATGCGGCAGCCTTTGCGGGCGCGGCGCAGCAGCTTTTGCACCACGTCGTTGTGCGACTGCGGCCAGTACCAGCGGCGGCGCAACTGCCAGCCGTCCACGATGTCGCCCACCAGGTAGAGGTTGTCGCTGGGATGGGCCTTGAGGAAATCCAGCAGGGCCGCCGCCTGGCAGCCGGGCGTGCCCAGGTGGATGTCGGAGATGAAAATGGTGCGGTAGCGCTTGCGCAGCGAATCGTCATCGTCGTGGTCGTCGCCGCCACCGCCGAATCCGTTGCCCAGCGCCCCCATGGCGTCAAACATGCTTCGCATCAGGCCTCCGCAACGTTGCCCGGCACCGGTTTGCCGGAGAAATGCTTGAGGTAGCGCGGCGGCAGGTCGGCGATGCGCATCATCATGGGCAGGTCGGCCGAGTTGAAATCAGGGTCCCAGGCCGGCGCGCCCAGCACCTTGGCGCCCAGGCGCAAATAGCCCTTGATCAGCGCGGGCGGCTCCACGTCCAGCGTGTCGTCGAGTTTCTCGACCGGCAGCGCCAGTCGCGGGGTGACGCGGTATTCGATCGCGGCGAGGTGGGTCTCGCGCACCTGGCGCCAGATGCTGGCGGCCGCGTGGCCACTCGATACGCCGTTGTGCTGCATCGGAATGCTGGCGCAGCCGATCATGGTGTCGAGCTGGTTGCGCGACATGAATTCGGCCAGCGCGCCCCACAGCGCCAGGATGACACCGCCGTGGCGGTGGTCGGCATGCACGCAGCTGCGGCCCAGCTCGACCATGCGCTCGCGCAGCGCGCGCAGCCGCGTCAGGTCGAACTCGGTGTCGCTGTAGGTGCTGCCCACGCGCTTGGCCTGGGTGGGCGTGAGCACGCGGTAGGTGCCTATGACGTCCTGCGTCTCGGCGTCGCGCACCAGCAGATGTTCGCAATAGTCGTCAAACAGGTCCACATCGTGGCCGGGGAGCGTCTTGGACAGCGTGGCGCCCATCTCCAGCGCGAAGACCTGGTACCTCAGGCGCTGCGCCTGCCGGACCTCGTCCTGGTGCCTGGCCCAGCTGACCGAAATTTTCCCCACTGGAGCCCTTTGAACAGGGGCTGGACTGACAGCATGACCGCTTTGATGAAGTGACCCCCGTGGCATTGCGACTGGCGACAATGCAAAGGTGGGATTGGGCAGTTCTTTCATGGCTAACTCCTTGTTTCCTTGTGTCTCAACAACTTCGGCTTTGACCAACTTCGGCAAGCTCACTCATTCGCACTCGCGGCTTTTTCGCCGCCTGTAAAAAAGCCCCAAAAAGGGGCTTCGACACTCAATCACCGGTGGCCAGCGAAACCGCTTTGCCGGGCCGCCCGAGGCCGGCCATCAGCGCCGGCCGCGCGTTCGACAGCCCTTCAAGCCACGGCCGGGTGCCGGCCTTGAAGCGCAGGCCGCCCGGGCTGTTGGCCAGCGCCTGCGCGGTGCATCGCAGAATGCGCAGGCACTGCTTGTTCAGGTCCTGGATGCCGGCGCCCAGACTGCGGGCGGTGCCGGCGTCCTGCTTGTCATGTGTCTGTGAATGGCGTCCCATCGGGTGCTCTGTCATGCTGGTCATGACGTGATTCTGGGAGAGGGGGGTGACGCGTTCGTGTCAGTTCAATGGCAGTTGTGTGACACCGGAACAAGGCGGGGTGTGCGTGGCGGCGCAGCCACAGCAGCATCCCGCAGGGCGCGGGATTTTTCGAGGGTCAGGCCGCGGGTATGGCCTCGACCGTGAACGCCAGAAGCCGGCGCAGGCGGGCCAGGCGCTTCAGGTCCTGGTGAAAGCCCACCCACACGTCGCGGCCGGGCGGCGCTTCGCCAAGGTCGGCGCGCACCAGCCCCGGCGCGCGGTCGCCGAGCTGCACCGGCAGCACGGCCCAGCCGCGGCCGGCCACGCACATCGCGGTCTGCACCTCGCGGTTGTTGCTGCGCATCACGGTATGCGCATTGGGCAGCACGCGCTGCAGCCAGCGCACGTCGGGCATGGTGCTGAAGGCGCCGTTCATGGTAATGAGCGACGTGCCCTGCCCGTCGCCGGCCCGCGGCTTTTCCAGCTGTGACGCGCCGTACAGCGCGTAGTGGATGGTGGTGAGCCGCCGTTGCACCACGTCGCTTTCCTCAAACGGCCTTATGCGAAACACCAGGTCCGCTTCGCGCCGCGCCAGGCTGAGCAGCCGCGACTCGGTGATGAGGTCAATGCTCACGCGCGGATGTTTCTCCTGAAAACGCGCGAACACCGGCGCCAGCACATGCAGCCCGAACCAGTCCGATGCGGAGATGCGCAGCAGGCCTTCCAGCTCGGTTTCCCCGCCTTCCAGCGTCCGCTCAAACGCGAGCGCTTCCTGCTCCATGCGCTCGGCGGTGGACATGACCGAAGCGCCCTCATCGGTCAGCACAAAGCCTTCGCTGCTGCGCTGGAACAGCGCGACGCCCAGCTTCTCTTCAAACGCGCGAAGGCGCCGCCCCATGGTCGGCTGCGTCTGGCCGAGCGCATTCGCCGCGCCGCCCAGCGAGCCCGCCCTGGCAATCGCCAGAAACACCTTGATGTCGTCCCAATCCATCTTGCCATCATACAAAAATGCATGCCACCCGTGCGCTTTTAGCAGTTCTCATTCGATTATGTTTGGACCAAACTGGACCCATCGTTCACTCAAGGAGTTCCAGATGACTGTTCTTACGACTGTTCCCACCACCATGCAGGCCATGACCGTCGAGGACGCGGGCGGCGATTTTGTATTGAAAGAATTGCCCGTGCCGGCGCCGCAAGCGGGCCAGGTGCTGGTGCGCATTGTGGCCAGTGGCGTCAACCCGCTGGACACCAAAATCCGCGCCGGCCAGGCGGCCCACGCGCAACAGCCTTTGCCCGCCGTGCTCGGCCTGGACCTGGCCGGTGTGGTGGTCGCCGTGGGCGCGGGTGTGAGCAATTTTCGCCCCGGCGACGAGGTCTACGGCGCGGCCGGCGGCGTGGGCGGGCTGCAAGGAACGCTGGCCGAATACGCGGCGGTGGATGCGCGCCTCGTCGCGTTCAAGCCGAAAAACCTCACGATGCGCGAAGCGGCCGCCCTGCCCCTGGCCGCCATCACGGCCTGGGAAGGCCTGGTGGACCGCGCCCGCGTCGGCCAGGGCGACAAGGTGCTGGTGCACGGCGGCGCCGGCGGCGTGGGCCACATCGCCGTGCAACTGGCACGCGCCCGCGGCGCCGAGGTGTTCACCACCGTGGCCAAAGAGCAGTTCGCCATCGCCGAACGCTTTGGCGCCGTGCCGATTGACTACCAGGCCAGCACCGTCGACGACTACGTCGCGCGCCACACCGGCGGCGCCGGCTTTGACGTCGTCTTCGACACGGTGGGCGGCGCCACGCTGGACGCGTCCTTCAGCGCCGCGCGGCGCTACGGCGGCCACGTGCTCAGCATCCTCGGCTGGGGCACGCACAGACTCGCGCCGCTGTCCTTCCGCTCTGCGACCTACTCGGGCGTGTTCACGCTGTACCCGATGATTTCAGGCCAGGGCCGCGAGCATCACGGCGACATCCTGCGCGAGGTCGCGCAGCTTGTGGAGGCCGGCCGGCTCACGCCGCGGCTAGACAGCCAGCGTTTTGATTTGGGCTCCGCGCTGGCGGCACACCGGCGGGTGGAATCCGGCGAGGCACGGGGAAAAGTGGTGGTGGATGTCGCCGCGAGATAAGCGGTCTGGCACGGGAGTCAAGTCTGTGCGCGTTTGACAGTTTTCAATTCTTGAAAGAGCGTTCGAAACAAGCCATATCCAAGAAGAAGCCAGGATGCAATGAGCACAAGCAAAGTCCAACCCGGCACTCTCCCACCCCCATACGGAATTGCGCTCAAGACAAACGTAATCGGCACCAATGCGCAGTACGCACCAGTTCCAATCAGACCACGCGTCAACCAACGACGATGAGCCAACAACGAACTCGCATATGGCGCAACATCCATGGCGCGTAAAACAACACAGGCAGCACCAAAACCAACGGCAAGAGAGAGCACCCATTGAACACAAAACCAGGCCGTGGAGACATAGCCCGGATAGGGTTGAAGTCCGGCGATGTTGAGCAGCCCTTGCGCCAGATACCTGGAAGGGAATGGGAAGAAGAAGACGCCAAAAACGGCAACAAATACCATCAGGGCCGTGATCAAAAGCTTCATTTTTCGATTTTTCTCGATGGAGGGCGGGTCAGGCGCCTCCTATCTACAGGAAACTTCCCACGGAGAAGATGGGCTCACCGTTCTGGAACTCTCTTACCCAGATGTCACGCAACTCCTCCCCACGACCGCGGGCGTGAAACGAGACGGCCGGCTGAAGACCCGCAATGCGCTCCACAAGATACGAAAGGTAAGTCGCCGGAACATTGAACATGGTCTCAGTGCCTTCGAATGCCGTGTTCAGGCCGTCGAGCACATCAGGATGTATTCCATCCTCATCCAGAATTTTTTTTAGATTTTCCGAAATGGTTTCGATTGAGATTTGATTCTCAACGTATTGAATTTCAAGGAAAGCGGAAAAGCTCATTTTTCTCCAATGCATTTCGTTCGTGAGGGCTACCCCTGCCGGGATTGCCTGTCCATATTGCCTGACGTATTACTCCCCGGTAGCCGCCTGCTTCTGAAGCTGATTCTGAAGCTGCTTCTCAAAAAGCTTGCCGCCCAGGCGAACAAAGTAGGCAATGGCGAGGGAGTGCAGCACGCCGACCACCAGCAGCCCGATCACCAGCGCGCCCAGATTCAGCTTGCCTTCCGCAGCCAGGGCCGCCCCGCCGACGAGGCCTTGAAGCGCCAGGTTGATGCCTATCATTCCCCACATCACCTTCTTCTTCTCCGGCGCCGTGAAGTAGCGCTTGTTTCTGGTGCCAAACGCCATGCAGGGCCACAACACGGCACCAATCAGGATGCCCACATTCACCCCGGAGTTGGAGCTGACACCGAGCAACTGGAACGCGACGACGACCACAACCATCAGCACGATGTACGCCGCGAGGAAACGCCAAAGGACACCTGAAATCGACATGCAAGAACTCCCTGATGGTTAGCGCTCGGCGAGAAGGATGGCTGCTACCGGACGCATTCGGACAGACCCAGGCCGGGTTGCCTGAAATGTACCGTACCCGCCGCGAGCAAGCCGAGCTTTCTCCGCGATGAAGAAGAGTTGCCGCGTAGGAGATCGCCGACCTTGTCTTGAGAATGAGACGCGCAAAAAAACTTTTCACCACGCGCTACTTTCAGGGCTCCAGCATCAAGGCTCGTGCAGCCAAGGAGAACCGACATGCCAAAAGGCGACAAATCTGCCTACAGCGACAAACAAAAGCGCAAGGCCGAACACATTGAAGAAGGCTACGAAGACCGCGGCGTCGGCAAGGAAGAGGCCGAACGCCGCGCCTGGGCCACCGTGAACAAGGAAAGCGGCGGCGGCGAAAAGTCCGGCTCGGGGCGCGGCAAGCCTGAAAGCCATGCCTCCTCGCGCAAGGGCGGGCGGCTTGGCGGTGCCGCGGCGGCCTCGCGCACGGCGGCGGAACGCTCGGCTTCGGCTAAAAAAGCCGCGGCCACGCGCAAACGCAACGCGGCTTCGGCGAAGTAGGCAGACGCAGGCTGCGCACGCCCGCCCCGCAGATACGCGCCTGCTACAAGGCCTGCTGGTTGACCCGCCTGGAAAGCGCTTCGGCGCTTTCCTTGCGTTCGCTGTAGCGGTCCACCAGATAAGGCGACACATCCCGTGTCAGCAGGGTGAACTTCAGCAGTTCTTCCATCACGTCGACGATGCGGTCGTAGTACGCCGAGGCCTTCATGCGCCCGGCCTCGTCGAATTCGAGAAAAGCCTTGGCCACGGACGACTGGTTGGGGATGGTCAGCATGCGCATCCAGCGGCCCAGCACGCGCATCTGATTGACGGCGTTGAAAGACTGCGAGCCGCCCGAGACCTGCATCACGGCCAGCGTTTTTCCCTGCGTGGGCCGCAACGCGCCGTCGGCCAGCGGGATCCAGTCAATCTGCGACTTCATGATGCCGGTCATCGCGCCGTGCCGTTCCGGCGAACACCAGACCATTCCCTCAGACCACTGCGCCAGTTGACGCAATTCCTGCACTTTGGGATGCGTGTCGGGCGCGTCATCGGGCAGCGGCAGGCCGCTGGGGTTGAAGGTTCTGGTTTCCGCACCCATGGCCTGCAGCAGCCGCGCGGCCTCTTCACCGGCAAGCCGGCTGTAGGAGCGTTCACGCACGGAGCCGTAAAGCAGCAGAATGCGCGGCGCATGCGCCGACGGCCGGAAGGCCTGCAACTGGCTGGCCGAGGGCGGGACAAGCAGTGCGCTGTCGACGTTGGGGAGATCAGCGGCCTGCAACACGCTCGCCTTTTTCGTTGACGACGCGCTCGCCGTCTTCCTTGCTGAATGCGCCCTGCTGCGGCGCGGGCAGGATGTCCAGCACGGCTTCCGATGGCCGGCACAGGCGCGTGCCCAGCGGCGTGACCACGATGGGCCGGTTGATCAGGATGGGGTGAGCCAGCATGGCGTCCACCAGCGCGTCGTCGCCCAAGGCCGGATCATCCAAGCCAAGCTGCTTGTAAATAGCTTCCTTTTGGCGAATCACCTCGCGCACCGGCACAGCCATTTGTGCGATCAACTCCTGCAGCGTTTCCCGGGTGGGCGGTGTCTTGAGGTACTCAATGACCTCAGGTTCAATGCCTGCGTTGCGTATGAGTGCCAGCACGTTGCGCGAGGTGCCGCACTGGGGGTTGTGGTAAATCGTGACGGTCGCGGTAG
Source organism: Polaromonas sp. YR568 (assembly GCF_943369415.1). GTDB lineage: Bacteria > Pseudomonadota > Gammaproteobacteria > Burkholderiales > Burkholderiaceae_C > Polaromonas. Next base: position 50,075 of record NZ_CALRNF020000019.1, read on the forward strand.
ATGGCATGACTTTTCCTGATGGTGGGATGTGGATTGCTTCGATTCAATAATTCAATTATATTTGAATCATGGAAATATCAATGCAATCCCCGGAACTTGCCACCCTTGACGAAGGCGCCGCCGTCAAAGCCTTGGCCGCGCTGGCCCAGGCCCAGCGCCTTCGCGCCTTCCGCGCCCTGGTGGTCGCCGGCCCCGACGGCCTGACGCCGGGCACCATGGCCGAACAGCTGGGCGTCGCGCCCAGCGCGCTGTCGTTTCACCTCAAGGAACTCTCGAACTCAGGCCTCGTCAGCAGCGAGGCGCGCGGCCGCAACCTCATCTACCGCGCGAACTTCGGCCAGATGAATGCCCTGCTGGGCTACCTGACCGAGCACTGCTGCGAAGGCGGCACCTGCGAAGTCGACACGCAGGCCGCTTGCGCCACCTGCTGACTCCCTCCCCCCACCACCACCCAGGAGAGCACGATGAAACGCTTCCATGTCCACGTCCACGTCAAAGACCTTGAAAAGAACATCGCCTTTTATTCGGCCATGTTCGACCAGCAACCGGCACGCACCGAAACCGACTACGCCAAATGGATGCTCAGCGACCCGCCGGTCAACTTCGCCATCTCCACGCGCGGCGATGCGCCCGGCGTGGACCACCTGGGCATCCAGGTCGAGCAGGCCGAAGAACTCCAGGCCCTCAAGGCCAGCGCGACCCGCGCCGACATGACGCTGCTCGACGAAGGACCCACCAGTTGCTGCTATGCGCGCAGCGACAAATACTGGCTGACCGACCCCCAGGGCATTGCCTGGGAACAATTCCACACGCTGGACAGCATTCCGGTGTTCAGCGAGGCGAAGCCCGCCGGCGATGGGGCGGCCCAGGCCTGCTGCGCGCAATCCGGCGCGCAGGCACTCGTGAAACTCCCCCAAACCACCCCGGCCCGCAACGCCAAGGCCTGCTGCTGAAAGACACACGCCCCATGAACCCGCAAACCATCAACGTCCTTTTCCTGTGCACCCACAATTCGGCGCGCAGCATCCTGGCCGAAGCCACGCTCAACCACATCGGCAAAGGCCGCTTCAAGGCCTTCTCGGCCGGCAGCAGCCCGCGCGACAACCAGCAGCCCCACCCGCTTGCTCTGGAAATTCTGCGCAGCGCTGGCGTTTCAACGGAGGGCCTGCACAGCAAAAGCTGGGACGAGTTCGGCAAGCCGGATGCACCGCACATGGATCTGGTGATCACGGTCTGCGACAACGCCGCCGGCGAGGTCTGCCCCTTCTGGCCCGGCCAGCCCGCCACGGCGCACTGGGGTTATGCGGACCCGTCGGAAGGCGACGGCACCGACGCGCAAAAGCGCGAGGCTTTCCGCCAGACCCTGCATGCGATGCGCCGCCGGCTGGACCTGCTGGTCAACCTGCCACCCCAAGGTGTGGACAGGCTGATGCTGCAAACGCATGCACGGGACCTTGCCGCATCGGGCGCCGCAGCCATCGCGGCCTGAACCTCCGGCGCCCGCCACAACATCCACAAAAACGCGACCGCCCATGGGGCCGTGCGACCCACTTTGTGCCTGACCGCACCTTCATCACTTCACCACCGGAAACCACACGTGCTTGCCGCCCTGCTCATTTTTCTACTGACCCTTGTTCTTGTGATCTGGCAACCGCGAGGCCTGGGCATAGGCTGGAGCGCCACGCTGGGCGCCCTGCTGGCGCTGCTCTTCGGCGTGGTTCACCTCGCCGACATCGCAGCCGTGTGGCACATCGTCTGGAATGCCACGGCCACCTTCATCGCCATCATCGTCACCAGCCTGCTGCTCGATGAAGCCGGTTTTTTCGAGTGGTCCGCGCTGCATGTCGCGCGCTGGGGGCGAGGCCGGGGCCGGTGGCTGTTTGTACTGATCGTGCTGCTGGGCGCCGCGGTGTCCGCGCTGTTTGCCAACGACGGCGCGGCGCTGATCCTGACGCCCATCGTCATGGCCATGCTGCTTGCGCTGGGTTTCAGCGCCGGCGCGACGCTGGCCTTCGTCATGGCCGCGGGTTTTATCGCCGACGTGGGCAGCCTGCCGCTGGTGGTCTCCAACCTGGTGAACATTGTTTCGGCCGATTTTTTCAGGATAGGCTTTGCCGACTACGCGGCCGTCATGGTGCCGGTGAACATCGCGGCCGTGCTGTCGGCGCTGGCCGTGCTGCTGGTCTATTTCCGCCGCAGCATTCCCGAGGCCTATGACGTGGCCCAGCTCAAACAGCCCAAAGAAGCCATTCGCGACGCCGCGACCTTCCGCATGGGCTGGGTCGTGCTGGCTTTGCTGCTCATCGGCTTTTTCGGGCTGGAGCCGCGGGGCGTTCCGGTCAGCGCGATCGCGGCCGCCGGCGCGCTGCTGCTTCTGGCGGTGGCGGCGCGCGGCCACGTCATCAGCACACGCAAGGTGATGCGCGAGGCGCCCTGGCAGATCGTGGTGTTCTCGCTGGGCATGTACCTGGTGGTGTACGGCCTGCGCAACCAGGGCCTGACGGCTTACCTGGCCGGCTGGCTCGACTTCTTCGCCACCGGCGGCATCTGGGGCGCGGCCTTCGGCACGGGCTTTCTCACCGCCGTGCTGTCTTCCATCATGAACAACATGCCCACCGTGCTGGTGGGCGCGCTGTCGATTGACGCCAGCCATGCCACCGGCGCCGTGAAAGAGGCGATGGTCTACGCCAACGTGATCGGCAGCGACCTCGGGCCCAAGATCACGCCCATAGGCTCACTGGCCACCCTGCTGTGGCTGCATGTGCTGGCGCGCAAGGGCATGACCATCACCTGGGGCTACTACTTCAAGGTGGGCGTGGTGCTGACCGTGCCGGTACTGACCGTGACCCTGGCGGCCCTGGCGCTGCGGCTGAGCCTGGCCGGCGGGTAAGCGCACCGCATACGGAGACGCTTTCTTGCTAACCTTGCTCCCGTGACAACGACAAGCCGCGCCGCCACCATCGTCCAGCTGGGGATCGCCCAGACGCTGGCCTGGGCCTCCAGCTACTACCTGCCCGCCATCCTCGCCGTGCCCATGGCGCGCGAGCTCGGCGTCAGCACGCCCACGGTGTTTGCCGCCTTCTCGGCCGCGCTGGTGGTGTCCGCCCTGCTGGGGCCTGCGGCCGGCAAGGCCATAGACCGGCATGGCGGCCGGCCGGTGCTGGCGGCGAACAGCCTGGTGTTTGCCGCCGGCCTCATCGTGCTGGCGCTGGCGCAGGGACCGGTGGGCTTGTTTGCCGGCTGGGTCATCCTGGGCATTGCCATGGCCGCGGGCCTTTATGAGGCGGCCTTTGCCGCGCTGGTCCACCTGTACGGCAAGGACGCGCGCGGCGCCATCACCGGCATCACGCTGTTTGCCGGTTTTGCCAGCACCGTGGGCTGGCCGCTGTCGGCCTGGATTGAACTCGAATGGGGCTGGCGCGCCACCTGCCTGGCCTGGGCGGCGCTGCATCTGTTGCTGGGCTTGCCGCTGAACTGGCGGCTGCCGGCTTCACCGGCTTTGCCCGTATCGCCGGCTCCCGCCGAAGCCCATACCGCCGAAACGGCAGCGTCCACCACACCCACCACCTCACGCAGCGCCACCCGCACCGCCGTGCTGCTCGCGCTGGTGTTTGCCGTGACCTGGTTTATCAGCACCGCCATGGCCGCGCATTTGCCGCGCTTGCTGCAGGCCCACGGCGTGCCGCTGGCCACCGCACTGGTGTTCGCCGGCCTGGTCGGCCCCGCGCAGGTGGCCGGGCGCCTGCTGGAGTACGGCCTGCTGCGCAACGTCCACCCGCTCATTTCGGCACGCGTGGCTGGCAGCCTGCACACGCTGGGGGCGATGGCTTTCCTGTTCTTTGGCGTGCCGGCCGGCGCGGTGTTCACACTGCTGCACGGCGCCGGCAACGGCGTGCTGACGATAGCCAAGGGCACGCTGCCTCTGGTGCTGTTCGGCGTGCGCGACTACGGCGCGCGGCAAGGCTTGCTGATGGTGCCCGCACGCTTTGCGCAGGCGACGGCGCCCTGGCTGTTCGGCCTGGCGATTGACCGCTTCGGCGCGGGCGCGCTGTGGTTTTCAGCGGCGCTGGGGCTGGTGGCGTTTGCGGCGCTGATGCTGCTGCGGGACAGCTCTTCCACAAGAACGCATAGACCCGGATAGAAGACTTGGCTATGAACCAAGGGATCGCGGCTGTCAGCCACGCACTTTTCTCGTGAAATTCAACAGCCTAGGTGCTTGCTGTGCAGAGCTAGCTGACGGGAGGAAACTTAACCTCAATCGTCTCTTGCCGACCGTCATCGCCTTCGAGAATCAATGTAGCCGTCTCGAACCCGGTCATCCGCCCCAGGAGCGTTTCGGTCGCCTGAACATCCTTTTGAACCAAGCGGCCGAGCAACAGCTCGCCGGCGCCTCTGATCCGCTCTCTCCGTTCGGGAGGCGGCACATTGCCCGCGATCATGTCCCGCAACGTCGCCTTTGCTTGTTTATCGCAGAACGCAAGAATACGGTTCGTCGCCTCGGTTCCGGTATCGCCGGACGCGTACAGCAGTGTGAAGTTCGGCGGCAGGAGCACTTCGCCATAAAGCGGCATTGTGCGTGCGTTTATCGCGTCGTGCAGTCCGAGATCCGAGTCCGTAACGAGCGCCCTCTTGAGAGCGAGATCCCCCAGGGTGTTGCTGTGTTCAAGCGCGAGCGCCAGCATGCCGGCGCGTTCGGGATTTCCTTCCGCGTGCATCAAGTCGTAATAGACAAGTTTGTCGTCGACGTGCACACGAACCTGCTCGCCCTCAGGCATGAACTGCAGGCGAATGGAGCAAGCCAGTGCGTGTCGATACCTTGTCGGGTGGTATGTGTACGAGGTATCAATCACGAACACCTCGTGATAGTTGCAGAGCTCCTGCAGGCCATCAACCGAAAGCCGCACTCCGGCGAGCGCTTGCCTGGTGCGGACCTTGGGACCTTTGCGCCTCTCATGCGTCACCAGGCGCTGCACGCCGGTGACGTCGAGTTCCATTCCATCTTTGTCGAGAAACGCAACCCAGCCGGTGTTATCGACCCACACTCCGTCGATTCTGTGATTGGCGGGTAGATCGTAAACAAAGCTGACCGCTGGGTCGAAGGGCTTCTGCATGATTAGACGGGATGAACGAAGCTGCGAACCAATGGTCTGTGGGGGAATCCCCAACGCTCAATCCAGCCACTTCTGGAAAAACCGCGCCTGGCCCATGGCCGGGTCCAGCTGGTAGCCGGCAAAGCCCACGCGTTCGTAGAGCTTGACGGCGCCGGCGTTGCCCTGCAACACCTCCAGCGTGAGCTTGCAGGCGCCGCGCTCGCGCGAGATTTCGTCGACCAGCGCCAGCATTTTTTCGCCTATGCGCTTGCCGCGGTGGCCGGGCAGCACGGCCACGTCGTGGATGTTGACCAGCGGGCGGCAGGCGAAGGTTGAGAAGCCTTCTATGCAGTTGACCAGGCCGACCGCGTCGTCGCCGTCGAACGCCAGCACGCTGAAAGCCTGCGGGCGCGCGGCGAGTTCCTTGACGAGGTGGGTTTTGGCGAAGTCGCTGAGCGGCTTGCCGCCGCCGGCCGGGTCTTGCGCATAGCTGTCGAGCAGTTGTACCAGGGCGCGCGCGTGCACGGGGTTGGCATAGTCGGCGCGGCAGACGCGCACGGAAGAAGAAGTAGAAGAAGTGGATGCTGATTCGGTCATCGGGTGATTCTAAAGACGCCCTTGCGTGAGGACTGCTACAGCCGGTAAAGCCCCACCGCATTACCGCCCATCACCGCCGCCTGGCCCTGCGCGTCCAGCCCTTCCACCAGCTGCCGCGACGCGGCCCACCACAGGGGGTAAGGCGCGGCCAGCTCCAGCACCGGCCAGTCGCTGCCCCAGACGACGCGGCTTGCGCCAAAGCTTTGCAGCACGTGCGCGCCCCAGCGCCGCACCGCGCCCGGCGGCGGACGCGGCCCGGCTTCAGTCATCAAGCCCGAGAGTTTGCACATCGCCCGGGTTTCATTGGCGATGCGTGAAATGCCATCAGCCCAGGGCTGCCACTCGCCGGCCGCGATGTCGGGCTTGGCGCAATGGTCTATCACCATGCGCAGCTCCGGGTGGCGGCCGGCCAGCGTCAGGATGTGCGGCAGGTGCGCGGACTTGATGAGCGCGTCGAACACCAGGCCGCAAGCTGCCATGGCGCGCAGCGCCGGTTCCAGCGCGGGCTGCAATATCCATTCGATATCGGGGATGTCCTGCAGCATGGGCCGCAAGCCTTTGAGGCGCGGGTGGCGGGCCAGCGCCTCTATGCGGGCGGGCGCATCGGAGGCCAGCATGTCAACCCAGCCGACCACGCCCAGTACCGCCGGATTGGCGTCGGCTTGCGCCAGCAGGAACTGCGTTTCGGCATCGGTGGGCGCGGCTTGCACCAGCACGCCGCCGGTGATGCCCAGCGGCTCGGCTTGCGCCTGCCAGTCGGCCACGGCCACGTCACGGTAGATGGGCGCCAGCGCCGGCGTGAGCCAGCCGTAGTCGCCGCGCGCCAGTTGCCAGCAATGGAAGTGCGCGTCGATGCGGGTCACGGGCGATGTCATGGGCAATGTCATGGGCAAGGTGTGGGCGCGGCCACGGGCAGCAGGCCATGGGCGCGCAGGTCCGCCCAGAAAGCCTGTGAAATCGGGTACTGCATCATCGCCACCGCGTCGGCCCATTCGGCGACCTGGCGCGCGCCCAGCATCACGATGTCCACCGCCGGATGCGCCAGCGGAAACTGCAAGGCGGCCGCGCGCAGCGGCACGCCGTGCGTTTCGCAAACCGATTCGATGCGGGCCGTGCGCTCCAGCCATTCACGGGCGGCCGGCGCGTAGTTGAAGCTGGCCGTGCCGCCGCGCGCGCCCGTCGCCAGGATGCCCGAATTGAACACGCCGCCCAGCGCGATGCGCACGCCGCGCGCCTCGCACTGCGGCAGCAGCGCGTGCAGCGCGCTGTGGTCCAGCAGGCTGTAGCGCCCGGCCAGCATCAGAACGTCCAGTTCGCTTTCACGCAATACCTGCAACACCACGTCCACGTCGTTGGTGCCCAGGCCTGCGGCGCGTATCAGGCCCTCGCGCTTCATGGCCTGCAGCGTGGGCAGGGTCTCGTCCAGCACCCGGCGCAGCACGGCGGGCGCGCGCTCGCCGTGAGAGGCGGCGTCCGGGTCGTGCACGTAGACCACGTCCAGCCGCGGCAGGCCCAGGCGCTGCAGGCTTTCTTCCACGCTGCGGCGCGTGCCGGCGGCGCTGAAGTCCCAGACCTGGTTGAACGGCAGTATGTCCACATAACCGTTCTGGGCGCGCGCCGCGTTCGCATCGGGCACCAGCAGCCGCCCCACCTTGCTGGACAGCACGTAGCCGCCTCGCGGGTGGCCGCGCAGCGCGTCGCCCAGTCGCCGCTCCGACAGGCCGTGGCCGTAGTGCGGCGCGGTGTCGAACGTGCGGCAGCCGTCGGCCCAGGCGGCGTCCACCAGGGCCCGCGCGTCGGCATCGCTGACGGCCGAAAACAGGTTGCCCAGCGGCGCGCCACCCAGGCCCAGCCGCAGGCCGCTGCCTTCACAGGCGGAAAAAACAGGCGCCATGTCCAGAGTCGTCATAGTCAGCTTCGATATTCAGTTGCGGTTTCAGGGTTAGTCCCGATAAAAGTTCAGTCATGTTATGACTAACATGTCAGTCATTGACAGCGGGAAATCCCGAGGTTTTGTGAAAACCACGGTTCCCCAACTGCCCCCCTTTTATCAATGCTCAAAAACATTCCGCCCCTGCTGACACCCGACGCCCTGCACGCCCTGGCCAGCATGGGCCATGGCGACGACGTGGCGATCGTCGATGCGAACTTCCCGGCAGCGCACGTGGCGCGCAAAAGCGGCGCCGTGCTGGTGCAGCTGGCGGGCGCCACCGCGCCGCAGGCGCTGGCGGCCGTGCTGCGGCTGCTGCCGCTGGACGATTTTGTGCCCGATGCCGCCTGGACCATGCAGGTGGTGGGCGACGCCGCGGCCGTCCCGGCGCCGGTCGCCGAATTCGCCACCGTGCTGCACCAGGCGGGCGAGCGCCCCGCCGTTTCGCTGGAGCGTTTTGATTTTTATGCGCGTGCCCAGGCCGCCTTCCTGATCCTGCAGACCGGCGAGCAGCGCAAGTACGGCAACATCCTGCTGCGCAAGGGCGTCATTGCCAGCGACCACGCTTGAACCCATGAGCACGGCCGTCCCTTCCGCCCCCATCAGCCTGCGCGCGCAGGCCTATGAAAGCTTCCAGCAGCAAATCGTGGAAGCCAACATACGGCCCGGGCAATTCGTCTCGCAGCGCGAGTTGATGCAGCTGCTGGGCATGCCGCTGGGCGCGGTGCGCGAGCTGATCCCGCGCCTGGAGGCCGAGGGCCTGGTCAAGACCGTGCCGCAGCGCGGCCTGCAGGTGGCCCACGTCGACCTCAAGCTGATCAACAACGCCTTCCAGCTGCGCGGCCTGCTCGAGCGCGAGGCCGCCAGCCGTTTCGTCACCACGGTGTCCGACGCCGACCTGGCCGCCATCGAGCAGGCCCACCTGAGCATCGTGCGGCGTGCGCGCAAAAAAGCCATCGACGACGCGCTGCTGGAAGACGCCACCACGGTGGACTGGGGCCTGCACGACCTCATGATCGACACGCTGGGCAACGAGCTGATTTCCGAGGTCTACCGCATCAACAGCCTGCGGGTGCGGCTGATCAAGCTCGAAGCCTCATCCCTTTCCCCGGAGGTGCTGATTCCCGCGATGGAAGAGCACCTCTGGTTCATCGATGCCCTCAAGCGGCGCGACGCACAAGCCGTGGTCGACCGCCTGGGCCATCACATCGAGAGCGCGCACCGCCGCGTGCTCGGACTGCCGCGGCCCGAGATGCCGTGGTCTTTGGAGATCCCTGAATGACGAGTTCCTTTCCCGCCGCCGACAAATCCTTTCGCGGCATCTGGCCCGCCCTGCTGACGCCGCTCACGGCCGGCCTGGACATTGACCACGCCAAATTCGCCGCCCACTGCAAGGCGCTGATCGCCAGCGGCTGCCCCGGCGTGACGGCCTTCGGCACCACGGGCGAAGGCCCCTCGTTCTCGCTGGCCGAGCGCAAGGAAGCCATTGAACAGCTCATCAAGAACGGCATTCCCGCCGCGCAGATCATGGTGTCCACCAGCTGCGCCGCCCTGCCCGAAACGCTGGAGCTGACGCGCCACGCGGTGAAAGCCGGCGTGCACGGCTGCCTGATGCTGCCGCCGTTTTTCCTCAAGGGCGTGTCCGACCAGGGCATCATCGACAGCTACCGCTACGTGATCGACGGCATGGCCGGCACGCCCTTCAAGCTCTACCTGTACCACATCCCCCAGGTCACGGGCGTGCCGCTGTCGCACCACGTGATCGCCACGCTCAAGAATCAGTACCCGGACACCATCGTCGGCATCAAGGACAGCGCCTGCAACACCGAGCATTCGGTGGGCCTGGCCAATGCCTTCATGAAGGACATGACGGTCTACGTCGGCTTTGAGCCCGACCTTCCCGAGATGGGCAAACGCGGCAGCACGGGCGCCATCAGCGGCCTGGCCAACTTCATGCCGCGCCTCGTCAAACGCCTGGTGACCGAGCCCGGCGCCGCGGCCACACCCGCTGAACGCGAGCGCGTCGTCAAGCTGATCGGCCTGCTGGACGGCTACTCGCTGATGCCCGCCCTCAAGGGCATCATGGCGATGCTGAGCGGCGACGCCGCCTGGCTGCGCGTGCGCGCGCCGCTGGTGGCGTTGACGGCCGAAGAATACAAGGCGCTGGAAAAAACCATCACCGCCTTCGGGATTGATACAAAATCCGAGTGATTGTTGAATGACTGCTGAACGCTGACCCGGGGCCCCAGCCCCAAACGATTGACCCAAAAAAGGAGACAACCATGAAGACTTCCCTCTCGTCCACCCTGCGCCGCAGCCTGCTGGCCGCCGCTTCCGCCACGCTGTTGATGGGCGCTTTCGTGCCCGCGGCCCAGGCCCAGAACAAGATGGTGCTGCGCGTCTCGACGCCCGCCGTGCCCGACGACTGGCACGCCAAGATGTGGACGGTCTTCAAGGACAACCTCGAAAAAAGCGCGCCCGGCGAATTCGACGTGCAGATCAACCTGAACGCCACGCTGTTCAAGCAGGGCACCGAACCCGCCGCCATGGCGCGCGGCAACCTGGAGCTCTCTTCCATTTCGGCCTTCGACATCGCCAAGCTGGTGCCCGAGTTCTCCATCTTCACCGCCGGCTACATCGTGCGCGACCCGGACCACCAGCAAAAGGTGTTCTCCGGCCCGATCGGCACCGAGATGTTCAAGTCCGTGGCTGAGAAGATGGAAGTCACGCCGCTGTCCACCGTCTACCTCGGCACGCGCCAGGTCAACCTGCGCGAAGCCCGCAACGTCAAGGTGCCGGCCGATCTCAAGGGCATCAAGCTGCGCATGCCCGGCTCCAAGGAATGGCTGTTCCTCGGTGAAGCGCTGGGCGCCACGCCCACGCCGCTGGCCTTCGGCGAGGTCTACCTGGGCCTGAAGACCGGCACCATAGACGGCCAGGACAACCCCCTGCCCTCCGTGCGCGCCGCCAAGTTCTATGAGGTGACCAAGCAGATCGTCATGACCAGCCACCTGGTGGACGGTATCTTCATCGCCATTTCCAACAAGGCCTGGAACGCCATGAGCGCCGCGCAGAAGACCAAGGTCCAGGCGGCGGCGCAGGCCGCGGCCGTCTACAACAACGAAAACCGCATCAAGGAAGAAGGCCAGCTGGTCGACTTCTTCAAGAAGGAAGGCCTGACAGTGACCACGCCGGACGTGGACGCGTTCCGCAAGACGGTGCAGGCAACCTACCTGAACTCCGACTACGCCAAGGTCTGGCCCAAGGGCCTGCTTGAGCGCATCAACGCGACGAAGTAAGTCCGGCGGCAAGCACCACAACAACGCCCATGAAAAGCTGGCCCCAAAAGGCCGCCAATGTGATTGGCGGCGGACTCTTCCTGACCCTGTTCGTCGTGTTCGTGATCCAGATCACGGCACGCTTTTTCTTCAACAAGCCCCTGGCCTGGACGGATGAGATGGCCGTGGTCCTCTATGTCTGGGTGATCCTGTGGGCCGCCGCCGTCGTCGTGCCCGAGCGCGAGCACGTGGTGTTCGACCTGGTCTGGAACAGCGTGCCTTACCGCGCGCGCCAGGTCATGGCGATTGCCGGCAACCTGCTGGTGGGCGGCCTGGCGCTCTGGGGCATCCCGGGCTGCTGGGACTACGTGCACTTCATGGCCCGCGAAGGAACGCCCGTGCTGGGCCTGTCTTTCCAATGGGTTTTCATGCCTTTTGTGCTGCTGCTCGCCGCTTTGGCGCTGCGCTCGGCCTGGGCGATCTGGAACGCGATCCGCGGCAAGGGTCTTGAAGCGGAGCTGCGCATATGACACACGGTATCTGGGTATTGGTCGGGGTGCTGGTGGCCGGGATGCTGCTGCGCATGCCCATCGGGTTTTCGATGATCGCGGCAGGCATAGGCTACCTCGCGGCCAAGGGACAGGACATAGGCCTGGTGGCCGAGCAGATCGGCAACGGCCTCTACAACAGCTATGTGCTGCTGGCCGTGCCGCTGTTTGTGTTCGCCGCCAACATCATGAACGCGGGCACGGTCAGCGAACGCATCTTTGACTTCTGCCGCATCCTGGTCGGCCGCATGCGCGGCGGGCTGGCGCAGGTGGACATTCTTGTCAGCGTGATCTTCTCGGGCATGAGCGGCAGCGCGATCGCCGACGCGGCCGGCCCCGGCCTGGTCACGATTCGCCAGATGCTCAAGAAGCCCGAGTATTCCCGCGGCTTCGCCGGTGCCGTGGTGGTGGCCAGCGCCACGCTGGGCCCCATCATCCCGCCGTCGATTCCCATGGTGATCTACGCGCTGGTCTCCGGCGCCTCGGTGGGCGCGCTGTTCCTGGGCGGCGTGGTGCCGGGCTTCCTGATGGCCGGCCTCATGATGGGCGTGGTCGCCATCATCGCCAAAAAACGCAACATGCCGCGCGACGAACCCGTGCCGCGCTCGGAATGGGCCGGCCTGATCTTTCGCGGCGCCCTGCCGCTGTCCATGCCCATCGTGCTGCTGGGCGGCATTTACTCCGGCATCTTCACGCCGACCGAAGCCGCCGCCGTGGCCGCGCTGCATGCGCTCATCCTCGCGGCGCTGGTGTTCCGGGCGCTCACCTGGCGCAGCTTCTGGGGCGTGGTGATGGAATCGACGCGCGGCAGCGCCGTGATCACCATGATCCTGGCCGGCTCCTTCATGCTCAACTACGCCTTCACCGCCGAAGGCGTGCCGCAGGCCATGGCGGCCTGGGTCGACGGCATGCATTTTTCGCAGATCGGCTTTTTGCTGATGGTGAACGTCATGTTCCTGGTGCTGGGCTGCTTCCTGGACGTCTCGGTGCTGCTGCTGGTCTTTGTGCCCATGCTGCTGCCGGCGGCCAAGCTGCTGGGCGTGGACCTAGTGCACTTCGGCGTGCTGGTGGTGCTCAACATGATGATCGGCCTGATCCACCCGCCTTTCGGCATGCTGCTCTTCGTGACCAAGGCGCTGACCGGCATTCCCATCGGCGAGATGATGAAGGAAGGCTGGCCCTTCCTGGTCATGCTGCTGTTGTTGCTGCTGGCCATGACCTTCTTCCCGCAGATCGTGCTCTGGTTGCCTCAGACCATGGGCTACGGCGCCAAATAAATGACGGCCGCCGACGTCGTCTGCGTCGCGAGCTGGAACGCCGACCTGATTTCCAAGGTAGCTCGGCCGGTTGCCCGTGGCGAGACGCTGATGGCCAGCGATTTCAGCATCAGCCCGGGCGGCAAGGGCAGCAATGCCGCCGTGGCCGCCGCGCGCCAGGGCGCGCGCGTGGCGCTGCTCGCCCGCATAGGCGACGACGACTTCGGCCGCATGGGCATGGCGCTGTGGCATGAGGAAGGCATCGACGCTTCGCACGTCGAGCAGGTCGCCGGCGAGCGCAGCGGCGTCGCGCAAATCCTGGTTTATGAAGACGGCGACAACAGCATCGCCGTCTACCCCGGCGCCGGCACCGGCCTGGGCGCGCGCCATGCGCAGGCCGCGGCAACGCTGCTGGCGGGCTGCCGCGTCGTGATGGCCTCCTGCGAGGTGCCGGCTGAAGCCACGCTGGAAGCCTTCCGGCTGGCCCGCGCAGCCGGTGCGCTCACGCTGCTCAATCCCGCACCCGCGCGGCCGCTCAGTGACGAACTGATCGCGCTGGTCGACGTGCTGACGCCCAACGAAAGCGAACTGTATTTGCTGGCCGGCGCGGCACATGGCGGCTCGGCCGACCAGGCGGCCGCCCAACTTCTGGCCCGCGGCGCCCGCGCGGTGCTGGTCACATTGGGCGCGGCCGGCTGCCGCCTCTACCAGGCGGGCCAGCCGCCGGTTGCGATCCCGGGCCGCGCCATGGCCGTGCGCGACACCATAGGCGCGGGCGACACCTTCACCGGCGCGCTGGCCGCCGCCCTGGCGCGCGGCGAGCCCCTGGCCGGCGCCATGCAGTGGGCCAACGCGGCGGCCGCGCTGTCGGTCACGCGGCACGGCGCCATAGACGGCATTCCGCGCCTTGCGGATGTGGCGGCGCTCATGGCCTGAGCCGCGGCAAGCCCGGATCGCTATCAAAACCGTAGCTGCAGAGACCGCAACGGCGTAATTTCCCGCCGGGGTGTAGGCCGAGCGCCGCTTTACAGGATATTTACGCGCCTCTATCGGGCGCTATACCTGCGCCCACAGGCTTGCAGTGATAATTATTGAGCGCTGTTGGAGCAGGCCCCCAGGGTCTGGAGCAAACAGCGGCGATCCCACACAAAAAAATGCAGCGCCGCCTGGTTGACGCGGCGGGCACCCCAAGGACAGCCGATGGACCCGAAAGCCGAAACCCTCCCCCGCAAACGCATCAGCCGCCGCGCGTCCATCATCGGCAGCGTGATCGCCCTGATCGCGCTGGCCGGCCTGGGCTGGCTGGCCTGGCACCTGACCCATCCTTCCACCGACGCGGCCGGCGGCCCCGGCGGATTTGCCGCGGGCAGGCGCGGCCCGCCGTCCACCACGGTCGGCGTTGCCACTGCCGAGCGGGCCAACATCCCCATCGTGCTGGATGCCCTGGGCACCGTCACCCCGCAGGCCACCGTCCGTGTAAGGCCGCAGGTCTCCGGCGTGATGGAAAAAGTCCTCTTCAAGGAAGGCCAGATGGTCAAGGCCGGCGAGCTGCTGGCCACCATAGACCCGCGCCAGTTTGAAATGGCCCTGATGCAGGCCAGCGGCCAGCGCCAGCGCGACGAAGCCCAGCTCGACAGCGCGCGCGTCACCTTGCAGCGCTTCAAGACCCTGCTGGAACAGGACTCCATCGCGCGCCAGGAAGTCGACACCCAGGCCGCGCTGGTCAAGCAGCTGGAAGGCACGGTCGTCGTCGACAAGGCTTCCGAAGGCACGGCGCGCCTGAACCTGGGCTATACCCGCGTGGTCGCGCCCGTGAGCGGCCGCGTCGGCCTGCGCACCGTGGACGTGGGCAATGTGGTGAGCAACGGCGACGCCAACGGCATCGCCGTGATCACCCAGATCACGCCCATCGACGTCGTCTTCGCGATCCCGCAGGACCAGGTCGGCGAGCTGCAGCAAAACGCCGCCAAAGGCCAGGTGATGCAGGTCGTCGCGCTGGACCGCACCCGCGCCGTCACGCTGGACACCGGCACATTCGCCTCGCTGGACAACCAGGTCGACATCACCACCGGCACCGTGAAGGCCAAGGCCCGCTTCAACAACAGCCAGCTCAACCTCTACCCCAGCCAGTTCGTCAACGTCCGCCTGCAGGTGCGCACCATTGAAAACGCCGTGGTCGTGCCCGTCACGGCCCTGCGCCTGGGCAGCACCGGCGACTACGTCTATGTGGTCAACAAGGACCGCACCGTCTCGCTCAGGCTGGTCAAGCGCGGCCAGGCCACCGTCGAAAAAATCGTGATCACCTCCGGCCTGGAAGCGGGCGAGCGCGTCATCACCGAAGGCGCCGACCGCCTCAAGGACGGCGCCAGCGTGGTGCTGCCGGGCGACGCGCCCGGTGCGGGCGCGGGTGCCGGCGGCAGGCGCCGCGGCGCCAGCGCACCGGGCGCCGGCGCTTCCGCGGCGGGGCGCCACCGTGCGGCGTCCGACGCGGCTGCGGGGACACCGGCCTCGGCACCGGTTGCCGTCCCGGCGCCGGCATCTTCGGGTCCCGCACCTGCGGCAGCGCTGCAGCCCAATGCCGCACCGCCGTCCATCGCCGGCCCCACCGCCGAGCAGCGCCAGCGCATGCTGGACCAGGCCAGGGACGACCCGGCCGCGCTGGAACGCCGCAAACGCTTTCTGGAACAAATCGACAAGGGCGACCCCGCCGCGCTGGCACGCTGGCAAGGCATGAAGGACCAGCGCCGCGAACGGCCGGCGCAATGACCGCACGGCAGGATCCTCGCGCATGAGCCGCCGGGCCGTTCCCCAGGCGAATAGCATCGAAGTGCGAAGCACGAAGGTTATTGAATGAGCCCCTCACGTCCTTTTATCCTGCGCCCGGTCGCCACCTCTTTGCTGATGGTGGCCATCGTGCTGGCCGGCCTGGTGGGTTTCAAATTCCTGCCGCTGTCGGCCCTGCCGCAGGTCGATTACCCGACCATCCAGGTACAGACGCTCTACCCCGGCGCCAGCCCCGAGGTCATGGCCCAGACCGTCACCGCCCCGCTGGAGCGCCAGTTCGGCCAGATGTCCGGCCTGCAACGCTTGAGCTCCACCAGCGCGGCCGGCGTGTCCATCGTCACGCTGCAGTTCGGGCTGGGCATCACGCTGGACGTGGCAGAGCAGGAAGTGCAGGCCGCCATCAACGCCGGCGGCTCGCTGCTGCCCGCCGACCTGCCCGCGCCGCCCGTGTACGCCAAGGTCAACCCGGCCGATGCACCCGTGCTCACGCTGGCCATCACCTCCGACACGCTGCCGCTCACCGAAGTGCAGAACATCGTCAACACCCGCCTGGCGCTGAAGATCAGCCAGGTCAACGGCGTGGGCCTGGTGTCGCTGAGCGGCGGGCAGCGCCCCGCCGTGCGCATACAGGCCGACACACGCGCCCTCGCCTCTTTCGGCCTGGGCCTGGATTCGCTGCGCACCGCCATCACCGCCGCCAACGCCAACGGCGCCAAGGGCAGCATTGACGGGCCGACGCGTTCCTACTCCATCAATTCCAACGACCAGCTCGTTGCCGCGGCCGACTACCAGCGCCTCATCATTGCCTACCGCAACGGCGCGGCCATCCGCGTGTCCGACGTGGCGCAGGTGATCGACAGCGCAGAGAACATCAAGCTGGGCGCCTGGAGCGGCCTGAAGCCCGCCATCATCCTCAACGTACAGCGCCAGCCCGGCGCCAACGTGATCGCCACGGTGGACGCCATCAAGGCGCGCCTGCCCGAGCTGCAGGCCGGCCTGCCCACCTCGCTCAAGGTCGACGTGCTGAGCGACCGCACCACGGGCATACGCGCCTCGGTGCTGCACGTCGAGATCGAACTGGTGCTGGCCGTGCTGCTGGTGGTGCTGGTGATTTTTGCGTTTCTGCACAGCGTGCGCGCCACCGTGATCGCCAGCCTGGCCGTGCCGATCTCGCTGATAGGCACCTGCGGCGCCATGTACCTGCTGGGCTACAGCCTCAACAACCTGAGCCTGATGGCGCTGACGATCGCCACCGGCTTCGTCGTCGACGATGCCATCGTGATGATCGAGAACATCTCGCGCTACATCGAAAAAGGCGAAGAACCCATGGCCGCCGCCCTCAAGGGCGCGACGCAGATCGGCTTCACCATCATCTCGCTGACGGTGTCGCTGATCGCCGTGCTGATTCCGCTGCTCTTCATGGGCGACGTGGTGGGACGGCTGTTCCGCGAATTCGCCATCACGCTGGCCATCACCATCCTGATCTCCGCCGTCGTGTCGCTCACCCTGGTGCCCATGATGTCGGCGCGCTGGCTCACGCGCCACCCCGAGAACGAACCAGAAGGCGGCAAATTCGGCAAGCGCATGCAGGCATTTTTCGACGAGGTCATCGTCCACTACGACCGCTGGCTCACCTGGGTGCTCAAGCGCCAGGGCCTGACGCTGCTGGTGGCGCTGGGCACGCTGCTGCTCACGGTACTGCTCTATGTATTGATTCCCAAGGGCCTGTTCCCGACGCAAGACACCGGCCAGCTGCAGGCGCGCATCGAGACCGCGCAGTCGGTCTCGTACGCCCGCATGGCCGGCCTGCAGCAGGCGGCCGCCAAGGCCATCCTCGAAGACCCCGACGTTGAAACGCTGAGCTCCTTCATCGGCGTGGACGCCGCCAACAACACCATGCTGCACACCGGCCGCATGCTGATCAACCTGAAGTCCAGCCGCACCGGCAGCCAGCAGGAAACCATGGACAGGCTCAAGGAGCGCGTCGGCAAGGTCGCAGGCGTCACGCTGTACCTTCAGCCGACGCAGGACTTGACGATTGACGCCGAGACCGGCCCGACGCAGTTCCGCGTCTCGCTCGAAGGCTCCGACAACGCCACCGTGGTGCTGTGGGCCAACAAGCTCAGCGAACGCATGCGGCAGTTGCCCGGCGTGCGCAACGTGGCGTCCGACGCGGGATCGAGCGGCGCCTCGGCGTACATCAACGTCGACCGCGACACCGCCTCGCGCCTGTCGGTCACCACCTCATCGATCGACGACGCGCTCTACAGCGCCTTCGGCCAGCGCATCGTCTCCACCATCTTCACGGAGACCAACCAGTACCGCGTGATCCTCGAAGCCATGCCCGACCCGCTGGCCACGCCGGCATCGCTGGGCGCGCTGCAACTCAAGACCGGCGGCGGCACCACCACGCCGCTGTCGGCCATCGCCACCATCAGTGAGCAACCCGCGCCGCTGCAGATCACCCGTGTGGCCCAGTACCCGGCCACCACCCTGGGTTTCGACACCGCGCCCGGCGTCTCGCTGGGCACGTCGGTCGACCAGATCCGCCAGGCCGCCAAGGACATCGCCCTGCCCGGCAGCGTGACCCTGACCTTCCTGGGCGCGGCCGGCGCCTACCAATCCTCGCTCTCCAACCAGCTGTGGCTGATCCTTGCGGCCGTGGTCTGCGTCTACATCGTGCTGGGCGTGCTGTATGAAAGCTACATCCACCCGCTGACGATTCTCTCCACCCTGCCCTCGGCTGGCGTGGGCGCGCTGCTGGCCCTGATGATCAGCGGCTCCGACCTCGGGGTAATCGGCATCATCGGCATCATCCTGCTGATAGGCATCGTGAAGAAAAACGCCATCATGATGATCGACTTCGCCATCGACGCCGAACGCAACGAAGGCAAATCCCCGCAGGAGGCGATTCACCAGGCGGCGCTGCTGCGCTTCCGGCCCATTCTCATGACGACACTGGCAGCCCTGTTTGCCGCGGTGCCGCTGATGCTGGGATTTGGCGAAGGCGCCGAGTTGCGGCAGCCGCTGGGTTTGTCGATTTTTGGCGGCTTGATCGTCAGCCAGATGCTCACTTTGTTTACGACGCCGGTGATTTATTTGGGGTTTGACCGGTTGGGACGGAGATTCCGACGCAAGAAGGAGGTTCTTGCGTGAAGGCCTCTTTTTGCTTTCCAGCAGGGAGCCCTCGTCTGAGGGTGGCTGGCCGGGGATTGCCCGGCGGCAACTCACTTTTCTTTTGCTTCGCCAAAAGAAAAGTAAGCAAAAGAAAAGGCGACCCTGGTTGCTGCGTCCCCTGCGCTTCGCTCCGGGGCAACCTGCGGTGCTCGGTCCAGACGGGGTCAAAAACAACTCGCTTCGCTCAAACAAGTTTTTGCCCTTATCCGTCTGGCCCTCCGCTCCTCGGCGCATCCACAAGGGGTGGGAGCAGGAATACCGAACAGCCAAATACCCAACAGCCGAATACCAGTACCGAATACCTGAAGAAACAAGGACACGCCTTGGCGTGTCCTTGTTTGTCTTGGTATTTTTCTTCTGTCCCCGCGCCCGATCCCGATTGCCCCTTGTGGATGCGCCGAGGAGCGCAGGTTCAGGCGGATCAGGGATCGCGTTGTTTGAGCGAAGCGAGTTTAGCGAGACCCCGCCTGAACCGAGCACCGCAGGTTGCCCGCAGCGAAGCGGAGGGACGCAGCAACCAGGGTCGCCTTTTCTTTGGTGACTTTCTTTTGGCGAAGCAAAAGAAAGTTACTGGCCGCCGGGCCACTCCCGGCCAGCAAGCCTATGCAGAGGAAGCGTCCGCCGGGGCAAGAACCGGCAAAAGCAAGCTCAGCAAGGGCGGGGGAGGAACCACCCCATGAACCTCTCCGAGCCCTTCGTCCGCCGCCCGGTAGCCACCGTCCTCCTAACCATAGGCCTGTGCCTCGCCGGCATAGGCGCCTTCTTCGTCCTGCCGGTGTCGCCACTTCCGCAAGTCGACTTCCCGGTGATCTCGGTCAGCGCTTCGCTGCCGGGCGCCAGCCCCGCGACCATGGCCAGCAGTGTGGCCACGCCGCTGGAGCGGCGCCTGGGGGTGATCGCGGGGGTCAATGAGATGACGTCTTCGAGCGGCAGCGGCTCGACGCGCATCAGCCTGCAGTTCGACCTCAACCGCAAGATCGACTCGGCCGCGCGCGAAGTGCAGGCGGCGATCAATGCCTCGCGGGCCGACCTGCCGGCCACCCTGCGCAGCAACCCGACCTACCGCAAGGCCAACCCGGCCTCGGCGCCCGTCATCATCCTGGCACTCACGTCGAAGACGCGTTCGCCGGGGCAGATTTATGACGAGGTCTCCAACCTCATCCAGCAAAAAATCGCCCAGGTCCCGGGCGTGGGCGACGTGGAGCTGGGCGGTGGTTCGCTGCCTGCCGTGCGGGTGGAACTCAACCCCTTTGCGCTGAACCGCTACGGCGTGAGTTCGGAAGACGTGCGCGCGGCCTTGCAGGCCTCCAACGCCAACCGGCCGCGCGGTGCCATCGAGGGCAACGGCCAGCGCTTCCAGATCTACACCGGCTCCAGCACCGCCAGCGGCGGGCGGCGCGCGGCCGATTACCAGGACCTGATCGTCGCCTGGCGCAACAACGCGGCGATACGCCTGCGCGACGTGGCCGAGGTGCAGGACGGCGTGGAGAACGTCAACACGCTGGGCCTGTTCAACGGCGAGCCGGCCGTGATCGTGCTGGTCACGCGCCAGCCGGCGGCCAACGTGATCGAAACCGTCAACGGCGTGCGCGACCTGCTGCCCGAGCTGCAGGCGCAGTTGCCGCAGGACGTCAAGCTGGAGGTCGCCTCCGACAGCACCAACTCGATACGCGCCTCGCTGCATGAGATCGAGATCACGCTGATCATCTCCATCGTGCTGGTGGTGCTGGTGGTCAGCGCGTTTTTGCGCAGCGCGCGCGCCACCATCATCCCGGCGGTGGCCACGGTGGCTTCGCTGCTGGGTACCTTCGGCGTGATGTACCTGATGGGGTTTTCACTCAACAACCTGAGCCTGATGGCGCTCACGGTAGCGACCGGCTTTGTGGTCGACGACGCCATCGTCGTGCTCGAAAACACCAGCCGCCACATCGAGGCCGGCATGGACCGCTTCAAGGCCGCGCTGCTGGGTGCGCGCGAAGTCGGCTTTACCGTGCTGTCCATCAGCCTGTCGCTGGTGGCGGTGTTCATCCCGCTGCTCTTCATGGGCGGGCAAACCGGCCGGCTGTTCCGCGAGTTCGCCGTCACGCTGTCGGCGGCGGTGCTGATTTCTCTTGTCATCTCATTGACGACCACACCCATGATGTGCGCCTGGCTGCTCAAGCCCGATGCGCACGACAAGCCGCCCGGCCGCGTTGCGCGCTGGTTTGAACGGGGCTTCAACCGCGTGCACCGCAGCTATGAAACCAGCCTGGACTGGGCGCTGCACAGCAAGCTGCTGGTGATGCTGATCCTGGCGGCCGTGGTGGGCCTGAACGTCTACCTCTATGTGAAGGCGCCCAAGGGCTTCTTCCCGCAGCAGGACACCGGCCAGATCAACGGTGGCCTGCGCGCCGACCGCAGCATTTCCTTCCAGGCGATGCAGGCCAAACTGAAACAGCTGGTCGACATCATCCGCGCCGACCCGGCGGTGGACACCGTGGTCGGCTTTACCGGCGGCTCGCGCGCCGGCGGCGGCTTCATGTTCATCAACCTCAAGCCGGTCGGCCAGCGCAAGGACGGCGGCCAGGCCGTGATCGCGCGGCTGCGGCCGCAGCTGGCGCAGGTGACGGGCATCAGCCTCTTCCTCAACACCGTGCAGGATTTGCGCGGCGGCGGGCGCCAGACCAACTCGACCTACCAGTACACGCTGAAAAGCGACAACGCCGCCGACCTGAGCCTGTGGGCCACGCGCCTGGCCGAACGCATGAAGACCCAGGACGCGCTGACCGACGTGGACACCGACCAACAGGAAAACGGCGTGGAAACCATGGTCACCGTCGACAAGGAAAGCGCCGCGCGCCTGGGCATCAGCTCCCGCGACGTGGACAACGCGCTCTACAACGGCTTCGGCCAGCGCCAGGTGGCCACCATCTACGCCGAGCTCAACCAGTACCACGTGATCATGGAGGTCGCGCCGCGCTATACGCGCAGCCCCGAGTCGCTCAAGGACATCTATGTGCCGGCCAAGGGCGGGGGCGGCGCGAGCACCGCCACCACCACGAGCGCTGCAAGCACCTCATCCAGTACCGCCACGACGGGTACTTCGGGTACGACGACTACAACCGGAACCACGGTCAGCACAAGCACCAGCAGCGCCAACCCGGGCCTGCGCGACTCCTCGAGCGGCAATGTGCTCAGTACCGCCGCCACCACCATGGTGCCGCTGTCGGCCATCGCGCGTTTCACGGAGAACCCGACGGCCGCCTCCATCGCCCATGAAGACGGCGAACTCTCGACCACCATCTCCTACAACCTGGCCGACGGCTCCACGCTGAGCGACGGCGAAGCGGCTGTGCGCCAGGCCGAGGCCGACATCCACCTGCCCAGCAATGTGCGCGGCAGTTTCGCCGGCACGGCGCGCAGCGCGCAGGAATCGCAAGGCCAGCAGCCGCTGCTGATCCTGGCCGCGCTGGTGGTGATCTACATCGTGCTGGGCATCCTGTATGAAAGCCTGATCCACCCCATCACCGTGCTCTCCACCCTGCCCTCGGCCGGCGTGGGCGCGGTGCTGGCGCTGCTGATGTTCAAGCTCGACTTTTCCATCATCGCGCTGATAGGCGTGTTCCTGCTGATAGGCATCGTCAAGAAAAACGCCATCCTGATCATCGACTTCGCGCTGGAGGCCGAGCGAGCGCGCGGCCTTTCGGCGATAGAGGCGGTGCGTGAAGCCTGTTTGCTGCGCTTTCGCCCCATCCTCATGACCACGCTGGCCGCCATCCTGGGCGCGCTGCCGCTGGCGATCGGTTTCGGCGAAGGCGCCGAACTGCGCCGCCCGCTGGGCATCGCCATCATCGGCGGGTTGATCGCCAGCCAGGTGCTGACGCTGCTGACCACGCCCGTGGTCTACGTGCTGATGGACAAGCTGCGCCGCCGCAGCCCCCTGGAGCGCCAGCTCAGCCGCCATCCCGGCGAGCTTGATGCGACGCCGCAAGCGCAATGATGGACAAGCCGCATCTCCTCTTACTCCTTCCCCCTCTGGGGGAAGGAGTGAATCCCCCGCCACAACATGCAACACCAGGCCACCTCTAACGCCAGGACCTTCGCCAGGTCCCTACGCCGGGAAATGACCGACGGCGAGCGGCTGCTATGGCAGCGATTGCGTACAGAGCAACTAGGCGTCAAGTTCAGGCGCCAGCATCCGGTCGGCCCGTATGTGGCTGACTTTGCCTGCCTGGATCCCCAACTGATTGTGGAAGTTGATGGGTCGCAGCATGCGGGCCAACAGGCCTACGACATGAAGCGCGATGCTTATTTCAAGTCTCTCGGTTTTGACGTGCTGCTCTTTCCGGCCAATGTGCCATTTTCTGATTTGACGTCGATGGTCCAGGCAATACACAACCGTTTGGCCGAACTGGCAGCGGCGGCCCCCATCCCAACCTTCCCCCAACGGGGGAAGGAGCAAGAGCAGCCATGATGGGCAAGGCGCGCCCCTGCTCTTCCTCTGACTCCTTCCCCCTCTGGGGGAAGGCAGGGATGGGGGCCACCCCGCCCTCAATCCAATCCCGGCCGCACCATCAAGCGCCACTGGCCCCCATCCCAACCTTCCCCCAGCGGGGGAAGGAGCAAGAATGACTGAGAAGGTCAACAAGTTATGCACCACCCACTGAAATCCCATCGCTATATCCTCGCGGCCATACTCGCCCTGCTCGCCACCGGCTGCGCCGTCGGCCCCGACTACAAGGTACCCGCCACTGCCGAGGCGACCCGCTTCAAGGAGGCCGAAGGCTGGATGCCCGCCGTGCCGGCCGACGCGCTGGAGCGTGGCCCCTGGTGGAGCCTCTTCAAGGACCCGGTGCTGGACCAGTTGCAGTCGCGCGTCGACGTCTCCAACCAGAACGTCGCGCTGGCCGTGGCTTCCTATGCGCAGGCGCGCGCGCTGGTGCGCGAACAGCGCGCCTCGCTGTTTCCCTCGGTCTCGCTGGACGGCGGCGCCACGCGTTCGCGCTCCAGCGGCAACGTCACCACCGGCACCACGGGCCGCGTCGGCAACAACTACCAGCTCAGCATAGGCGGCAGCTGGGAGCCCGACGTCTGGGGCCGGCTGGGCCGCGCGGTCAGCAGCGCCACGGCCGGCGAACAGGCCAGCGCCGCCGACCTGGCCTCGGCCAAGCTCTCGGCGCAGGGCGAACTCGCCGCCAATTACTTTTCGCTGCGCCAGACCGATGCGCAAAAGGCGCTGCTCGAAAGCACGCTGACGGGCTACCAGCGCGCGCTGGAGATCACGCAAAACCGCTACACCGCCGGCATCGCCGCCAAGACCGACGTGCTGCAAGCGCAAACCCAGCTTGCCAACGCCCAGGCCGACAACGCCGGCCTGGTGCGCACACGTGCCCAGCTTGAGCACGCCATCGCCGTGCTGGTCGGCGAAGCGCCCGGCAATTTCAGCCTGCCGCCCGTGGCGTGGAACCCGCTGGTGCCCGAGGTGCCGATCGGCGTGCCATCGGACCTGCTGCAGCGCCGGCCCGACATCGCCGCCGCCGAGCGCAGCGTGGCGTCCGCGAACGAGCAGATCGGCATCGCCAAAAGCGCCTACTACCCCAGCCTGTCGCTCAATGCCTCGGCCGGCACAGGCGCCAGTCGCGTGGCCGATTTGTTCAAGGCCTCAAGCAGCGTCTGGTCCCTGGGCCTGTCGGCCGCGCAGCTGATTTTTGATGCCGGCGCCACCGGCGCTCGCGTGGACGGCGCACGCGCCGCGCACGAACAGGCCGTGGCCCGCTACCGCCAGACCGTGCTGGTTGCCTTCCAGGACGTGGAAGACCAGCTCGCCGCCACCCGCGTGCTGTTGACCCAGCAGGAGCTACGCCGCCAGGCCTCGGAGGCGGCAGACCAGGTCGAGCAGCAAGTGCTCAACCGCTACCGCAGCGGCCAGGTCGGCTACACGGAAGTCATCACCGCCCAGGCCACGGCTCTCAGCGCGCGCCGCGCCCTGGTGCAGGCCATGGCCGACCGCCAGACCACGGCCGTGGCGCTGATCCAGTCGCTGGGTGGCGGCTGGCAGGCGGGGAAATAAACAACCAGAAGAAAAGCGAAAAAAAGCCCGCCACGCAATCAAGCGCGGCAGGCCTAAACAAGGATGGCGACGCCAGGCAATGGGAGCCGGGCTTACCGCGTCGCTGCGCCTTCGCGGCGGCCAAACCACCCTCAATGCCAATTGGCAGCCAGTGCATTCATGAGTGCGTCGTTCTTGGCGTTGTGTGGCAGCGTGTTGATGGCTGCGCTTGGCGCGGCGCCAAAGGTGGCCATGGCCTGCACCAGCAGTTCCAGATCCGTGTTCGCGCCCTTACCCGTCTTCATGTCCAGCAGTGTCTTGCCGTCGCTGGACTTGATCTGCTCCACGTGATAAGCATTGCCCAGATACCAGTTCTGCATGATGACTTTGTCGGTGGTGCTGCCCAAGATGCTGACTTGCAGGCTAGAGCCCGCCTTGTCTGCCTTGCCCGCCTTGTCCACCCTGCTGAACCACAGCTGAGCGGACTTGACATCTGTGAACTGCAGCACGTCGGTGTTGCCTTGTGTGGCATCGTTTTCCACGATGCTATCGGCGGCATCGCCACGCTTGAAGAAGTAGGTGTCGTTGCCTTTGCCGCCCTTGAGAACGTCATTGTTCAGCCCGCCGGACAGTTGGTCATTACCGTCTTCCCCGTCCAGCGTGTCGTTGCCGGCCCCGCCGTCCAGTTTGTCGCTGCCACCCAGGCCAGACAGGCTATTGGCACTGGCATCACCGGTGATGGTGTCGTCCCCCGCGGTACCCACCACGTTTTCGATGCCCACTACCGTGTCTACTATGGCGTTGCCGCCAGCCACAGGGAATTTCTGCACCTTGCCAGTCAGCAGGTTGGCATTGATGCGGGCCAGGCCAGCGCGGCTGTAGTCCACGGTATCTACCCCGGCTCCACCATCCAGCATGTTGATGCCCAAACCGGAGTACAGGATGTCGTCGTCCTCATTCCCGTACAACTTGTTGTTATCGGCCCCACCGTCCAGGGTGTCATTGCCAAACCCGCCTTCCAGCCTGTCATTGCCGCCAAGGCCCTGCACCACGTCATTGCCTCCTCCACCAACCAGGAAGTTGCCAGCGGAGTTGCCGATCATCGTATCGGCAGCCATCGAGCCACTCACCACTTCCACAGACGCCATGCTGTCTGTACTTTCTGCAGGCCCCCCGGACTCGCGATATTTGTTCACCACGCCCAAACGGAGGTCGGCATAGATGGGCAACGCTTCATGCAGCCTTGCCAGCCCGCCGCGCTGATTGCGCGGCGGGCTTTTTTCCGCTTTTCTTCTGCTGGTTTGTTTCGCCGCCTGCCAGCCGTCACTCATCTCCATTAAAGCATTCAGCCCGTACCTTTTCAAGCGTAACGATGCCACCGACACGATAGTGGAAAACGATGCCACGCAAGGCAACACCGACGTGCTGCTGTTCACGGGAGATATCAAGGCCAACCAGCTATGGTTCAGCAGGGTGGACACGGCGCAAAAGGTGAGCGTCACGGGCAACGATCTGCGGATCAGCATCATGGGCACCGGCGACAAAGTCATCGTGCAGAACTGGTAAGTGTCGTTGCCTTTGCCGCCCTTGAGCATGTCAATGCTTGGGCCGCCGGACAGTTGGTCATTGCCGTCTCCTCCGTCCAGCGTGTCGTTTCCGTCTTGACCCCATATCGTGTCGTTGTCGGGGCCGCCGTCCAGCCTGTCGTCGCCGCCCTCCCCGTAGAGCACATCGTCCCCCAACTGGCCCAGCAGGTTGTCGTTGCCCGCGCCGGCGAACACCGTGTCGCTTCCGCCTCCGCCATCCAGCATGTTGTTGCCGCTACTGCCGGTGATCACGTCGCTCAATCCGGTGCCCACGAGGTTCTCGATGTTGCGCAGCACATCGGTGAAAGTGAAAAATTTCGTGGAACCGGTGGCATAGGAGACGAAGAATTTCTTGACCCTGCCGACGTCCAGGTTGGCTTCTATCCCCGACATCAGGGTGTAGTCCGGCCAGGTTTTGCCCTGCAGGGTGCTGTAGTCCACGGTGTCGATGCCGCCTCCGCCGTCAAAGGTATCGTTGCCCGGGCTGCCATAAAACCAATCCTCGCCGGTGCTGCCCGGAAGGCTGTCGTTGAACTTGCTGCCGGAAATGAAATTGCGCATGGCTGCTCCTGTGAGTTCACCGCACCATATGCGAGTTCACGGCGGGCATGCCACGCAAATGTCCGCGCGCGGATGTTTTTTGTGGGATTTGTCGTCTTCAGTCGCCCGCGCAAGCGCGAGACTACTGGTGGCGGCCGACCAGGTCGAGCAGCAAGTCCTGAACCGCTACCGCAGCGGCCAGGTCGCTAGACCGAAGTCATCACCGCCCAGGCCACGGCCGATCGCCGGGTGACTGCCGTGGCGCTGATCCAGTCGCTGGGTGGCGGCTGCCTGGGCCAAGCCACAGACCGCCTTCACCGCGGGCTCAAACGGGAAGCCGCGTTTATTTTTATGCGCTGGGCTCTAGCACCGGGCGCTCGGGGGAACAACCGAGACCGCCACAACCCTGAATGACGTCCGCGGGCAAAGCCTGCGGCATGCCCACCACACCCGTCACCGGGTCGTAGCCTATGCCGCGCAGGTGCAGGGCCAGCGCGGCGTCCATGGTCTGCGCATGCTGCGGAAACCACAGGGCCAGCTCCCTGGCCATATGGCGCAAGGACGTGAAGTCCCCGGCCTCGGCCATCACAAGGCCTTCGCGCATGACCTGCAGCACCACTTTGTGCTGCACGGTATGGCAATTGGAAGAGGAAAACCGCGTGTCCAGCATCCAGCGGTCTTCACGGCTGAAGTGGTCGTCGGTGTGCTCCACCAGCGTGCGCCAGTGACCCGGCAGCGCATCGTCCGAAGCGTTTTCCGCCTGCGCCAGCAATTCGACGAACTCCCGGTGCGTGTCATCCATCTGGGGCAGTCCGAGCACGAGGGCGTCAGACCATTGAAGATTCGGCATGTGCATGTGTTTGCTTCCGGCGTTGGCAATGCACAAGCGTAAACAAGGGTGCGGTAAAAAGACTTGATCCACGTCATGGAAAGCGCATTCACCGTGGCAACCCGGCGCCGCACCCCTCAGGCCCCCGGTAGCTACTTGCGGTGCAAGGCCGCCAGAAAAAACCGCGCCGCCTCGCTCAGCGGCCTGTCTTTGCGCGTGATGCTGCCGAAGGCTTCCATCTTGTGGCGGATAAAGCAGGGCAGGATCACCAGCATGCCGTGCTGCGCATAAGTGCCGGCAATCGACTGCGGCATGACGCCGACCATGTCGGTCTCGGCGATCAGGTTGGTGGTGGTGAGGATGGAGGCGGTTTCGATCAGGCCCTTGGGCGAGGGCGCCTGCAGCATGCGGAACTCCTGCTCCAGCACCTCGCGCATGGGGCTGCCGTGGGGTTGCAGGATCCAGCCGTAGCCCAGCAGGTCGGCGAACTTGACGGTTTTCTTTTTGGCCAGCGGGTGCTTCACGCCCACGACCAGGGCCAGGGCCTCATTCTCCAGTGGCGTGAAAGCATAGTCGGCGCGGTGCTCGTCGCGTATGCGGCCTATGGCGACGTCGAGCACGCCTTCGCGCAGCAGTTCAAACAACCGGTCGCTGGTGTCCATGGTGACGTCGACGGACAGAAGCGGGTAGGCCTTCTTGAGCGCGATGATGGCCTGCGTGAGCAAATTGGGCGACGGCGCCATGATGCTGCCGACCGAGACCCGGCCGGAGCCGCCCTGCTCCAGCTCGGCGAGTTCGCGCGTCATCGATTCGACCGAGCCGCGCATGCCGCGGAAGTAGCGCAGCACGCTGGCGCCGGCCGGCGTGAGTTTTTGCCCGCGGCCCACGCGCTCGAACAGGCGCTGGCCCAGCGCCGACTCCAACTCCTGGATCATCTTGGTGGCGGCCGGCTGCGTCATTCCGAGATCGGCCGAGGCCTTGCGCAGCGTGCCGTGTTCGCCCACGGCCAGGATGAGAGCGACCTGGCGCATGCGCAGGCGGTTGAGCAATTGGGGGATGGAGGAGGTACGGGGTGTGGCGGGCATGAGAGTGCCTTTCCGGGTGCTGATGTCAATTGATCACCCTAGGTTATCAAATAATCAGGGATTTTCAATTTACGTTAAGTGTCGGCGTCTCTACCATCTGGGCATCGGTTCAAGATTTCTTGTGCCTTTCCTTAAAACAATGACCCGGAGACAAAGACAATGCGCCACCTGAAATCCCTCAAATTTCTGCCCGCCCTGCTGGCGGCCGCCTGCGCCTTCAGCGCCGCCTCCCCTGCCCTCGCGCAGGAGTGGCCGACCAAATCCGTGCGCATCCTCGTGGGCTCGGCCCCGGGCGGCGGCACCGACGCCATGGCGCGCGCCGTGGCCGACCGGCTGGGCCCACTGCTCAAGCAGCCCGTGGTGGTGGAAAACCGCCCCGGCGCCTCCAACACCCTGGCGGCCGACCTGACCGCCAAGTCCACCGACGGCCACACCCTGCTGATGGGCGTGTCGACCGCGCATGCGATCGCGCCGCACCTGCTCAAGCTCGGTTATGACAACAACAAGGACCTGGTGCCCGTGGTCTTCGTCGGCGCGGTGCCCAATGTGCTGGTGGTCAACAACGCGCTGCCGGTCGATTCGGTGCAGTCGCTGATCAAGCTGGCCAAAAGCAAGCCCGGCCAGCTCAACTACGCCACCAGCGGCTCGGGCAGCACGCAGCACATCGCGGCCGAGCTGTTCAAGGACCAGGCCGGCGTGTTCATCACCCACATCCCTTACCGCGGCAGCGGCCCGGCGCTGATAGACCTGGTCGGCGGCCAGGTGCAGCTGAGCTTTGACACCATGCCCTCGGTGATAGGCCAGATCAAGAACGGCCGCATCAAGCCGCTGGCCGTGGCCAGCGCCAAACGCAACCCGCAACTGCCCAATGTGCCGACCATGGCCGAGGCCGGCCTCAAGGGCGTGGAGATGAGCGCCTGGTACGGCATCTACATGCCGTCTTCCACGCCCAAGGCGGTGCAGGAGCGCGTCTACACCGAAGTGACCAAGGTGCTGGCCATGCCCGAAACGCAAACCCGCCTGGGCGCGATAGGCGCGGATTTGACGCCGATGACGCAGGCCCAGTTCGCGCAGTTCCACGCCGACGAAAACAAGCGTTATGGCGAGCTGATTGCCCGGAAAAACATCAAACTCGATTGAGCGCAACGATTGACTGACTGGACAGACGCCATGAGCAACACACACAAGCCCGCAGCCCTGCCCGTGATCGCCCTCACACTGGGCGACGCGGCCGGCATAGGCCCCGAGCTGGTCGCCCGGCTGCTGAGCGAGCCCGACATCACGACCGGCGCCAACGTCGTGCTGGTGGGCGATGCCTGGCTGTGGCAGCAAGGCCAGCTCACGGCCAAACGGGTGGTGGCCACACAGGCCGTCACCAGCCTGGCCGAGGTGCGCGGCCGCGCCGACACCCGCCTGCCGGCCTTCCTCGCGACACACACGATTCAATCCGTTCAGGTGCAACGCGGCCAGGCGCAGGCCGCCTGCGGGGCGGCCGTGCTGCAGGTGCTCAACCTCTGCATGGACGGCGCCAAGCGCGGCGAGGTCGACGCGATCTGCTTCGCGCCCCTGAACAAGCAGGCCATGAAGCTGGGCGGCCTGAAGCACGAGGACGAGTTGCACCACTTCGCCGAATACCTGGGTGTGACGGGCTACTTCTGCGAGTTCAACACCCTGGGCGATTTGTGGACCTCGCGCGTGTCGTCGCACATTCCGCTGAAAGACGCGGCGGCCATGCTGAGCAAAGAGCGCATCGTCGATGCGGCGCGGCTGATCTACGCCTCGCTGCAAGCCAGCGGCACGGCACAACCGAAGGTGGCGGTGGCGGCCTTCAACCCGCATGGCGGCGACGGCGGCGTCTGCGGGCGAGAAGAGATCGACATCATCGCGCCGGCCGTGGCCGAACTGCGCGCCGCCGGCGTGCCGGTGGACGGGCCCTTCCCCGCCGACACCATCTTCCTGAAGGCGCGCGACGGCCTCTACCAGGCCATCGTCACCATGTACCACGACCAGGGCCAGATCGCGATCAAGCTCATGGGCTTCAGCAAGGGCGTGACGGTGCAGGGCGGCCTGCCGGTGCCCATCACCACGCCGGCGCACGGCACGGCCTATGACATTGCCGGCCAGGGCGTGGCCGACGTGAACGCCACGCTCAACGCTTTCAGGATTGCCTGCCGCATGGGGCAAGCAGCCCTCTCCCGTTAACCCGGCCGTTCGGGCTGAGCCTGTCGAAGCCTGCATGCACTTCGACAAGCTCAGTGCGAACGGTTACCTGACTACCCGTTTATTCAGTTCTCCAAGGAAACCATCATGAAAATCAAATCAGTGCGCGCCCGCGTGTTCGAATGGAAAGGCAAGACCGTCCCACCGCAGGGCAATTTCTGCTCCAACGCGATGGACCTGGTGTACTCCAACACCGAATCCATGAGCACCTTCCGTTTCCATTCCTGGACGGTGGTGGAGATTGAAACCGATGACGGCATCGTCGGCCTGGGCAACGTGGCGCTGGCGCCGCACATCGCCAAAGCCATCATCGACCAGTACCTCACGCCGCTGGTGCTGGGCCAGGACCCCTGGGACTATGAATACCTGTGGCAGCGCATGTACCGCGGCACGCATGCCTGGGGCCGCAAGGGCGTCACCATGGCCGCGATCTCGGCGATCGACATCGCCATCTGGGACATCCTGGGCAAGTCGGTCAACAAGCCGGTGTTCAAGCTGCTGGGCGGCCGCACCAAGGAGAAGATTCCCTGCTACTACTCCAAGCTCTACCGCACCGACATCAAGGCCATGCAGGACGAGGCGCAAACCTACCTGGACCAGGGCTTCACCATGTTCAAGTCGCGCTTCGGCTACGGCCCGGCGCACGGCACCAAGGGCGTGGCGGAAAACCTCAAGGCCGTGGAGGCGCTGCGCGAAGTCATCGGCTACGACAACGACCTCATGCTTGAGTGCTACATGGGCTGGAACCTGGAATACGCCAAACGCATGTTGCCCAAGCTGGAGAAGTTCCAGCCGCGCTGGGTCGAGGAGCCGGTGATCGCCGACGACATCGACGGCTATGCCGAACTGAACCAGCTCACCAGCATCCCTATCTCGGGCGGCGAGCATGAGTTCAGCCTCTACGGCTTCAAGCAGCTGCTGGACAAAAAAGCCGTATCGGTCGTGCAGTACGACACCAACCGCGTGGGCGGCATCACGGCCGCGCACAAGATCAACGCGCTGTGCGAGGCCTACAGCGTTCCGGTGGTGCCGCACGCCGGCCAGATGCACAACTACCACCTGACCATGAGCACCATCGCCTCGCCCATGAGCGAATACTTCCCGATGTTCGACGTGGAAGTCGGCAACGAACTGTTCTATTACATCTTCGACGGCGAGCCGGTGGCCGAAAACGGTTTCCTGCAGCTTGACGACAACAAGCCCGGCCTGGGCCTGACCATGAAGACCGAGTTCCTCAAAGACTTCAACATCGTCGAATAAACATCAAGTGAACACCATGACGGCCAGGTACCAGGGCGTGTTTCCGGTGGTGCCCACCACCTTCACCGACGCGGGCGAGCTGGACCTTGCCAGCCAGAAGCGCTGCGTCGATTTCATGATTGATGCCGGATCAACGGGCCTGTGCATACTCGCAAACTTCTCCGAACAGTTTGTGCTCTCGGACGAAGAGCGCGAAGTCCTGACCGCGACCATCCTCCAGCACGTGGCGGGCCGCGTGCCGGTGATCGTGACCACCACGCACTTCGGCACCAGGGTCTGCGCCGAACGCAGCCGGCGCGCGCAGGACCTGGGCGCGGCCATGGTCATGGTGATGCCGCCCTACCATGGCGCGACGATTCGCGTGACGGAAGAAAAGATCCACGAATTCTTCGCCACGCTGTCGGCCGCCATCGACATTCCCATCATGATCCAGGACGCGCCCGTCAGCGGCACGACGCTTTCGGCCGCCTTCCTCGCGCGCATGGCCAAGGAGATACGCAACGTCGCCTACTTCAAGATCGAGACGCCGGGCGCGGCCTCCAAGCTGCGCGAGCTGATACGCCTGGGCGGCGACGCGATTGAAGGCCCTTGGGACGGCGAGGAAGCCATCACCCTGCTGCCCGACCTGGAGGCCGGCGCGACAGGCGCGATGACGGGCGGCGGCTACCCGGACGGCATACGCCGCATCATGGACGCCTGGACGGCCGGCCAACGCGAGGAGGCCGTCGCTGAATACACACGCTGGCTGCCGCTGATCAATTACGAGAACCGCCAGGGGGGAATCCTCACGGCCAAGGCGCTGATGAAAGAAGGTGGCATCATTGCGTCTGAAGCGCCGCGCCACCCCTTCCCCAAAATGCACCCAGCGGTGCGCGCCGGCCTCCTTGAAACCGCCCGCCGGCTGGACCCCCTGGTCCTGCGATGGGCCCGCTAAAACCGACACGCCCTTCAGGACATCCATGACCACCTCGACCCCCTCCACCGACACGCTGCACCGCAACCTCATCAACGGCAAATGGGTCGAAGGCACAAGCGCCAGCCCCAACCTCAATCCCTCGAATCTGTCGGACGTGATAGGCCAGTACGCGCAGGCCGATGCGGCCGGGCTGGACGCGGCGGTGCAGGCGGCGCAGGCGGCCTTCCCGGCCTGGGCTACCTCGGGCATACAGGCGCGCTCGGACGCGCTGGACAAAATCGGCACCGAGATCCTCGCGCGCCGCGAAGAACTTGGCACCCTGCTCTCGCGCGAGGAAGGCAAGACCAAACCCGAAGGCATAGGCGAGGCCACACGCGCCGGCCACATCTTCAAGTTCTTCGCGGGTGAATGCCTGCGCCTGTCGGGCGAGACCTTGCCCTCAGTGCGCCCCGGCATAGGCGTCGAGATCACGCGCGAGCCCGTGGGAGTGGTCGGCCTGATCACGCCCTGGAATTTCCCCATCGCCATTCCGGCCTGGAAAATCGCCCCCGCGCTGGCCTTTGGCAACTGCGTGGTCTTGAAGCCCGCCGACCTGGTGCCCGGCAGCGCCTGGGCATTGGCCGAAATCATCTCGCGCTCCGGCATTCCGGCCGGCGTGTTCAACCTGGTCATGGGCCCGGGCCGCGTGATCGGCGACGCGCTGGTCAACCACCCGGGTGTCAACGCCATCAGCTTCACCGGCTCGGTCGGCGTGGGCGGCCGCATCGCCGAGGCCTGCGCGAAGAACCTCAAAAAAGTGCAGCTCGAAATGGGCGGCAAGAACCCGCAGGTCATCCTCGACGACGCGGACCTCACGCAAGCCGTTGAACTCAGCGCGCAGAGCGCCTTCTATTCGACCGGCCAGCGCTGCACGGCGTCCAGCCGCCTCATCGTGACCGACGGCATCTACCCGGCCTTCGTCGAAGCGCTGCAGGCACGCATGGCACGCATCAAGGTGGGCGACGCCCTCACGGCCGGCACCGACGTGGGCCCGGTGTCCTCGCTGGCGCAACTCGAGCAGGACTTGAGCTACATCGAAATCGGCAAGGCCGAAGGTGCCACGCTGGCCTTCGGCGGCGCGCGCATCCCCTGCCACACGGGCAGCGGCGCCGAAGGTTTTTACATGCAGCCGGCCCTCTTCAGCGAAAGCACGGCCGGCATGCGCATCAACCGCGAGGAAATCTTCGGCCCGGTCGCCAGCATCATCCGCGTGAAAGACTACGAGGCGGCCCTGGCCACCGCCAACGACACGCCCTTCGGTCTGTCGGCCGGCATCGCCACCACCAGCCTCAAATACGCCACCCACTTCAAGCGCCACAGCCAGGCCGGCATGGTCATGGTGAACCTGCCCACCGCCGGCGTGGACTACCACGTGCCGTTCGGCGGCCGCAAGGGATCGAGCTACGGCCCGCGCGAGCAGGGCAAGTATGCGCAGGAGTTTTTCACGACGGTGAAGACGGCGTATACGCTGGCTTGAGCATGGCGGGGACGATGCGGGGGCTGCCGAAAGTTCTCCTGGCGCTGACGGCGACCTATTTTCTCGCCAGCCTCGGCCACTTCAGCCACAACGCCGAGTTCATCTGTCAATACCCGAACCTGCCGGCATGGCTCACGCGTGCGCAGGTGTATGCGGTGTGGGCTGCCATCACATCCGTGGGCGTGACGGGTTTGCTGCTGATGCACAAGAGATACGTGGCGACGGGCCTGTTGCTGGTGGCCGTTTACGCCGCGCTGGGCTTTGACGGTTTGGGCCACTATGCGCTGGCGCCCATCGAACTGCACCCCCTGATGGCCAACGTCACCATTCTTTCGGAAGTGTTTGCCGCCGCCCTTTTGCTGGCGGTGGTGCTGTGCTTGCTGGCGTTGCACATGCTCCGCAGCACGAAAAGCCCCACCGGCTGATACAGGTCTCACCCTCACCGGACAGGAGAACCCATGAGCACCCAAGGATTTGTCGTCTCCCACGCCGATGGCGCGACCTTCGAGCGCGGGCTTCGTTCATTTTTTGAGTATCGCGACCTGGGAATCAAACAGGCCACCGAGGGGCGGGTTGAGGCCCATGTCATACGCGCGGCGGCGGGCACCGATTTTTCGGGCCAGGCACATATTCACAAGACGGTTTTCCAGCTCGTCTACGTGCTCAAGGGATGGATCGAATTCGAATACGAGGGCCAGGGCATAGTCCGGCTCGAAGCCGGCTCCTGCGTGCACCAGCCGCCTGAGATCCGCCACCGGGAAGTCGGCCACAGCGCGGACATTGAAATGCTGGAGATCGTGCTGCCCGGGGACTTCAAGACGGAAGAAGTTGCGTCTGTCGATGGCTGGCCTGAAGACCGGATTCGTGTGTAAGCTCTCCCCATGAACCACCCCCTGCGCTGCCAATGCGGCACTCTACAAGGCCACGTCAGCCATACCGAATCCGTATGCCGCGGCGTCTGCTACTGCAAGGACTGCCAGGCCTATGCGCACTTCCTGGGCAAGGCCGATGAGATTCTGGATGAGATGGGCGGATCGGACGTGGTTGCCACGCTGCCCCAATACGTGAGTTTCATCCAGGGTGTGGAGAAACTGGCCTGCATGTCCCTCAGCGACAAGGGCATGCTGCGCTGGTACGCCAGCTGCTGCAACACGCCCATCGGCAATACCTCGCGCGACTTCAAGGTTTCGCACGTCGGCCTGCTGCACAACTGCCTGCAAGATCCATCCGCCAGCCTGGACAGCGCCTTCGGCCCCGTGCGCATGCGGGTCGGCATGAAGAGTGCCAAGGGCACACCCAAGGCCATGGCGGCGAGCACCACCGTGTCCATCCTGCGCTTCATGGCCAGGCTGATACGCGCAAGGCTGGACGGCAGCTACAAGAACACGCCGTTCTTTGACCCGCAGACTGGGACATCGCGTGTATCGCCCAGGGTGCTCACGCCGGATGAGCGGGCACGCTTGATGCAGGCCGTTTAGACCTTCAATGCCTCCTCCACCAGCGCCAGCAATTCAGGCAGGCAGCGGGTGGCAAGGTCAAAACGCGCCAGCATGGCCTGGCGTGCCGTATGCCCCAGGTGCGCATGGGCGGCCGGGTCGGCAAGAACGTCCACAACGGTATCGGCCAGCGCCCGCACGTCGAAAAAATCAAACAGCAGGCCGTTGACGCCGTGTGCCATGACCTCCTCGACAGGCGCGGTACGGCTGGCGACCACCACACAGCCCGCGCTCATGGCCTCCAGGCAACTCCATGAAAGGACAAAGGGATAGGTCAGGTACACGTGGCAGCGTGACACCTGCAGCAGCTCGAGGTAGCGCGCATAAGGCAGTGTCCCGACGAAATGCACGCGGTCCATCGGCAGCTGCCCGCCGACCTCCTTGAGCAGGACTTCGCGCCATGTGCCGCCGCCCGCAGGCCTGGTGCCGTAGCTCACTTCGTCGCCGCCCACCAGCACACAATGCGCATGCGGACGTGCTTTCAGGATGGCCGGCAAAGCCCGCATGAAGATGTGAAAGCCGCGGTAGGGCTCCAGGTTGCGGTTGATGTAGGTCAGGACTTCGTCGCCGGGTTTGAATTCCAGGCCTGTGCCGGCCACGGAAAACCGGGCGCCCGGATCGGGTCTGGCCACGTTGGTGTCTATGCCGTCGTGGATGACCCGGACTTTGCCGCGGTATTCCTCCGGCACCTGCCGGCGCTGCCACTCGGTGGGCGCGTACGCGGTATCCGCCGTGCTCAAGGCATGCAGCAGGGCGGTGTTCTTCAAGCGCAAAGCGCAATGTGCCAACAGGCTTTCACGGCAAAACTCCGGGTCAAACCCATAATCGCGGCCCCGCGCGGAATAGTAAAACTCGGAAAACACCATGAGCCTGGCGCCCGGCCAGACATCCTTGCAGAAAAGCGCCTCGCCCCAGCCGGGATGCGCCACGACAAGGTCGGGACTGAATCCCTGGTCGGCAAGCTGTTGCATGGCCTGTGCGCATACCTGGCCGTGCAAGGCCTTGACCTCAAAATTGCGGACCAACGCCAGCTGGCTGGGCGTCTTGAAGGTGGGAAGCTGGTAGCGCACAAGTTGCACACCGTCCACCGGCCGCGGCGTGATGCCCAGCCCCAGGACCTGGTGCCCCTGGGCCGCAAGGGCCTTGGCCACATGGACAAACTGCCCCGGGAAGTTCTGGTGGACAAACAGGTAGCGGCGCCGCGGCGCCTGTGGAGGTTTTGGCGTTTCGGGCTTCTTGTGGCCCGCACCAGGGCGAGCACGGATCGTGGGTTTCATGGCATGAACGGGCTTGAGCGGTTTTTGCACGGCCGGGAGGCCGGGCCTTGCGGGCCGGAGTTCTGGAAAATCGCAGCCGGCCCGAAGCTGGTGCTCAGGCTATCAGTGCCGTTCAGGCATCCATTTGCAAATTGTCTTGCGGTCGACAATCGTTGTGGGATTTTTGCGGATTCTCAGCCGGGATCGGCCATCACCCAGGTCGCTTCGGCCGCAACGCGAAACTCATCCGCGCAGGCCTGCGCGGTCCGGGTGCCATCTGGCTTGTGAACGGGCTAGCTGCGCACCGTATCCGCCACCCGCTCGGCGCAGCTCTTCGCCTGGGCCGCATCACGCGCCTCGACCATCACGCGCAGCAGCGGCTCGGTGCCGCTGGCGCGTATCAACAGGCGGCCGGAGTCGCCGAGTTCGGCTTCCACGGTTTTGCTCATGGCGGCCAGTTCCTTGCTGCTCTTCCAGTCCTGGCCGGGCTTGAGGCGCACGTTGATGAGGGTTTGCGGGAACAGCACGACTTCGCCCAGCAGTTCGGCAATGGTCTTGCCGCTGCGCACGCAGGCCTGCAGCACCTGCAGCGCGCTGATGAGGCCGTCGCCGGTGGTGTGCTTGTCGAGCGCAAGCAAATGGCCCGAGCCTTCGCCGCCCAGCAGCCAGCCGCGCTTGTCGAGTTCTTCGAGCACGTAGCGGTCGCCGACCTTGGCGCGCACGAACTCGACGCCTTTTTTCTTGAGCGCGACTTCGACGGCCATGTTGGTCATCAGCGTGCCGACCGTGCCGGGGACTTTTTCGCCGCGCGCCAGGCGCTCGTTGACCATGAGGAAGAGCACCTCGTCGCCGTTGAAGAGGCGGCCGTCGGCGTCCACCATCTGCAGGCGGTCGGCGTCGCCGTCGAGCGCGATGCCGTAGTGGGCCTTGTTGGCCTTGACGGCCTTGATCAGCGCGTCGGGGTGCGTGGCACCGACTTCGTGGTTGATGTTGAGGCCGTCAGGCGCGCAGCCTATGGCGATGACTTCGGCGCCCAGTTCATGGAAGACCATGGGTGCGATGTGGTACGCAGCGCCGTGGGCGCCGTCGACCACGATCTTCAGGCCCTTGAGGGTGAGGTCGTTGGCAAAAGTACTTTTGCAGAATTCAATGTAGCGGCCCGCCGCGTCGTCAAGGCGGCGCGCCTTGCCGAGGGAGGCCGAATCGGCCCAGACGGGCGGCTCTTCAAGCGCGGCCTCCACGGCGAGTTCCCAGGCGTCGTCGAGCTTGGTGCCCTGGGCGCTGAAAAACTTGATACCGTTGTCGGGATAGGCATTGTGGCTGGCACTGATGACCACGCCCAGGCTGGCGCGCTGGGCCCGCGTGAGGTAGGCCACGCCCGGCGTGGGCAGGGGCCCCAGCAGCACGACGTCGACGCCGGCGGAATTGAAGCCCGACTCGAGCGCGCTTTCGAGCATGTAGCCGGAGATGCGGGTGTCCTTGCCGATCAGCACCGTGGGGCGGGATTCGGTGCGGCGCAACACGCGGCCCACGGCGTGCGCCAGGCGCAGCACGAAGTCGGGGGTGATGGGCGGCTGGCCCACCGTGCCGCGAATGCCGTCTGTGCCGAAGTATTTTCTGGTCATGGAGTTTTGTCCCTGTGGAGCTTGTTGTTGTGAATGTTGTTCTGAAGAATCTGGGGCTATTTTAGGGCGCGCCGCCCTGCCCGCCTGTCAGCCAAAACCTGGAAACTCAGCTTGCGGCCATCCAGACTTTGAGCGCCTGAACAGTTTCTTTCACGTCATGCACGCGCACGATGCGCGCACCGCGGTCCACGGCCAGCAGGGCCGCCGCGACGCTGGGCACCATGCGGTCGGCCACGTCGAGCTGGGCCACGGAGGCCAGCGAGGTGGCGGTGACGGCGGCCAATGAGGACTTGCGCGACCAGGCGGCCAGCAACGGGTAGCCGGGCGCAAGAAACTCCCGCTGGTGCGCCAGCAGCGCGAAGTTTTGCGCGACGGTTTTGCCGAAGCCCACACCTACGTCGAGCACGATGCGGGATTTATCGACACCGGCGGCCTGCAAACCGGCCGCGGCGGCTTCAAGGAATGCCAGCACCTGCGGCACCACGTCGCCCTCCATGGGCGCGACCTGCATGGTCTGCGGCTCGCGGTGCATGTGCATCAGGCAGACGCCGCAGCTGGGGTGTCTGGCCACCACTTCGGCCGCGCCCGGCTTGCGCAGGGCCCAGATGTCGTTGATGACGTCAGCGCCGAGATCAAGCACGGCCTGCATCACTTCGGGTTTGTAGGTGTCGATGGAGAGCGGCACGCCCAGCCTGGCCGCGTGGCGCACCACGGGCAGCACGCGCGCGAGTTCTTCGTCCAGCGGCACCGGCGGCGCACCGGGGCGGGTGGATTCACCGCCTATGTCCAGCAGGTCGGCGCCGTCCTTGAGCAGCTTGTCGCAGTGGGCGAACACGCTGGCAAAGCCGCTGCCTTCGGTGAAGTACTTGCCGCCGTCCGAGAAGGAGTCGGGCGTGACGTTGACGATGCCCATGACGCGGGGCCTGGACAAATCAATTTGGAAGCGGGAGGTTTGCCAGATCATGGTGGTGAGTCCGCTGGGCAGGTTGAGGATAAAGCTTGGTGCCGCGCGTTACCGCAGCCATCGGATCGGTCTGAAATGAAAAAAACCGGGGACTCGCCCCGGTTTTCCCGACTGCCTGGCAGTCAATCCTGGTTGCTCACCGGCCTCGGCCTCAGGCCACGGTAGGCGCCGGGTCGGTGCTGACCGCGGGCGTGCCGCCCGTGGGGCCGCCGCCACCGCCGACGGAAGAGTTGCGCGGCGTCCAGTCCTTGGGCGGGCGCGGCTCCTTGCCGGCCATGATGTCGTCAAGCTGGTCCATGTCGATGGTTTCCCATTCGAGCAGGGCCTTGGCCATGGCGTGCATCTTGTCCTGGTTCTCTTCGATCAGCTTGCGCGCCAGGGCGTATTGCTGGTCGATGATGCGGCGCACTTCGCCGTCGACCTTTTGCAGGGTCGACTCGCTCATGTTGTTGGTCTTGGTGACCGAACGGCCCAGGAAGACTTCGCCTTCGTTTTCGGCGTAAACCATGGGGCCCAGGGCTTCCGTCATGCCGTAGCGCGTGACCATGTCGCGGGCCAGCGCGGTGGCGCGTTCAAAGTCGTTGCTGGCGCCGGTCGTCATCTGGTTCATGAAGACTTCCTCGGCGATGCGGCCGCCGAACAGCATGCTGATCTGGCTCAGCATGTATTCACGGTCGTAGCTGTAGCGGTCCTGCGCGGGCAGGCTCATGGTCACGCCGAGTGCGCGGCCGCGCGGGATGATGGTGACCTTGTGGACCGGGTCGCACTTGGGCAGCATCTTGCCGAGCAGCGCATGGCCGGACTCGTGGTAAGCCGTGTTGCGGCGCTCTTCCTCGGGCATGACCATGCTCTTGCGCTCGGGACCCATGAGGATCTTGTCCTTGGCTTTTTCGAAGTCCTGCATCTCGACGGTGCGCGCGTTGCGGCGGGCGGCCATCAGGGCGGCTTCGTTGCAGAGGTTGGCGAGGTCTGCGCCGGACATGCCGGGCGTGCCGCGGGCGATCACGCTCGGGTTCACGTCCTGGCCCAGCGGAACCTTGCGCATGTGCACGTTGAGGATCTGCTCGCGGCCGCGGATGTCGGGCAGCGTCACATAGACCTGGCGGTCAAAACGGCCGGGGCGCAGCAAGGCGGCATCCAGGATGTCGGGACGGTTGGTGGCGGCCACCACGATCACGCCGACGTTGGTTTCAAAGCCGTCCATCTCGACCAGCATCTGGTTGAGGGTCTGCTCGCGTTCGTCATTGCCGCCGCCCAGGCCGGCGCCGCGCTGGCGGCCGACCGCGTCGATTTCATCGATGAAGATGATGCAGGGGGCGTTTTTCTTGGCGTTATCAAACATGTCGCGCACGCGGGCAGCGCCCACGCCGACGAACATTTCGACGAAGTCGGAGCCGGAAATCGAGAAGAAAGGCACTTTGGCCTCGCCGGCGATGCCCTTGGCGAGCAGGGTCTTGCCGGTGCCCGGAGGGCCGACCAGCAGCAGGCCGCGCGGAATGCGCCCGCCCAGTTTCTGGAATTTTTGCGGGTCTTTGAGGAAATCAACGACTTCCTTGACCTCTTCCTTGGCTTCGTCGCAACCCGCGACGTCGGCGAAGGTGACGGGATTGGTGGATTCGTCCAGCATGCGCGCCTTGGACTTGCCGAAGCTGAACGCCCCGCCCTTGCCGCCGCCCTGCATCTGCCGCATGAAGTAGATCCACACGCCTATCAGCAGCAGCATGGGTCCCCAGCTGATCAGCAGCGAGGTGAGCAAGGAGGTTTCTTCGCGAGGCTTGACGTCGAACTTGACGTCGTTGGCGATCAGGTCGCCGACCAGGCCGCGGTCAAGGTAAGTCGCCGTCGTGCGGATTTTTCGGTCGTCCACGGTGGTGGCCGAGATTTCGGTGCCGCCCTGGCCTTCGGCGATGGTCGCCGCCTTGATGCGCTTGCCGCGCACTTCTTCCAGGAACTCGGAGTAACCCAGGTAGTTGGAACCGGCGCCGCCACGTGTATCAAATTGCTTGAATACGGTGAAGAGCACCATGGCGATCACCAGCCAGATTGCAATTTTGGAAAACCACTGATTGTTCAAGGACTACTCCGGTGTAAGAACAAAAGTCACATGCGCCTGATTTTAGGCGTTTCAAGGGCAAAAACCGCGTTTTCCGGTCCCGGCCCTTGGTTTAAAGCGGGATTAGGAGCGCCAACACCGTGACATTTGCCATCGCGATGGGCCCTGATGCACTCATTGTGGGGCAAAGAACCTGCTCACGGCCTAAATGGGGTCGCGCAAGCCCCTTATCGGGATGGGATGCAAGGCGCGGTGCGATGCCCATAGTAATCTATGGGCTAGCGCCGCAACACCGCAGACCGCCCGAGAAGGCGCTTGCCCTCCGGGTTGGGGTGAAATCCCAACGCGACCCCATTTAGGCCGTGACCAGGTTCTTAAGCGCTCTTTTTCAGCCCCCGCCCGACCAGAAAGGTTTCCGACGAACCTGGCCGCGAGGCCTTGGGTTTGACGGGTTTGACGATCTTGAAGGTGTCCCGGAAGAGTTTGACGAGCTGGTCGTAGCCGCTGCCGTGAAAGAGTTTGACCACCAGCGTGCCGTCCGGCTTCATGCGGTTCTGGGCGAATTCGACGGCCAGCTCGATCAAATGGGCGATGCGGGCGGCGTCCGCCGATTCGATGCCCGAGAGGTTGGGCGCCATGTCGGAAATCACCAGGTCCACCCGGACCTGCCCCTCGGGCGTGGCCAGGGCCTGCTCGAGCTGCTGCAGCACTTCGGCCTCGCGGAAGTCGCCCTGGATGAAGGTCACGCCCTCGATAGGCTCCATGGGCAGCAAATCGAGCCCGATGATGCGGCCGTTGAGCGTGCCGGCCGCCGCACCCGTGGGCGACAGGCGTCGCCGCACATACTGGC
The DNA here is from genome assembly GCF_943369415.1 of Polaromonas sp. YR568. GTDB lineage: Bacteria > Pseudomonadota > Gammaproteobacteria > Burkholderiales > Burkholderiaceae_C > Polaromonas. The sequence goes on from NZ_CALRNF020000019.1 coordinate 92,959, forward strand.
TCCAGGCGCCGGGCGTGCTGCCCAGGTCGACCACACAATCGCCCGGCTTCACCAGGCCGAAGGTTTCGTCGATTTCCTTCAGTTTGTAAGCGGCGCGGGCCCGGTAGCCCTCTTTCTGGGCGAGTTTGACGTAAGGGTCGTTGATGTGGTCGTGCAGCCACGCCTTGTTGACTTTTCCCTTGCCGCCGGCTTTCACTGCGGTTTTACCGGCGGCCTTGGCGGCGGCCTTGGCATCGGTCTGGACGCCGGGCTTGAAACCGGTCTTGGCATTTACTTTCATGGGGCCTATTGTCCTCTCCCCGACTCGCCCGATAATTGGGGCATGGCTCAAATACAACTTACCCCCGCCCAGCGCAAGGATCACCGCGCCGATGCTCACCACCTGAACGCGGTCGTGATGATCGGCTCCGACGGCCTGACCCCCGCCGTCAAGAAGGAAACCGACGCCGCGCTCAACGCCCACGGGCTCATCAAGGTGCGGGTGCAGTCCGACGACCGCGCCGGCCGCGAGGAGATCTTCCAGACCCTGGCAGACGAACTCAACGCCGCGCCCATCCAGCACATCGGCAAGCTGCTGGTGCTGTGGCGCCCCATGCCGCCCAAGGAAAAAAAGGTCAATGAAGACCGCATGCCCGGCCCGCGCGACGTCAAGGTGCTGAAAAACAGCTCACGCTACGGCCAGCGGCCCGAGGTGAAAACCCTGCGTGTGCTGGGCAACCAGCGCCTCACGCCGGGCGGCACCGTCAAGCGCGCCAAAAAGCCCCAGCTCAAGAGCGCCAAGAAAAGCGCGCAAGGCTGACCCGCCCGCCCTGCCCTGGCGCCCGCAGGCGCCGCATGGCAACACGGGCAAATGGCCCCGGCAGGCACATTCCTTGTGGCCGCGCGGCCCCAGGCCTTTAGATTCGAGACTTCCGCCCACAGCTATACGTCATGACCAATCCCCTCCTCGATTTTTCCGACCTCCCGCTGTTTGACCGGATCCAGCCCGAACATGTGGGTCCCGCCGTCGATGAACTGATGGCCAAGGCCGAAACGGCACTCGAAACCGTCACGGCGCCTGACTTCCCGGCCTCCTGGACAGGCATCTCCGGCGTACTGGACGTGGCCACCGAAAACCTGGGCCGCGCCTGGGGCGCCGTGAGCCACCTCAACAGCGTGGCGGATACACCCGAGCTGCGCGCCGCCTACAACGCGGCCCTGCCGCGCGTGACCGAGTTCTGGACCCGCCTGGGCGCCGACGAACGCCTTTATGCCAAGTACAAAGCCATCGACGTCTCCAACCTGAACGCCGAGCAGCGCCAGGCGCATAAAAACGCGATCCGCAACTTCGTGCTGTCGGGTGCGGAATTGCAGGGCGCAGACCGGGAACGCTTCGCGCAAATCCAGGAACGCCAGGCCGAGCTGAGCCAGAAGTTCAGCGAAAACGCGCTGGACGCGACCGACGCCTTCGCTTACTACGCCACCGAAGCCGAAATCGCCGGCATCCCGGCCGACGTGCTGCAAACCGCGCGCACCCAGGCCGAGGCCGAAGGCAAGGCCGGCTACCGCCTGAGCCTCAAAATGCCGAGCTACCTGCCCGTCATGCAGTTCGCCGTCAGCAGCAAGCTGCGCGAAAGCCTGTACAAGGCCTACACGACACGCGCCAGCGACCAGGCGGCGCCCGAATTCAGCAAATTCGACAACAGCGCGATCATGAAAGAAATCCTCGCGTTGCGCCTCGAGGAAGCGAAGCTGCTGGGCTACAACAATTTCGGCGAAGTGTCGGTGGTGGCCAAGATGGCCAAGTCGCCCGACGAAGTGATTGCCTTTTTGCGCGACCTGGCCCGCCGCGCCCGCCCCTATGCCGAAAAAGACGTCGCCGACCTGCGCGCCTTTGCCGCCAGCCAGCTGAACCTGGCCGATATCCAGCCCTGGGATTACGCCTACGTCGGCGAAAAACTCAAGGAAGCGCGCTACGCCTTCAGCGAGCAGGAAGTCAAACAATACTTCACCGCGCCCAAGGTGCTGGCCGGCTTGTTCAAAATCGTCGAAACCCTGTTTGAAGTCGCCATCCGCAAGGACTCGGCCCCGGTGTGGAAGCCCGGCGTGGAGTTCTACCGCATCGAACGCGGCGGCGAACTCGTCGGCCAGTTCTACCTCGACCAGCCGGCCCGCACCGGCAAGCGCGGCGGCGCCTGGATGGACGACGTGCGCGCCCGCTGGCTGCGCCCCGACACCGGCAAGCTGCAAACCCCGGTGGCGCACCTGGTCTGCAATTTCGCCGACGGCGTGGGCGGCAAGCCCGCGCTGCTCACGCATGACGACGTGACCACGCTGTTCCACGAATTCGGCCACGGCCTGCACCACATGCTCACGCAGGTCAACGAGCGCGATGTCTCGGGCATCAGCGGCGTCGAATGGGACGCGGTCGAGCTGCCCAGCCAGTTCATGGAAAACTTCTGCTGGGAATGGGACGTGCTCAAGCACATGACGGCGCACGTCGACACCGGCGCGCCGCTGCCGCGCGCGCTGTTCGACAAGATGCTGGCCGCCAAAAACTTCCAGAGCGGCATGCAGACGCTGCGCCAGGTCGAGTTTTCGCTGTTCGACATGCTGCTGCACACCTCGCACAACCCGGCCGACGAGCTGATGGGCCTGCTGGCCGAGGTGCGCAAGGAGGTGGCGGTAATCCCCTCGCCGGCTTATAGCCGTACGGCGCACACATTCAGTCACATTTTTTCGGGCGGCTATGCCGCCGGCTATTACAGCTACAAATGGGCCGAAGTGCTGTCGGCCGACGCTTACGCCGCCTTTGAGGAAACGGCTACAGCCTCCCCCTCGCCGGCGGGAGACGATGCGGGCAAAACCACGGTCACCGTGGAAACCGGCAGAAAATACCGCAAAGCCATCCTGGAGGCGGGCGGAAGCCGGCCCGCCATGGAGTCTTTCAAGGCCTTTCGCGGCCGTGAACCCTCGATAGACGCCCTGTTGCGTCATCAGGGCATGGCCTGAAAACGTTAGTAGACTTATCAGACTTCCAATTTCTGGATGATTTGTCTTTTATCCCTGCAACCGGAGCGACTGGAACCATGAAAACAAACGCTGTGAAATCTTTGGCGCCGAATGGCTTGCTGGCCTTCACCCTTATCGCCGGCAGTCTTTTTTCACCCCTCTCGCAGGCCCAACAGGTCTACCGCATCATCGGGGCCGACGGCAAGGTGACCTTTTCCGACCAGCCGCCGCCCCAAACCACTCCTGGCAGGGTCAGCACGGCCAATACCGGTTCCGGGGGCGCCCCGGCAAGCACCGGTCTCCCCTTTGAACTGCGGCAAGTCGCCACGAAATTCCCCGTGACGCTGTACACCGGCGCCAACTGCGGCCCTTGCGGCGGCGCCCGTGCCATGCTGATCAACCGCGGCATCCCGTTTTCCGAGAGAACGGTCACCACGAGCGATGACATCAAGGCCCTCCAGCGCATCAGCGGCGACGCCTCGGTGCCCTTTGCCACCATTGGGTCCCAGCAACTAAAGGGCTTTTCCGACGCGGAGTGGACCCAATACCTGAATGCCGCCGGCTATCCTGCGGCATCGGTTCTGCCGGCAAACTACCGCCCGCCGGCTCCAGCGCCACTGGTGAGCGTCACCGCCCCCGCGGTAGCGGGCAATGGCGCGGCGCGCCCAGCCGAAGCGGCGCCCACACCGGTAGCCCCACCGCCCCCTCCAGCGGATAACCCGGCCGGCATCAAGTTCTGAACTCAGTTTCGATTCTTTTAAACGCCGGGTAGCCACCCGGCGTTCCGCCGTCCGGGCTTGGATCTGCCTTAAAACACCAGCGTCTTCACGCCACCCGGCGCGCCCAGCAGGCACACATGGGCCTTCTGGAAGGCGAACACCCCCACCGTCACCACGCCCGGCCACTGGTTGACCTGGGACTCGAAGGCCAGCGGGTCGCTGATCTTCAGGCCGGTCACGTCCAGGATGTGCTGACCGTTGTCGGTCACCAGCGGTTTGCCGTCCTTCAGGCGCAGCACGGCCTGCCCGCCCAGCGCCGCGAACTGCCGCGCGATGCGTTTGGCGGCCATGGGAATGACTTCCACCGGCAACGGGAAGTTGCCCAGCACCGGCACCAGCTTGGACTCGTCGGCGATGCAGACGAACTTGCGCGACTGCGCGGCCACGATTTTTTCGCGCGTGAGCGCCGCGCCGCCGCCCTTGACCATGTAGCCCGCGTTGTCGATCTCATCGGCGCCGTCGATGTAGACGCCCAGTTCGTCGACGTCGGTCGCGTCGAATACCTTGATGCCCAGGGCCTGCAGGCGCTCGGTGGAGGCGACCGAGCTGGACACGGCGCCCGCGATGCGGTCCTTCATGGTGGCCAGCGCGTCTATGAATTTGTTGACGGTGGAGCCGGTGCCGACGCCGACAATGCTGCCTTCTTCGACGTAGTGCAGGGCCGCCTGGCCGACCAGGGTTTTGAGTTCGTCTTGGGTCATGGGAGTGTTGGGAAAGGTTGGGGGAATTGAGGCGGGAGGAGTGAACAGGGGTTTTGCGACAATCAGGGCTCTTGCCCGGGCCTGCGCTGCCCGGGCCTTCACAGCCACTTGCTCCGAATTATCCAATGTCCCTGCTCCCCTACGCCCTGGCCCGTCCCTTTTTATTTGGACTGGATCCTGAAACCGCCCACGAACTGACCATGGCCTCGCTGGCGCGCACCCAGGGCACGCCGCTGGCGCTGGCCTACCTGTCCAGCCGCGTCAGCGACCCGATCGAACTGGCAGGCCTGAAATTTCCGAATCGCGTGGGCCTGGCCGCGGGCCTGGACAAAAACGCCCGCTGCATAGACGGCCTGGCCGCCATGGGTTTCGGTTTTGTCGAAGTCGGCACCGTCACTCCCAAGGGCCAGCCCGGCAACCCCAAGCCGCGCATGTTCCGCCTGCCCGAGGCCAACGCGCTGATCAACCGCCTGGGCTTCAACAACGAAGGGCTGGACGCCTTCCTGGCCAATGTGCGGCGCTCCAGCGTGCGCAAGCCGGGCGCGCAAGGCGGCCTGCTGCTGGGCCTGAACATCGGCAAGAACGCCGCCACGCCGATGGAAAACGCGGTCGATGACTACCTGATCTGCCTGGACGGCGTCTACCCGCATGCCGACTACGTCACCGTCAACATCTCCAGCCCCAACACCAAAAACCTGCGCGCGCTGCAAAGCGACGAGGCGCTGGACGCGTTGCTGGGCCGCATCGCCGAGCGCCGCGAAGCCCTGGCCGCGCAGCACGGCAAGCGCGTCCCGATTTTCGTGAAGATCGCGCCCGACCTCGACGAGGCCCAGGTCGCGGTCATTGCCGCCACACTGCAACGCCACGCGATGGACGGCGTGGTCGCCACCAACACCACATTGAACCGCGAGGCCGTCAAGGGCATGCGCCATGCCGAGGAAGCCGGAGGCCTGAGCGGCGCGCCTGTGCTGGAAGCCAGCAACCGCGTCATCGCCCAGCTGCGCGCGGCGCTGGGCAAGGGCTTTCCCATCATCGGCGTGGGCGGCATTTTGAGCGGCGCCGATGCCGTCTCCAAGATCCAGGCCGGTGCCGACGTGGTGCAGATCTACACCGGGCTGATCTACAAAGGCCCCGAACTCGTCACCCAGGCCGCGCAGGCCATCAAGAAAAGCCGTTAAGGCTTCGCCGCCGCCGCGCGTTTTTTCGGCGCCGCTTTTTTGGCGGCGGCCTTGCGCGGCGCCCGCGCCTTTTTTCCATTCACCCCCAGCTCCACCCACACAGGCGCATGGTCGCTGGCATGCTCCTGCCCGCGCACCCAGCTGTCCACGCCGGCCGCCTTCAGGCGCGGCGCAAGTTCCGCGTTCAGCAGGATGTGGTCTATGCGCAGGCCCGCATTGCGCTGCCAGTGCTGGCGAAAGTAGTCCCAGAAGGTATAGATACGCTCGTCGGGGTGCAGCGCGCGCAGGCTGTCCGCCCAGCCCTGCGCCAGCAGTGTTTCGTACGCGGCGCGGCTTTCGGGTTGCATCAGCGCGTCGCGCTGCCATGACTTGGGCTTGTACACGTCCAGGTCTGTCGGAATCACATTGAAATCGCCCATCAGCGCCACCGGATGGCCCGAGGCATACAGAGCCCTGGCGTGCGCATGCAGGCGGCTGAACCAGGCGAGCTTGTAGTCAAATTTCGGCCCGGGCTGCGGATTGCCGTTTGGAAGGTAGAGGCAAGCCACCACGATACCGTCCACCGCGGCTTCGAGGTAGCGGCTCTGGTCGTCGGCCGGGTCGCGGGGCAATTCGCGGCGTATCTCCACCGGCGCCTGGCCTTTGGCGAGAATCGCCACGCCGTTCCACGAACGCTGGCCCTTCCACAAGGCTTCATACCCCGCCTCGCGCAAGGCCTGGTGCGGGAACACGCCGTCCAGCGCTTTCAGCTCCTGCAGGCAGGCCACGTCGGGCGCTTCCTTCTCCAGCCATTCAAGCAACTGCGGCAAGCGCGTCTTGATGCCGTTGACGTTGAAGGTCGCGAGTTTCATCAGACGCCGGTTAAACGCCGTTCAGACGCCAGGTGAAGGTTTGCCCCGCGGTGTCCGCCGGAACGCTTCAGCGCCGCCGCTGCCGCCGCCGTCGGGAAAGCTGTGCTGTTTAAGGCCGCCGCCCTCCCCGGGCTTCACCGGGTTTTCAATCAGGGTGCTGGCATCGTTACCGTCGGCTTTGTCGTCGGGTTCAGTGTGGGCAGGATGCGGCACGGTCGCGCCTTCGCCGGTCTTGGCGCGTGTGGGGCTGGTGTTTTTAGGCATGGCTCCAAGGTAGCAGTACCGCCCTGCCCCGCGTGTCGGACAACACCGCAAGGGCTTCAGGGTAAGTCCCCGGTCCCGATAGAGCCTGTCCCCTAGAGTACCTGCCGGGCTGTCAGCGGCCGCAGCTTGCGACTACGATGCAGGCAGTTTTGACAGGAGACCTGCTTTTGGCCGCGACCCCATCTTCCACCTTGGCCTCCGGGTCTTCCCCCTACCCCCACCTGCTCGCCCCGCTGGACCTGGGCTTCACCACGTTGAAGAACCGCGTGCTCATGGGCAGCATGCACACCGGCCTGGAAGACGGGCGCAAGCACTTTCCCGCCATGGCCGCCTACTTCGCCGAGCGCGCGCGCGGCGGCGTGGGCCTGATGGTGACCGGCGGCTTCGCGCCCAACATCGCCGGCTGGACCAAACCCTTTGCCGGCATGCTGGCCAGCTCGGGCGCGGCGCGCCGCCACAAACAGGTGACCGACGCCGTGCACGCCGAAGGCGGCAAGATCGCGCTGCAGATCCTGCACACCGGCCGCTACGGCTACCACCCGCTGTGCGTCGCGCCCTCGCGCATCCAGAGCCCTATCTCGCCCTTCACGCCGCGCGAGCTCAGCGCCGGCGGCATCGAACGGCAGATACGCGCTTTCATCCGCTGCGCGCTGCTGGCGCGCGAGGCCGGCTACGACGGCGTCGAAATCATGGGCAGCGAAGGCTATTTCATCAACCAGTTCCTCGTTACCCACACCAACCAGCGCACGGACGACTGGGGCGGCAGCTACGCCAACCGCATGCGGCTGGCCGTCGAGATCGTGCGCCGCACGCGCGAGGCGGTGGGGCCCGACTTCATCATCATCTACCGCCTTTCGATGATCGACCTGATCCCCGGCGGCAGCAGCTGGGAGGAAGTCGTGCTGCTGGCCAAGGCCGTCGAAGCGGCCGGCGCCACCATCATCAACAGCGGCATAGGCTGGCACGAAGCCCGCGTGCCCACCATCGCCACCTCGGTGCCGCGCGGCGCCTTCACCTGGGTCACCAAAAAATTACGCACGGACCTGCGCGCCGCCGGCCTCACGATCCCGCTGGTCACCAGCAACCGCCTGAACATGCCAGAGGTGGCCGAGCAAGTACTGGCAGACGGCTGCGCCGACATGGTCAGCATGGCCCGCCCCTTCCTGGCCGATCCGGAATTCGTCAACAAGGCCGCCCAGGGCCGCCGCGACGAGATCAACACCTGCATCGCCTGCAACCAGGCCTGCCTGGATCACGCCTTCAAGGCCAAACTGGCGAGCTGCCTCGTCAATCCGCGTGCCGGGCATGAGACCGAGCTCATCATCAAGATCACTGCCGCCAAAAAGCGCGTGGCCGTCATAGGCGCGGGCCCGGCGGGCCTGGCCGCCGCCACCACGCTGGCCCTGCGCGGCCACAGCGTGGACCTCTACGACGCGGCCGACAGGATAGGCGGCCAGTTCAACCTCGCCAAGCGCGTGCCCGGCAAGGAAGAGTTCGAGGAAACCCTGCGCTACTTCGGCAACCGCATCAGCGGCACCGGCGTGCGCCTGCACCTGAACACGCGCGTCAGCGCGGCAGACCTGATTGCACAGAAGTTCGACGAGGTCGTACTCGCCACCGGCGTCACGCCGCGCAACCCGCGCATCCCGGGGCAACACCATCCCAAAGTGCTCAGCTACATCGACGTGCTACTGGGCCGCCAGCCCGTGGGCCCGCGCGTGGCGCTCATAGGCGCGGGCGGCATAGGCTTTGACGTGGCCGAGTTCCTGGTCACGCCCGCCGGCCATTCCACCGCGCTGGACCTTCCCGCCTGGCTGGCCGAATGGGGCGTGGCCGACCCGGCCGAAGTGCGCGGCGGCGTCGTGCGCCCGCAGCCCACACCGCCCGCGCACCACGTCACGCTGCTGCAGCGCAAGCCCGGCAAGCTGGGCGCCGGCCTGGGCAAGACCACCGGCTGGATACACCGCGCCGCGCTCAAAATGAAAAACGTCGAGATGCTCTCGGGCGTCAACTACGAACGCATAGGCGAGCAGGATTCGGGCCTGGGCCTGTTCATCACCTTCGGCGAAAAACGCCAGGACGGCACGGTGCTGGCTGTCGACAACATCGTGCTGTGCGCCGGGCAGGAACCGCTGCGCGAACTGCTGGAGCCGTTGCGCGCGGCCGGCGTCAAAACCCACCTGATAGGCGGCGCCGACGAAGCCAGCGAGCTGGACGCCAAGCGTGCGATCGACCAGGGGACTCGCGTAGCGGCGGCGCTTTAGATCCGCCGCGTCCTATCCTTGGCTCTTCGCTCCCTCTCCCTCTGGGAGAGGGTTGGGGTGAGGGCTGACAGCTGTGCTGGTCTAATTTCAAAAGACATCCCGATGAGGGAAATCAATGTCTGAGAGGAATAGAAATGACCAAAGCCAAGACCAGGCGATCGTTCGATGCGGCGTTCAAGGTGCAGATCGTCAAGATGATTCGAGAGCAGCACCTGAG